>JBIIZO010000002.1:0-42621 GCA_044346245.1 Crocinitomicaceae bacterium
CTGCTTCTTTGGTAGCTTGGCGCTGTGCATCGTTGAAGTATGCTGGTACGGTAACAACTGCTTCTGTGACTTCTTGCCCGAGGTAGTCTTCTGCTGTTTTCTTCATTTTTTGAAGGATCATGGCAGAGATCTCTTGCGGAGAATACATTCTGTCGTCTATTTTGACGCGCGGCGTGTTGTTATCGCCTTTGACTACTTGATAAGGCATGCGCGACACTTCTTTCGAAGATTCGTCGAAGCTAGAGCCCATAAAGCGTTTGATAGAAGAGATGGTTTTGGTTGGGTTGGTGATAGCTTGTCTTTTAGCTGGGTCACCTACTTTGCGTTCTCCGCCCTCTACAAAAGCAACAACTGAAGGTGTGGTGCGCTTACCTTCTGCGTTGGCAATGACAACTGGTTCATTGCCTTCCATGACCGAAACACAAGAGTTGGTTGTTCCGAGGTCGATTCCGATTATTTTTCCCATTTTATTTTTTAATTTTTGATACTAAGTTTTGTCAAGTATTGTGCCAGCAGAAAAAAGCTGGTCTTTTATGACATTTTGATCTATTTCACGCCTTTCCAAATGTCTTTTTGTCAGTTTTGCTGACATTGGTAACATAGGTTACGTAATTACACTGATAAAGCATGTAACTTTGGTTTATGATATTTGGAAAAGGAACAAAAATGTATAGCATTGCCAAGATGAAATGTCCGCAATGCAACGAAGGTCAATTCTTGGTTTCTCACCCTTATGATTTTAAATATTTGGGCGATGTCAAGACGGAATGCGATGTATGTCATTTGAAATACGAGCGTGAGCCTGGTTTTTATTATGGCGCTATGTATGTCTCTTACGCCTTAGGAGTCGCTTTATTTGTGACAATCTGGACTTCTTGCAACCTTTGGTTTCCTTGGCTCAGTGCCTGGAGTCAGATTGGTCTGGTTGTCTTTTTCACCATTGTACTTTCCCCTTATTTATTTGCCCTTTCTAAAATCATTTGGGCTAATATGTTTATCAAGTACAACAAAGATGCTAAGGGCAGAAAGTAAACTTGAAATGCTGCAGGCTCATTTGGGCTATATGCTAGAAGCGTCCTTGTTGGAAGAAATGGCTGAAGTAGCCAAAATTCGAGAAACCGCAACTGACGAGGTGGTGGTCCATGTGGGCGATCAGTTGCAAATGATTCCGATCGTCATTGAAGGCTCCATTAAAATTTCTCGAGAAAACGAAAACGGAAACGAATTGCTGCTTTATTATATGGAAGGCGGAGATACCTGCGCGATGTCTTTGCAGTGTTGTACCCGAAAAATTGACTCGCAAATTAAGGCCACCTCCATGGAGCCCTCCTTGCTCTTGATGTTCCCTTCAGAATTCATGGAGCGCTGGCTAGACCACTATAAATCTTGGCGCCAATTCATTTTAGACAGCTACCACACGCGCATGCTAGAACTGATGGATTCCATCGATGCCATCGCCTTTATGAACCTTGACCAGCGCTTACTCAAATACCTTTCTGACCAGGCTAAAATTCTCGGTAGTGTAGAAATCAACCATACACACCAACAAGTAGCCGACGACCTACATTCTTCAAGAGTAGTCATTTCAAGACTACTCAAGCAACTTGAGACAAAGGGCGAAATCAAATTATTGCGCAACAAAATCATCCTTAAAAACTTTTAATCCGATCGGATTACCAAAGGTTTCTATTTTTCGAAACCTAAAGTGAAGATGGAATTTGGCTTAAGTACATTCAGTTCGTCTATGTATAGGAGTGTTTTTTATTGATTTGAAAACCTCGGAATTTCAAGGATTTATTTTTTGTAATTTCGCTTGTGAGATTTTTTCAAATTATAATCATTTTAAGCTATCTGGGTTCGTTTCATGCGCAGGTATTGCTCAACGAGGGTTGCAACAAAAATGCATTTGTCGAACTAGATGAAAATGGCGATGCCCCCGACTGGATAGAACTTTACAATAATAGCTCCAGCCCAGTCAATCTTGCAAATTGGAAACTATCCGACCAGCTGAATGGCATCGATGCATGGGTTTTTCCAAATGTCAATTTAACGGCTCAATCTTTTTTACGTGTCTTTTGCAGTGGCAAAGACCGTTATGCAAGCTTCCCGTTTATCTCAACGAATAATACTGCGAATTTCAATCCAACTATTGGCTGGAACACCCATCCATTTGTACAAAATTTCATTTGGGACGGCAGCTCAAATATCATCATTAATGTCTGTTCATATAACAGTACAGGCTACACCGAAAATTCAGTATTTTATCAAAGTGCCACACCATTTGTTTCTAGTGTTGGGAGTTTTATAGACGGTTCACCAGCTGCCTGCAGCAATAATTTAGGACAAACGTATAGCCAAAGACCAAATTTAAAACTCAATAATGCGGTAATCGGCAATGGAACCATTACAAATAACACCACAGACTATCCAGCTCCATATGGCAATTGGTACTGGGGCGCACGACATCAGTTTTTAATCCTGGCAAGTGAATTGCAAGCAGCCGGATTGAATGCGGGCCCGATATCCTCTCTTGCTTTTCAAGTAGCCAGTACCAACGGAGAATTTTACGACTACATTGACATCGCGCTCAACCATACCACACTCACTTCGCTAGACGCGAGTTTTATACCGCTTCAAGGTCAGCAATTCCATACCAATTTTAAATTAAGTGGTACTGGTGAGTCTGTCTACCTCTTTAACGCAAGCAATCAACTTCAGGACCAATTAGAAATTAGCAGCCCTCAGATAGATGTTTCGATTGGTCGCTTTCCAAACGGAAGTTCAAATCTCACTTGGATCAATCCTAGCCCTGGTGCTAGCAACAATGGCAGTCAATTATTTTCAGATACACTACCCCGCCCCCAAATTAGTTTGGCAAGCGGGATTTACAATGGAATGCAAAGTCTGCAAATCTCAACGAATATTCCAAATACTGTTGGCAAGCTTGTTTATACCATTAACGGCCAAGACCCCACTTTCAATTCTGCCACTTATGTTGGCCCAATATCAGTTAGTAGCAACCAAGTTTTGCGCGCAAAAGTCTTTCCTTTGAATAATAATACCTTATTACCTAGTGAGCAAGCCGTTGCCACCTATCTTTTTGGGGTCTCGCACACTACGCCCATTCTATTGGTCAATACGCCCAACGAAAACCTTTTTGGTGCTACCGGTATTTTTGACAACTGGTGGTCCGACTGGGTCAAGCCCGCTTATGCGGTGCTTTTAGATACCGGGCAAACCCACCCAATATTGCATCAAACCAAAACAGCACTCAGAATGGATGGCGGAGCCGGCGGCAGTCGTTCTCATCCGCAGCATTCCTTCCGTTTGAGCTTTACGCACGGTGCATTTGGCGATAAACCGATTTCCTTTCCGTTATTACCAGACAGACCAAACAGAACGTTATATAGCGATATCTATTTGCGCAATGGCTCCAATCAATACCTCAATTTGCCTTACAAAGACGCATGTCAGGTGCGGATGATGAGCGAAGGTTCATCCAATTACTATTCTAGTTATCGGCCAGTCAGTGTCTATATCAACGGCGCTTATTTTGGGCTTTACGAACTTCGTGAAAAATACAACCAGGAATTCTTCGAACAACATGATAACGCCACCCGCGACTCTATCGAGCTGCTCTCTCTCAGTTATTGGTACAATCTCATCTTGCGTGCTGTAGAAGGCGACGTAGATCATTTTTGGTCAGACTACAGCAACTTCAATGCCCTCGACCCGTCGTCGCCAACTTATTGGCAAGATGCCGACCAATATTTTGACCTCAAGCACTACACCGATTACATCGTTGCGGAGTCTTGGATGGGCAACGTAGACTGGCCGGGCAACAACATCAAAATTTACCGCTCAGATGCCTGCCAAAAGCGTTGGCGCTTTGCGCTCATAGACCTTGAGCTATCCATGCAACCCAACGGCTGGACCAACTGCACCGATAACCACATCGCCTACATGATGGGGCAATCCGAAGACAACCCATACATCAATATCTGGAAACAAAGCATTCAGAATCTGACCTACCGAAACTATTTCATTAATCGCTTCGCAGACCAAATGAACACCAGCTACCGCCAAGAAAAATTACTAGCCACCGAACAAGGGTTTTACGAATCGATGCTGCCCGAAATGCCGCAGCAGTTTGCCCGCTGGGGCGACCCCAACAACATTGCTGGTCAGATGGCAACTTTTGAAGAAAACCATCAAATTTTCCAAGATCAATTAATGTGTCGTTCAACATTTGTTTTCAATCAATTGCTCTCTCAATTCAACTTAACTAAAAAAGTTCAGATCAATCTGGAAGTCTACCCTGAAATGGCTGGAGAGATCCACCTCAACACAATTCAGCCAACAAGCTACCCGTGGGCTGGAACTTATTTTGACGGCGTGCCCATTCAAATGCAGCCAGTTGCAAAGCCTGGCTATATCTTTTCTCATTGGTTGCCCAATAGTAGCATTAACGATACTTTAGTTGATAGTCTTGAAGTCAACGTAACACTGTCAAATCAGACCTTTACTGCTGTTTTCAAAGTAGTGCCCCTACCTCCAGATGGCCCTGCCATCAATTTCAGCATCGCTCCTAACCCATCTAACGGCGCTTTCATTTTGACACACAACAACAAAGCACAAGCGCTAGGATGCTCCTATGAAATCTATGATTTGAATGGTCGAAAAGTCGTTGAGGGTAGTGTAAATAAAAGCGAGTTAGAAACATCCATTGTGCTTCCAGAAGTAAGATCCGCTATTTATATCTTGCGCGTTGTTAAGAACGACGAAGTATTGACAAATTTCAAGTTGCTAAAGTACTAAAGAATTACATCTTAAATTATGCAAACAATGCTGTGCAAGCCTCGTAGGCCAGTAGGTTTCCGCTAGCAATTGAAGCTTTCAGCTGGATAATTTTTTCTTTTTGGCCTGGAGTAGCAAAGAACCGTTGCTGCAAAAAATCGCTCAGCAATTGCTCAAATAGGATCAATTCTTGTTCTTTTCTTTTTTGCAGCAGCATTCCATTGGATTGCATGTCCACGAAATAGGCCTCTATTTGAGACCAAAGTTCGGTAAGGCCCAAGCCAGTTAGGCCAGAGGTGCAGAGTACACGGGGTTGCCATTGGTCTGGTCTTTGACTGAAAACATGGAGCGCGCCTGCATATTCTGAGCGTGCGGCTTTGGCTGCGGCTTCGTTGGCACCGTCTGCCTTGTTGATTACAATGGTATCGGCAAGTTCCATGATGCCGCGCTTGATGCCTTGCAGCTCATCTCCGGCGCCGGCCAACATCAGGAGTAAAAAGAAATCGACCATGCCGTGCACGATTGTTTCTGACTGCCCTACGCCTACCGTTTCTACTAAGATGATGTCGTAGCCAGCCGCTTCGCAGAGTGCAATTGCCTCGCGGGTATTTTTGGCAACACCGCCAAGTGTTCGGCCTGCGGCGCTTGGCCGAATAAAGACGTTGAGCTCTTGAGAAAGGCGCTCCATGCGGGTTTTGTCGCCGAGGATGCTGCCGCCTGTGCGCGAAGAAGAAGGGTCTATAGCCAAAACTGCCACTTTATGCCCCTGCGCTACCAATTGGAGCCCGAAGTTCTCTATGAACGTACTTTTACCCACCCCCGGCACACCTGTAATGCCAATGCGCTTGGCGACTTGCGTGGGTGCAGGCAGGGCGCGCAAGAGTTGTTGGGCGAGAAGTTGATCGGAGGCTTTGCTGCTTTCGATGAGAGTAATAGCCTGTCCTAAAGCGGCGCGAGAGCCTCTGGACAAGCCGGCGAGCAACTGTGTTTCATTGCGCTGCGCACGCTGAATTTTGCGCGCTGCAAGCCAGCGGTCTATATGGTTTTGCTCAGGATTCAAGGAGTTGTTTGAGGGCCGCCATGGCTTGGCGAATATTTTGCTGTAGCTCGGGTAAACTCGCCTCTAGCATGTAGCAGGGGGCGGTGATGATGCGGTTGGGAACATCGACGCATATTTCTTGGATTGAGCAATCTGGCGTTTGAGCGCCTTTGGCTTGCAGACCTTCTTGAAAATCGGAAATAGTGTAAGGCGAGGGTGCGTTTGTGCTGCCAATAGTAAGTTGCTGGCCAATGGGCATATCCTCGAAGGCTAAGGCAAGTAAAACTGGGCTCACGCACAATGCAACAATGGGTTTGCCAACATTGTACATATTGACGAGCAACAACTTGACGTCAGGGCGAATGTGACCATTTGGCCCTTCAAAAGCCCAACTTGAAAAGTTTTTGGCACTGCCAAAGCCACCAGGGATCACGAGCGCATCGAGGTCTGCCGGAACCACAGTTCTGATTTCGCGAATTTGACCGCGGGCGATGCGTGCAGCTTCTTCGAGCATATTGCGCGTTTGGGCTTGTTCTTGGCCATTGAAGTGATTAATCACGTGGTGCTGAGGAGCATCGATGCCAATACAAATGGCCTCATAGCCTAAACTTTCGATTTCGAGTAGCGTCAGGACTGCCTCATGGATTTCGGCACCGTCATAGACGCCAGCTCCGGATAATAAAACCCCGATTTTCATGCGTTTTTTTGAACTAATTTACGGTATAATTCTTCGTATTGCGGCAAGATTTCCGCTAAATTGAATTTTTGTGAGGTCCGGAGTGCGCCAGCTTTCATGGCTTGTAAATTGTCAGGATCAAGGATATCGAGCACATAGGCTGCCATTTGATCGGTTTGCCCAACGTCTGCGAGATAGCCAGAAACACCATGGATATTCACCTCCGGAATGCCTCCCGTATTGGAAGAAACCACTGGCACACCTACCGCCATGGCTTCAAGCGCTGCCAAACCAAAACTCTCCGTTTCGGATGGCAATAGAAAGACATCGACGATCTCTAAGACGTGAACGGTGTCACGGACCTTTCCTAAAAAGATGACGTCTTGGCACAAATGCAGCTCTCGGCACAAGCGCTCACAGGCATAACGATCTGGGCCGTCTCCTACTAAAATGAGCTTGCAATCTTTTTGCGCGCGCACTTGAGCAAAGATGCGGATGACGTCTTCGGTACGCTTGACAGGTCTGAAGTTGGAAATATGACACAGGATAGGTTGGTTGTCTTGGGCGTATTTACTTCTGATGTAAGCGCGCTCTGTACCTTGCGGAGGGCTCGGCGGCACAAAATTAGCAATGACCTGTATGTCGTTACTTACTTTGAAGTGCGCTAAGGTATCTTGCTTAAGGCTTTCAGAAACAGCAGTAACGGCATCTGAATGATTGATACAAAAAGTAATAACGGGCTCAAAGGAAGGGTCTTTTCCGACCAATGTGATGTCGGTACCGTGTAAAGTGGTTACAAAAGGAATGTAAATGCCTTCTGCTTTGAGGATTTGCTGGGCCATAAATGCAGCTGAGGCGTGCGGAATGGCATAATGCACATGGAGGATATCTAATTTCTCGTACTTGACGACATCGACCATTTTACTGGCGAGCTGCGTTTCGTAGGGCTGAAAATCGAAAAGTGGGTAATCGGTAATCGAGACTTCGTGATAAAAAATATTTTCTCGAAAAGAACCCAAGCGCACCGGCTGAGAATAGGTGATGAAATGGACTTGGTGGCCTTTAGCGGCCAGCGCTTTTCCGAGTTCGGTAGCAACCACGCCACTTCCGCCGAAAGTTGGGTAAAGGACGATGCCTATTTTCATTATTTTTCGTCTAGGGGGATAAAAAAGGTGAGTCTGTAAATGATGGGCAAAATGCGCACCACCTGACCAAATTCATTTTTGACTTTAAAAGCATAACTGCTTCGAAACGGGCTGTTGTCAGCGTTAATGACATCGTAAAATAACGCGGCGTTCAGGCGTACTTTATCGGTAAGTTTGAGGTAAAAACCACCGCCAACCATGAGTGTAGGAGACCACGGCTTCACAACTTGGAGCGGATCGACAAAACTAAACGGGCTTTTGAGGTACTGAAATTCTACCCCGCCAAAAATGAGCTCTTGGTAGCGATAATGTGCAAAAACACCCCCGCCCCAGGTGGTCATGTTGCTTTGCATACCTAAATTATTAGACCAATTGCGCTGTACTCTTAGCGAGGGCCCCACCAATAAGTTTTCGGAAAGCCGCGCGGCATATTTGAGCTCACCGCCTACTGCTCCACCCAAATTAGAGAACCCTATGTAAGGCTCTAACCCCAGTTCAGAACCCATGTATTGCAATTGCGCAATTGATTTTCCTGCAAAAAGCAAGGCGATTAAAAAAACCAAATTTTTCATGATGAGATATTTGTACAAAGATACAGGATTTGCAGCCACCGCGCTTCTTTGTATCTTTGCAAAAAATTTAACATGAAATTACTAGACGGACGAGCCACCGCAGCTCAAATTCAAGCAGAATTACAAGCAGCAGTGCAGTTGCGCAAGCAAGCCGGCCAAAAAATACCCCATCTTGCCGCTATTTTAGTGGGCAACGACGGCGGATCGGTGTCTTATGTCACGTCAAAAGTAAAAGCATGCGAGGCCATTGGTTTTGAGAGCACGCTCATTCGCTACGACGAAACGGTTCCAGAAGACATCCTACTCGAAAAAGTAGAAAGCCTCAACCAAGACCGCAGCATCGATGGGTTTATTGTGCAATTGCCTTTACCAAAACACATCGACGAACTCAAAATCACCCAGGCCATAGACCCTAAAAAAGATGTAGACGGCTTTCATCCGCGCAACATCGGCAACATGATCCTCAATTTGCCGGGTTTCTTACCCGCTACCCCCGCCGGAATTTTAGAACTCATTCGCCGCAACGACATTCCAACTGAAGGAAAAAGCTGTGTCATTATTGGGCGCAGTAATATCGTTGGCACCCCACTGTCTATCATGCTCGGCCGCAATAGCAACCCCGGCAACTGCACGGTTACACTTGCGCACTCCAAAACGCGCAACCTCAAAGCTATCTGCCAAGAAGCTGACATCATTATTGCCGCCATTGGCCGCCCTAATTTTGTGACAGCCGATATGGTCAAAGATGGCGTTGTGATCATCGATGTTGGCACCACACGCGTAGACGACCCAAGCCGCGAACGCGGTTGGAGACTCGTTGGCGATGTACACTTTGAAGAAGTGGCGCCCAAAGCGAGCTTCATTACGCCGGTACCAGGTGGCGTTGGCCCCATGACTATTGCTTCCTTGATGATGAACACGCTCAAGGCCATGGAACTCAAAGGAAAATAAGCATGCAGGAATTTCAAATCAACGGCCCATATATTGAACTTATTGGCTTGCTCAAGGCATTAGGCATTGCCGAAACAGGAGGCCATGCCAAAGCGATTGTGGAGGAAGGTTATGTCTTGCGCAACGGAGAGCAGGAGCTGCGCAAGCGCGCCAAACTCGTTAGCGGAGACCTCATCGAAATAGACGACTTGCAAATCAAGTTGATCTAAAAACGCGTACGTATCTGCTCGTCTAAAGCTATGCTTACTTCAAGGTTCTGAAATCTTGGCCGTCTTCTAGGCGCAAAAGCGCAGCGTAAATCAAGCGAATACAGTTTTCTACATCTTCTTTTTGGACCATTTCTACGGTGGTGTGCATGTAGGGCAAAGAAATGAGTGCAGACGTCACGCCTTCGTTTGAATATGCAAAAGCATCGGTGTCGGTACCCGTAGAGCGCGAAACCGCAGCGCGCTGGAAAGGAATTTTCTCGGCTTCTGCAGCGTCAATAATGAAACGCAGCAAATTATTTTGGACCGCGGGGCCGTAGGTCAGCACAGGGCCTTTGCCACTTTGTTGATCTCCGTTTTCAATTTTATCGACCATTGGTGTGGCGGTGTCGTGACACACATCGGTAACGATGGCAAGGTCTGGCTTGATGCGATGCGCCATCATTTCGGCACCTCTTAGGCCAATCTCTTCTTGAACAGAATTGACGATATACAAACTAAAAGGCAGTTGTTTCTTTTGCTCAAAAAGCAGGCGCGCTACTTCGGCAATCATGAAGCCACCTACCCGATTGTCAAGTGCTCGACCTACATATTTATTTTTATTGAGGACCATAAACTCGTCCTCAAACGTAGCGACACAACCCACATGAATACCCAGTGCTTCGACCTCTTCCTTAGAAGCACAACCGCAATCTAGAAAGATGTTTTTCATGCTTGGTGTCTCCTCTTTTTGTTGGCGCATGTGAATGGCTGGCCAACCAAAGACCGCTTTTACGGGCCCTTTGTCTGTATGGATATTGACGCGCTTGGATGGCGCGATCATGTGGTCTGAACCACCGTTGCGACGCAAGTAGATGAAACCGTCTTTGGTAATATAGTGGACAAACCAAGAAATTTCGTCGGCATGTGCTTCAATCACCACTTTATAGGCCTGCCCTGGATTGATCACCGCTGCAACCGAACCATAGGCGTCGGTGAAATACTCTTGCGTAAAAGGCTTGATGTAGTCTAGCCACATTTGCTGGCCAGAAGTTTCAAAACCTGTGGGGCTCGCGTTATTGAGGTAGGCTTCTAAAAATTTCTCAGATTTGGAGGTAATGATTTTTTTCATGGTATTTATCTAATGAGCGTAACGTTTCCTTTGATGATGTTCTCCAAACCGCCAACACAAGTTGCTTGGAGGTAATAGTCGTAGACGTCGGGGTCTAGGAGTTTGCCCCTAAAAGTGCCGTCCCAGCCTTCGCTCAGATTGGTGGTTTCCCAAACGAGCTCTCCCCAGCGGTCATAGACCCGAAAGATAAAACTTTCGATGAAGGGGCCGCGCACATAAAGCTTGTCGTTTTGACCATCTTTGTTGGGAGAAAAAGCATTCGGAATGAATACAAATGGCGCCCCACAAATACTGTCAAAAACTTTGATCAAGACGGTATCTGAACCCGTACACAAGCCATCTGAGACATTGAGGGTGAACACCGTTGTTTGTTCAATGGTCGCTTGCGGATTGGCTATACTTGGATTCGACAAGCCCAAGGTAGGCGTCCAGGTGTAGGTGAAATTGCCAGAAGGCAAACCGGTGAGTTGGGAGCTCGCATTGGGCAAAATGATGGTGGGGTCTGCACTGGCTACCACAGCCAACGGGTTGAGCGCCGACACATTGACAAAAATGGAGTCTTGCAGCAGGCAATTTTGAGCGCTCAGTACCTCGACATAAATATACTGACTCGTTGAGATGCTTGCCGTGGCATTTGGTAAATTACTCGCGCCCACAATGGCAGAAGTCGGGCTCCATTGAATACTTTGCGCAGTGGCCGCACCGGAAAGCTGCAAGGTAAAGGGTGCCTGCGTACAGACTAAATTGGGGCCAGTCAAGGTAAATGCGTCACTTGCCAGCGTCACTTGAACACTATCCGTTGCACTACAATACGCATTTGAAATTTGAATGTAATACCAGGCGTTTTGTGGGTCCAGCAAACCAAGTTCTGCTTGACCATTGGTATTGAGGGTATCTAAAAATTGAGCTGAACTCGACCAAACGATATTTGTTGGTGAACCCACAATAGTTGGTATTAAGAGTGTATCAATGGAAGTACACAAAAAGATTGCTGCAGGTACCGTAACAGAAAGCGCTGGCCCAACTGTAATTTGGATGCTTTGTTGGTCAGTACCTTGACAAATAGAATCTATTACCATTAAGCTGATGGTGTAAGTGCCTGGTTGGCTATAGACAATGGTAGGTTCAAAGTTGGTGCTGTCCAATTGGCCATTTCCGAAAGTCCAGAGAAAAGAACTGGTGAGGGTTGAGTTGTTATTGATCACAAGAGACAGCGGCGCACACCCTATTGTATCCACGAGCTGAAAACTTGCACTGAGGGGTACATCAAAAGCAATGAAAACAGAATCTTGCGCACTACAAAAACCATTGCCAGCCTGGCAAAAATACCAACCGCCTTGGCTCACGAGAATTGTAGAATCTTGCAAAGGATTCAGGGGGCTACTGAAGTCATTTTGTTGGGACCAAATAAATTGATTGGCGGTGCCAAGGGTATTTGCGCTGAGTAAATAAGGCGAACTACTACACAGATTGATGGTGTCATTAAGATTGAGCAAAATAGAATCTAGGACCAAAATTTGAATTTGCGCGGTGTCGGTAATGAGGCAAACGCTATCCGTGACATAAAGAAAGACGTCGTACTGACCAGGCGTAGTGTACACCACTGTAGGGTCAAAGACAACACTTGTGGTATCGCCGTTGCCGAAATCCCAGAGATAGGAATCCCATTGGGCGGAAGTGTTTTGAAAATCGACAGTGAGGTCTTGACAACCTTGCACATTGGAGCTGCTGAATTCAGCCGTAGGAATGAGCTGAAAATCGAATTTGAACACCAAGTTGTTGCAATTGCTGCTGTTGTTGGCATTGGACCAAGCGCCTTGTGAAGTTGGGAAGTCGGAATGGCCGCCACAACCGCCGCACACAGATTGATACACCACGCCATTTTTGTCAAAGCGAGAAGTGCCACCGTCTACATGTTCCTGAGCAATGGCGCCACCCAAGTAGGAGCCGTAAAGCAGTCCGTTGAAGTTATTTTGCAAGACCATCAGGTAGAAATCAAAACCGGTGGTGCTGGCCTGAAAAGCATTGGCCGAAACAGGCATGCCGCTCAGTGGTGTAGACTGCAAAATATTGGCGCCCCAACCTGAAATATAGACGTTGCCACAGATATCGACCAAAAAGGCCGCAGGTGAAATATTGATTTGTCCATTGCCATTGCCAATGACGGTTGAGGCCAAGTTGGTGGTAAGTGCATTGTTGAGTTTCAAGACAAACTGACTACTGCCTGGGTTGCTATACGGCGCGTTGTTCACTACAAAACCACCCCCCACTGCTTGGCCCAACAAGAAAATTTGGTTGTTGCGATCCACCTCGACAAAAAAGACTTGGTCGTAATTGGGCGTCCCGACATAACTCGCTTTTTGAATGGCCGTGCCAAGCGCATTGAGTTTCACGACAAAGCCGTCGGTCTTGCCGCCGTTGTAGCTGCTCTGATAAGCTGCAGTGGTGCCAGAAAGGTTGTTGGAGCCAGTACCACCGGCAAATAAAATTGCCCCTAATGTATCGGTCTTGACCGAATAAGCGGCGTCGTCTTTATTGCCTCCGTAAAAGGATGCGAATTGCAGTGCCGAAAAGTTGGAATTGAGCTTGAAAATCACGGCATCTTGACCAACAGACTTAGTAGCTTGAAAAGGATTTTGGGTCGGGAAATTAGCCGAGCGCGAGCAACTGGCCACCAGAACCGAACCAGCGGCATCGAGATAGATTTCACCCCTGAACTGATCGCCGTAATTGGTAGTCAGGGAGTCATAGGCCGCAACGGTGTTGTAAGGCAAACCAAGCGTTCGGTAATTGACGCCGTCGTTGGCATTCCCTCCAAGGTAAGTAGAGGCCAATAGGTTTTGGCCATTTGCACTCATTTTTGATACAAATAAGTCCGTTCCTTGTGCGCCAAAATATACCCCGTTGAAATAAAAATTAGCATTTGGAGTTCCACCCGCATGTGCGGGTTGTACAGCGCCTGTGGTAACTGGAAAATCAGTGCTGGAAGTGGCGCCAAAGAGATAAATATTGTTGAGCGAATCGCAAATGAGGCTGTGTGCGGTTTCGGTACCTTGTAGGTTGTCGCCGCCGCCTAAAAAACTAGACCAAAGCATGGTACTGCCATCTGCCGCATAGCGCGTCACAAAAACATCCGTAACGCCGTAGGCACCAGCAAGCGACATAAAATTGGAATTGGTATCAAAACTCGCCATACTCGGCAAGGGAAAGTTGTTGCCATAGACCATGCCCGCCGCATAAGCCGAAGCGTCGTAGCCGTAGGTGGCGGTCATGCCAAAATTGTCTGAGTTGGCCCCGTTGTAGGTCGCAAAAACCAATACAGGATCAACGATGAGGGGCAATTGCGCATTGTAGTTGCCCAACTGAAAACCATAAGTGCCGTCGGGATAAGAACGATATGCGCAAGCTATTTGGACGCGTTGACCATTGACCATTTGATACGCGAACAATTGATGGTCTTGGATTTCACCGATGGCGGTTTTGAGTTGGATGCGGTCTTTATTCAGCTTGACGTCATTTGCACCCGAGTAAGCCCAGCGAATTTGTTGGGCATCTGCGCCTGGAGCAACGTGAAATGTATATTTGTATTGTGTCTGCTCGATAGCCCACTTGAGGTCTATGCCCGGATAAAACTGCGTGTATTGCACCTCTTGAAAGGCCTCCACCTGACTGGCCCAACGCGTGGAGTCTTGGCCCATAAAAAAATGATAGGTGTGTTTGCGGGGTTTTTGACCTTGTGTTTGCGCTTTCGGGTTGGCGCCAATGAAGCGCTGCTGAACCAAGGCACTCGGAAGGCTTGGGTTATCTAGAAGTACTTGCTCGTGGTGGGCTTTTTCTAGGGCAGAGAAATCGGTGAGCTGGAATAAAAAGCGGTCTGAGCCCAGCCAAATTTTAGCGGCGCCATCTTTGGCCATGAGCTGTACGTCTGAGGGCCATTGGCCTTTGTTTTGCACGAACTCCTGACCCTGAAACTGTGCATGGATAGGTAGCCCAATGAATATGATCATCAAGTACGACCAAAAAAACCTATAGGAGCTCCACTTCATCCTCGCTAAGTTAAGCATTTCGACTAATTTTGTGCGCAGCAATTTTCTATATGAACACAACTAATCGCATCTGTTCGCTTTTCAATATTCAATATCCCTTGATCCAGGGCGGCATGATCTGGTGCGCAGGCTGGGAACTCGCCTCGGCAGTTTCGAATGCAGGTGGCTTGGGCCTTTTAGGCGCAGGCTCGATGTACCCAGACGTACTCGACGCGCAAATTACTAAATGCAAGGCGCATACCGACAAACCTTTTGGAGTCAATTTACCCTTGCTGTATCCGAACATTGAAGAGCACATTGCCACCATCATCAAGCACAAAGTGCCAATTGTGTTCACCAGCGCGGGCAATCCCAAAACCTGGACCGAGATATTAAAGAAAGAAGGAATCACGGTAGTGCATGTGGTCTCGAGCGTCAAGTTTGCGCTCAAGGCACAAGCTGCTGGCGTAGACGCCGTGGTTGCCGAGGGCTTTGAAGCCGGTGGCCACAACGGCCGCGACGAAACCACCACGCTTTGCTTGATTCCAATGGTGCGCGCAGCCATCCAAATTCCGCTTATTGCGGCCGGCGGCATCGGAGATGGCCGTGCGCTGCTCGCCGTCATGAATTTAGGCGCCGACGGCGCTCAAGTAGGCAGCCGATTTGTGGCCTCCGTTGAATCCAGTGCCCACCAAAATTTCAAGCAAGCCGTCATCGAAAGCCAAGAGGGCGACACGCTCCTCACGCTCAAAGAACTTACGCCGGTTCGTTTGTTGCGCAACCCGTTTTTTGATCAGCTCATGGCTGCCTATCAAAATGGGGCGAGCGCTGACGCGCTCACCACCCTACTCGGCCGCGGCCGAGCCAAAAAAGGGATGTTCGAGGGCAACCTTACGGAAGGCGAGCTCGAAATCGGGCAAATCGCGGGGGCTTTCACTGAAATTTTACCCGCTGCTACAATTGTCAAGCAATTTATCGAAGAATATAACCTAGCCCTTACGGCCCAACATCCCTTTACACTATGATCGCATTTGAGCGCTTTACATTAGCCAACGGCCTGCGGGTATTGTTTCACAAAGAGCCCGCTACCCCAATGGCGGTGGTCAATGTGCTCTACGACGTCGGGGCCCGCGACGAAAACCCCGAGCAAACCGGCTTCGCACACCTTTTTGAGCACCTCATGTTTGGCGGCTCTAAGCACATCGCAGATTTTGACGCACCACTGCAAGCTGCAGGGGGCCAAAGCAATGCCTTTACGAGCAACGACATCACTAACTATTACGACGTCTTGCCCGCCCACAACCTCGATACCGCGCTTTGGCTCGAGAGCGACCGCATGTTGTCTTTGGCCTTTACACCCAAAAGTTTGGAGGTACAGCGCCAAGTAGTCATTGAGGAATTCAAGCAGCGCTACCTCAACCAACCCTACGGCGACGCCTGGCTACAACTTCGGCCCCTCGCCTATCAAAAACATCCGTATCGCTGGGCCACCATCGGCAAAAACATCAAGCATATAGAAGACGCCACCATGGACGACGTCCGCGCGTTTTTTCAAAAACATTACCACCCAGGCAACGCCATTTTGTGTATCGTGGGCAATTTTGAGCTCGCTACCATCAAAGAGAAGGTCGCGCACTATTTTGGCGCTATTCCAGCACAAGCCAAAAGCCCAAGACAACTCCCTACAGAGCCACCTCAGCAAAAATTCAGGATCAAAACCATCCAAAGAAAAGTACCGGCCGGTTCTTTCTACTACGCCTTCAAAATGGGCAAACGCCTTTCGGACGCTTACTACCTCGCAGACCTGCTTTCGGACCATATTGGCAATGAAAGAACGGGCATCCTCTACACGGAATTGCAACGCAAAAAACGCTTGGTTTCTGAAATTACAGCGTATATCACGGGCTCTATCGATGAAGGCTTATTTGTGATCACAGGCAAACTCAATCCAAAACGCACATTCGAAGAACTAGAAGCCGCTATTTGGCCTGTACTCGCGCAAATCAAGGACAAAAAAATGAGCAAAAGCGCACTCCAACAGCTCATCCTGAAGTTGCGAACCGCCAAAGCTTTTCAAGACCAAGGCCTATTGAACCGCGCCATGAACCTCAGCTTTTTTGAATTGCTCGATTCGGCAGAACTCCTCAATACAGAAAGCGCGCGCTACGAGCAAATCTCCACCACCCAACTCCAACAATACGCCCAAGCGCTCCTCGACAAAAACAAATGTTCTTTGTTGCAAATCCAACCCAAATAACCATGCGTAAAACCTCTTCCTCAGCCATGCTCGACCGGTCGGTTGCACCACCACTGTTGCCCATCGAACACATTTCTTTTGTTGCGCCTCAAATTACCGTATTGAACAACGGTGCCAAGCTTTTTTGTCGCAATGGCCTGCAAAATGAAACCAGTAAAATTGAATTGCATTTTGCCGCAGGCTCTGCCACCAATGACCCACTCACCGCTTCTTTATGTGCAGGCCTACTCATCAATGGCAGCACAACAAAAAGCGCCAAACAAATCCAAAAAGCGCTCGATGCAGTTGGGGCGTATTACGATGTTTCTTTGAGCCAGGAAAGTTCGGTAGTGACGCTGTATGCACTCAAAGACCAACTCCTCAAGGCTTATCAAATCTTTCACAAAAGTCTGTTTACAGCTGTGTTTCCGATCAAGGAAGTACAAGAACTCGTGCACAGCCGCCGTCAGAAATATAAGGTGCAAGAACAAAAAGTCAGTTTTCTGGCACAGCGCCAGTTCCAGCGCAGCCTGATGGCAGGCAGCACTTATGCCAACCTGATTCAACTTTCAGACTTCGACCGTGCAGACCGCGCTCAAATTCAGGCTTTTCATGCCGAACATTACCTCAAAGGCCTCAAAAAAGTTTTTCTCGTCGGAGACCTCTCAACCGAGGACCTGATTGGTTTTGAAGCGTTGCTCAATGCTTATGGCAGCGAAATTGCCGAGCGCGCACCCTTTTCATGGCAACCCGAGCAAGGCGCCACGCACATTGAACAAGATGGGGCACTGCAGAGCGCACTGCGCATCGGACGTCCGCTCTTCAACAAAACGCATCCCGATTTTTGCGCGTTTAGCGTACTCAACACCATTCTTGGCGATTACTTTGGCAGCCGCCTCATGAGCAACATCCGAGAAGACAAAGGCTATACCTATGGCATTGGTTCGCATGTGGTGGAAAATACCAAATTTGGCTATTTTGTCATCGGAACAGAAGTTGGCGTCAGTACCCGCGAAGCCACTTTTCAAGAAATTCAGCACGAATTTGAGCGCCTCAAAACCGAATTGGTACCCGCGGCAGAGCTCGAATTGGTGAAAAGCTACCTGATGGGGCAGCTGCTCAAGAGTGCCGATGGCCCTTATGCCATGCTCGATCTGTTTGCCAATGTAGAAACCATGGGCCTCGACCTCAGTTATTACGACCAATACATCTCAGAAATCAAGGCTGTTGATGCCCACAAACTCCAAGAATTGGCCAAGCGCTACCTCAATTGGGAAGAAATGCTCATCATTTCGGCAGGATAGCAACCTTTTAAAGGCAATGTCGTTATACTAAAACAGCAAAAAAAACGTTATTCAACGGATGTTCAGGGCACTTATTGTATGGTTATTTCTGCACTTGGCTTTAGTCGGCCAAGCCTCCCACGTGATGGGCGGAGAGATCACCTACAAGCACCTGGGTGGCGGCAACTACCAATTTGAACTCGTTTTCTACCGCGACTGCAATGGCGCCGACGTCAATGCCGTCTCGGAAACCATCCGCGTTTGGAACCATCCTACACTCAGTGTGCTTCCTGTATTATTTGTGCAGCGCCAAGATTTATCGCCAAGTTGTACGCAAGTGCCAGGCGGAGCGGGCCCACTTTTGTGCGGCACCGGCAACAACGGTGGAAACGGCATCGGCGCCATCGAAAAAGTCATTTACCGTAGCGCACCTATTGCCCTCAGTGGCAACCCGCCTGCGCAAGGCTGGGCCTTCACCTACGAGAATTTCTCGCGCAGCAGCTCCCTTACCAACCTCAGCAATCCAGCTACCTACGGCATGACACTCGTGGCCAAAATCTTCAATTTAGCACAACCCGACGACTCACCTGTCTTCAATGAAGACCCTAATTTTGTGAGTTGCGCGGGGCTCCCCTACCAATACAACGCAGCGGTCAGCGATGCCAATCTAGACTCCCTGCACTTTGAATTCGGCGTGCCTTACGATCATTTCCCTGCCGGTGTGTACAACCCGCCTGCCAACCCAGCGCCCATTCCATTTGTAAGTGGCTTTAGTTTTACCAGCCCCACGCCCGGAACGGCGATCAACTCCAGTAATATTCCGGCAGTGCTCAACCCACTCAACGGCAACCTCACTTTCAACAGCTTTACCATTGGCAACTACGCCCTCAAAATTGTCGTGAAAGCCTACCGCGCAGGCGTGCTCATTTCAGAGACCGAACGCGAGATGCAATTGGTTTTGCAGCCCTGCAACAGCAGCAACTTTCCGCCGATCATTGCGCCACCCTTTGCCGCAGGCACATCCTATGAACTTACGGTCAATGCGGGCGATTTGATCGATGTGCCGCTGCTCATCACAGACCCCGATACCCAAAGCAATGGCAGCCCTCAAAACATTACTTTAGAAGCCCAGCTCCCCTGCACAATTGGGCCTTGTCCAAGTTTGAGTGTCGCGTTGCCGTTTACCGCCGCCAGCCAAATTCAGGCACAATTTACCTGGCAAACCACCTGTGACCACCTGCTCGATGGCCAAGGCCAGGCGCAGACCCAACAAACTTATCACTTTGTCTTGAAGGCTACAGACGACGTCTGCCCAATTCCTCAAGTCCAGTATGCCACCCTGACCATCCATGTACTCAATACCGGAATTTCAACACCTGAGATTTCTTGTATTCAGACCGCCAGCAACAACGAATTGCAAATCTATTGCCCACCCATGAACCCCTCAAATCCGAGTAATTTTGCAACATATCAAGTTTACTCGCTTCAAAATGGCCTCCTTGGAACGATCTCATCAATCAACACCAACAATTTACTCCTTGCACCGATTAATGCAATCCATGACTTTTATCTTGGCATGGCAGCTGGATGCAATGGGCAATTTGTGAGCTATTCCGATACCATAAAAAATATTTTATTAACGCTCAATAATCCCAACAACGGCACTGCCGTGCTTAACTGGAATAAGCCACGTGCGCAAGCTTTGCCTGCTTATAACAGCCATTACTATATTTATCGTGAGTACCCAACCAATTTTTTCAACTTCATCGATAGCGTGCCCTACAATCAAACCACTTATACCGATACCATAGACATCTGCTCAGCATTTATCAGTTACAAGGTAGTACTACCTACCCTTTCATGTAATTTCACTTCTAATTTAGCGGGCGACAACTTTAACGATCTGTTTACGCCTTACATTCCGGCGATATCCAGTGTAGGCTTTGACACCAGCACCCAACAAATGCTAGTGCAGTGGAATGTTAATGCAGCCCCAGACACCTATGGCTATATTGTATACACCTATGACACAAACGGCTTTCTAATAGAGCTCGACACCGTTTACGGACAAAACAACACCACTTATCAATACAGCGTGCCGTTCAACGGAGGCCCCTACACCTACACGGTCGCCGCTTTTGACTCCTGCTATACAGCCAGCAACCCACCCTCATTTCAGACCTCAGCCAAAGCCAATTTGCACACCAGCATTCAGGCCAGCTACCTCATTGATATGTGCCCACAATTGGCCAAACTCAATTGGAGTCGCTATCTGGGAAGTGGCGTGCTGGGCTACCAAATTTGGTCTAAGCACAACAATACCTGGACACTTTTACACAGCACCACCGACACCAGCGCCAGCGTTGCATTAGTCAGAAATGAAAGTTATTGCCTTTACGTCAAAGCCAACTTGCAAAATGGCTTTTCGGCGTTCTCTAATCCGCTCTGTTTCACGATGCCCCAGCCAACGCCTCCGGGTGTTCATTACTTTAGGGTAGCAAGTGTCAATGAAGAAGACATCGAACTTAAAGTTTGGATTGACGCCAGTGTAGGTATCAATGAAGTCCAATTTGAAAGAAAAGACACCAATGGCGTTTTCGAACTCATCGGAACTGCCGCCGTAAGCAACAATTCGGCCTATTTCTTAGATGACGACGTAGATACCCAATGGGGGCCCTGGACCTACCGCACCGTTTATATCGATAGTTGTGGCGCAACGGGAAGCTATGCCAACGAAAACACCACCATTTTTGTTACGGGCAGCACCGACCCATACAAAATGATCAATTCACTCAGCTGGACCCCCTACACTCAATTTGCCGGATCAATCTCGAGTTATCAGGTATTCAGGAACGCCTATGGGAGTTGGGAAACTATTCCCGTCCAAGTTTTACCCGACGGCAGTTATTCAATCACCGATGACGTTTCCAAATTGCGCAACAATGGTGAGGTATGTTATCAAATCATGGCCTTAGAAAACGTGACGCAAACGAGTTTTACAGACAGCAGTTTTTCAAATATTTTTTGTTTGCAATACGAGCCTTTGATGTTTGTTCCGAATGCGTTTACGCCTGACGGGCTCAACCCTATTTTCTTGCCGGTGGTTCAAAATGTCGATCCAGAAAAATACACCTTTAGCATCATAGACCGCTGGGGCAAAATTGTGTTTGAAACAAATGACCCTGCTGCGGGCTGGGATGGCATTATTAGCAGCTCTGGCCTACCCGCCACCAACGATGTATTTCAATACCGCATTGAGCTCATCATCAATAAAACCGATGCTATTGTCAAACAAGGTTACGTGACGCTCATCCGATAGTCATGCAGCGCATCCTGATCATACAGACTGCTTTTTTGGGCGATGTCATTTTAGCCTCACCTTTATGGGAGAACCTACACCGAATGTACCCCGCGTCACAAATCGATGTTGTTGTTAAAAAAGGAAATGAGAGTTTATTGTCTGGGCACCCGTTTATCGAAAACCTATACATTTTTGATAAAAGTCAAAAAGTTAAAAACCTTTGGAAACTTGGCAAGACCTTACGCGCCAACAATTACGATCTGATCCTCAATTTGCAGCGCTTTGCAAGCTCGGGGCTACTCACCTTTTTAGCCCACGGAAAAGAAAGCAGGGGCTTTGCAAAAAATCCATTCGCGTTTTTGTACACTAAGCAGTATAAGCATGAAATGAAACCCGATTGGCACGAGGTTGACCGCAATTTAAGCCTGATTTCCGATTTGGTGTCTACCCCTAACCGCAGACCTCAGTTATATCCAAGTTTGGATGATTTTAAAGCCATTCAAATTCATCAAGAAGTTCTGTATTACTGTTTGGCACCGACGAGCGTTTGGTTCACCAAACAAGCTCCAAAGAAAATTTGGCTCGATTTAATAACCAAGTTTCTAAAAGAGGAAAAACAACATAAAATATATTTATTGGGCGCAGCAACAGATCGCAGATACCTAGACGAAATCCTAGAGGCCGCAAGTAGCACTGACGTCGTCAATTTAGCGGGTCAATTAACGCTTTTACAATCGGCAGCACTCATGGCAGGCGCACAACACAATTACGTCAATGACTCCGGACCTTTACATTTAGCATCGGCCACTAATGCACCCGTGAGCGCCTTTTTCTGCTCAACAGTTCCGGAATTTGGCTTCGGACCGCTATCTGACAAAGCCAGCATCATTGAAGTGCAAGGTCTAGACTGTCGCCCTTGTGGCATACACGGTCACAAAAGTTGTCCGAAGGGTCATTTTAGATGTGGGCAAGAGTTAGGGACAGTCTAAATTACTGCCCCTGACCCAAAGAATAAGCTGCCTTGCCGTCAAATGCATATAAATTCTCGGTTTTAATAACGTCGATACCCGCTTTAACTGCGGCATCGAGCAAGGCAATAATACCGTGTTTGGACGCGCTATTGGCATCTTTGGCCATAAAGCGACAGCGCCAGTGGTCGGTGCAGAAAGTTTCTGAGAAGCCATCAGGGTATACTTTGATCCCGCGATTGGTGATCAGCACCATTTCAAAAGCGTCTGTGGGCAAAGCCTTCAGTGCTGCGGCCAATACATTGGCATCTGTACCAGACCAATGGACAAATAAATCGATGCCTTGTAAGGTTTTGACTTTTGGTGCTTTGCGTGCGTATTTAGGCAACGCGATGCGGGCATTTTCTCGGTAAGAGACCGCCGGAAATTTCTGTGGCAGTTGACCTAAATTGGCAATAACTGCTGCGGTAAATTCTTGGGTATTGACGCGGCGAGTGCTGACACCTTCTTTGTAGATATCAAAAGTATGCACGCCGTCTTCTATGGTTTTGAGCCAAGCATTTTGAATTTTTTCGGCAATACTAGTTTGGCCCACATGGCTGAGCATTTGCACGGCTCCTAATAACAAGCCGGACGGATTGGCAATGCCTTGGCCAGCAATCATTGGCGCAGAACCATGAATCGCCTCGAACATGGCGCATTCTTCGCCAATATTGGCAGAACCAGCCAAGCCCACTGAGCCTGCAATTTCTGCTGCAATATCCGAGATGATGTCACCATACAAATTGAGGGTTACGATGACTTCAAAGTCTTGGGGCGCATTGGCGAGTTTGGCTGCACCGATATCGATGATCCAGTGGTCGTTAGCGATTTCTGGATACTCGGCTGCAATTTCATTGAAGACTTGTCTGAACAAACCATCGGTTTGCTTCATGATGTTGTCTTTGGTAAAGCAAGTGACTTTTTTGCGGCCATAAAGCTTGGCATATTCAAATGCATAGCGAATGATTTTTTCACAACCCGGGCGGCTAATGAGTTTCAAACATTGCACCACCTCATCGGTTTGCTGGTGTTCAATACCTGCATAAAGATCTTCTTCGTTTTCGCGGATGATCACCAAATCCATTTTGGGGTGTTTGGTAGCCACATACGGATGCAAACTGAAACAAGGACGAATGTTTGCGTACAGACCCAAGAATTTACGGGTGGAAACATTTAGACTTTTGTAGCCACCACCTTGCGGCGTGGTAATGGGTGCTTTTAAAAAAACTTTATTTCGACGGATGATATCCCAAGACTCAGGGCTGATCCCAGCAGTGTTGCCTGCTAGGTATACTTGTTCTCCAATTTCGATTTCGTCGTAAGCAAGCTGTGCGCCTGCAGCTTCAAGAATAGAAAGCGTAGCTTCCATGATTTCTGGCCCGATGCCATCTCCTTTTGCGATTGTAATGCGTGTCATAAAGTCAATTTTGACGCAAAAATGGCCTTTTTAATTCATTCGATTTTATTTATATAATTTATGATTTGCATAAAAAAACTAAAAACAAAAAAAGCCATCCGAAGATGGCTTTTGAATTGGATATATGGTGAAAATTAAGCTAACACTTCTTTCACTAAGTCGGCAGCTTCTTGCAATTGAACAGCTGAATGTACGTTGAGGCCAGATTCGTCGATCAAGCGCTTCGCTTCTTCGGCGTTGGTACCTTGCAAACGAACGATGATTGGAACTGGAATTTGACCGATGTTTTTGTAGGCGTCTACGATACCTTGTGCAACGCGGTCACAGCGAACGATACCACCAAAGATGTTGATGAGGATCGCTTTTACATTTGGATCTTTTAAGATGATGTGGAAGGCCTTTTCTACGCGCTCTGCGTTGGCAGTACCGCCGACATCTAGGAAGTTAGCAGGGTTACCGCCAGACAACTTGATGATGTCCATGGTAGCCATTGCCAAACCAGCACCGTTGACCATACAGCCTACGTTACCATCTAATTTAACGAAGTTCAGACCCGCTTCATCGGCTTCTACTTCTGTTGGATCTTCTTCAGATTTGTCGCGCAGCGCAGCGAGGTCTGGATGGCGGAACAAACCGTTGCCGTCTAGGCTCACTTTGGCGTCTACTGCGATGATTTTGTCATCGGAAGTTTTAAACAATGGGTTGATCTCGAACATAGCAGCATCGATACCTACGTATGCGTTGTATAAAGCAGGAACGAATTTGACCATGTTTTTGAAAGCCTCGCCAGACAAGCCGAGGTTAAAAGCGATTTTGCGCGCTTGGAAACCTTGAAGGCCTACGCGAGGATCGATGTGTTCTTTGAAGAGTTTTTCAGGGGTGTGCTCGGCAACGTGCTCGATGTCCATACCACCTTCTGTAGAATAAATGATGACATTGCGGCCTGACTCGCGGTCTAGGAGCACAGACATATAAAATTCTTGTACTTCAGATGCACCCGGGTAGTAAACGTCTTGAGCAATAAGTACTTGATTGACTTTTTTGCCTTTGCCGTTGGTTTGAAGCGTCGTGAGGTGACCACCGAGGATGCCTGCTACTTTTTCTTCTACTTGATCGATGCCTTTAGCAAGGACTACTCCGTGAGAACCTGTTTCTTCAACAGTTCCTTTACCACGACCACCCGCATGAATTTGGGCTTTGATCACATACCAGGATGTGCCGGTTTCTTCTGTGAGTTGTTTGGCGGCTGGAACAGCTGCCTCTAGACTGTCAACAACAATGCCTTCTTGTACGGCCACGCCGTATTTTTTGAGGATTGCTTTTCCTTGGAATTCGTGTAAGTTCATACTGTCAAATTTGCGCCGTAAAAGTACGTTTTTTTCATGAGCCAATTTGGCCCCTTGTAAATATTTTTATCTAATCTGGTTTTTCCAAGAAGAGGTGATGTCTCTCGAAGCGTAAGCTGCTTTCTTAAATGCCTGAACATCTTGCCAAATGGTATCGAGTGCATAAACCAAAGCGCGCTCTTCTTCTTGCATGGCGTCTTTGAGCAGGGCCGAATCTGAAAAGTGCGTTTTGACAAAATTGGTATCGAAGTGCCCACTACGGAAAGCCGGATGCTTCAGGACGAACTTGCCAAAATCTAAGGTTGTTTTGACACCTGAAATTTGGTAGTTATCTATGGCGGCAATGCAGCGGTCTATGGCTTCGGCTCTGGTTTTGCCCCAAACGACCAATTTGGCAATCATGGGGTCGTAATAAATGGGGATTTCCATGCCTTCTTCAAAGGCGTCGTCTACGCGGATGTGGCGTCCAGACGGAATGCGGTAGCGGTCTAGGGAACCGATATCAGGAGTAAAACCACCAAGTGTATCTTCGGCGTATACACGCACTTCAATGGCGTGGCCGTTTATGGACAATTCATCTTGTAATTTGGGCAAGCGCTCACCGCGGGCCACGCGAATTTGCCATTCGACGAGGTCGAGGCCCGTGATTTCTTCGGTAACTGGATGCTCTACCTGCAGGCGGGTATTCATTTCTAGGAAATAAAAATCGAGTTTGGCATCGATCAAAAACTCAACCGTTCCGGCTCCTTCATAATTGCAAGCCTTGCAAACAGCGACAGCTGCTTCTCCCATGCGCTCGCGCAACTCAGGAGTAAGGACTGCACTTGGCGCCTCCTCTACTACTTTTTGATGGCGGCGCTGCACAGAGCATTCGCGCTCGAACAAATAAACGGCATTGCCGTGTTGGTCAGCGAATACTTGGATTTCGATGTGACGGGGTTGGTCTACAAATTTTTCGATGAATACGGCATCGTCGCCAAAAGAAGAACGGGCTTCGTTTTGAGCGAGCGTCATTTGCTCTTCGAATTCGGCTTCGTTTTGCACCAAACGCATGCCTTTACCTCCACCGCCAGCAGAAGCCTTGATTAAGATGGGGTAACCTACCTCTGCGGCAATTTTTTTGGCGGCCGGCACATCGGAGATGGCTTCATCTACGCCAGGTACGAGCGGTACGTTGTAAGATTTAACGGCTTGTTTAGCCGAGAGTTTGTCTCCCATTACCTCCATGGATTCTGGCGAAGGGCCAATGAGTTTAATGCCATTGGCCTTGAGTTGACGCGCAAAACCTGCGTTTTCAGAAAGGAAACCATAGCCGGGGTGCACGCCTTCTACGCCGAGGTCTTTACAAATTTGTATGATTTTATCCTGCTGCAAATAACTTTCAGCCGAAGGGCTTTTACCTACGTAAACGGCTTCGTCGGCTTCTAAAACGTGCGGTGCGTTGGCATCTGCATCGGAATAAATGGCCACGCTGCGGATGTCCATTTTTTTGAGGGTTCTAAGCACGCGTCGAGCGATCTCGCCGCGATTGGCTACTAGTACTTTTTTCATCTTGTGGTAAAGTTACAGGTTGTCTGTGTTTTTTGGGTTGAGGTTGCCCAGATTTTTTTGGAGACTTCGTGAGCAGCTGTTTCAATTGCTTGACAAAAGCCAAATCGGAGAAGCGATGGAACTCTTCGTAATAAGAGACCCCAAAACCTTGTGTGAACGGCCCTTGGTTTTCATTGACCGAGTTGGTATTGGACTGATTAAAGGCCCGCACCCTGAAGTTGTCTTGGATTTTGTATTCGATATTGACATCGCCAATCATGGAGTTGGTGTAGGCCTGAGAGCCATTGGCCGCCGCACTGCGGTTCTCTACACCAAAGCTACCCGTGATCACGAGTTTGTCGTCGAGAAAGCCTTTAGCGACACCGAGCTCTACTTTGCTTTCGCCCGCGGCAGCATCGGCGCCGTAGTCCACGTTGAGTTTGTAGTTGTCTGAGAGCTTGCCTAGAGCCGCATTGATCTGAGATTCGAGCAAGTCTAAAGCCGCCGACCCGCCTGCAGACAAGTTGCCTTTGAGCGGCTGAAACTTACTGACCAACAACAAAGAAAAAAATTGACGATTGAGCTCATCTGGATCAGACTTCACGCGGTCTATGAGTGCTTTACCAGTTTCGGTGACCCGCGGCGCCACGAGGTCAAAAGTAATTTTGGGCGAAAGCAAAGACTCGCTGAGCTTCAGGTAACACAAAATCTCTTGATTGACGAGCGTGTTGTCTTGGATTTCTGGACTCAATTCCAAAATAGAAGCGCGCTTGGCTGTTACCGTATTGATGGAGATATCGGCGTTGTACGGATCGCCGGTCCATTCGATTTTAGAACCTGCCTCGATGTCGAAAGTTTGTTTGATGGATCCCAACGCAAAGTTATAACGGCTGCCCTTGGCAATGACGTAAGGGCCATTCATGGTGAGTTGGTTGTACTGATCGAGCTTGATATTGAGGTCTCCGCTGCCTTTTGCCGTGATTTCGTCTCCAGTTTGCTCATTGAAGATGAGCTTCATGCCGGCGTCCGGGGTGATGTGAAAATTGAGATCGAGGTATAGGCCCGTAAAATCTATCCCCTGTTGGGCAAGCTGCGTACTGACGCCGCGCTCTACAAATTGGACAAAATTGTCTTCGTCGTCAATCTCAGACATGCCATACATCGGGAAAATGACTTCTGTGCCCTTTCGCGTTGTGGCGTCTACTGTAATTTCGGTGTTGGTCATGGTGCCAAAAATATTGGCGGTGCCGCGTCCGTAAGCCTTGCCATAATAGACGTCTCCTTCTTTGTATTTGGTGTTGAGCAAGAGGAATTTCTCGATGGGCACCAACTGATTGGTGCGCGGATCGATTTTTTTGAGGTCGTCTTCGAAGTTGATCTGGATGTCGTAGTTCCAGCGGTCAAAATTGCTATGGTTGATGGCACTCGAAAGGTAGGCCGTGTTGCCCTCTGGATCTTTGACGGGTATGTTGTCCAGGAAAAAGGCATCTTCAGTGACTTGAATGAGGCCTTCCAACTGGTAATTGACCCCGAGAATAGCCACTTCGGCGCCGCCTTCTTGCAAACGCAGTTTACCCACTAGTTGGGGCTCCGCTGGGCTACCGGTCAAACGCAAGCGCCCATTAAGCTTGCCTTCGATGCCCTTCACCACTTCCGGATCTAAGAAAGCATTGACAAAAGAGATGTCGGTTTGCTTGAAATTGAGCCCGAGGTCGAGTTCGTCTTCTTTGAGCTTGTACAAGCCATCGAAATCAAAGGTGCGCTCGTTGCGGTATTGCAGCGTACCCTCCAAAACAATACTTTGACGTGCATCGTTCCAGTCTGAATGCAGCATGATGTCGCCAACAGCTTGGCCGTCGATTTGCAACTGTTCCAAATTGGCGTCGGCAGCAATACTGAGGTTGGTAAAAGGCGTGGAGAGGGTACCCCAACCGCTGAAACGACCGCTGTACTGATTGGGCAAGCCCATTAAAGAGCTCAACTCACCCAAATCTAAACCGACGACATCGAAACGCAATTGATCGCGCTTGTTCTCTGACAAACAGCCATTGATTTTGATGCGTTGGTAACCGCGGTGCAATTCAAAGTTATTGATACTGACATCTTTTGTGGCTACTGTGATATCCGACTGATTGGCTACCTTCCACTCTACTCCATTGATCGTGAAAAATGAAGGTTGGAGCGTAAAGCTGACGTAGTCGTTGGGCAAGATAGTGGTGCGCCATTTGAGCTCGGAGAAGTCATTGGTGTTGGGGTCCCAGGAAAGCACGGCGTCAACTACCCCGTTTGCTCCGGTATTGACCAGTTTGAGTTCGTGAAAAGAAGTTGAGTCCGAAACCAGCAATTGACCCACGGCAAGCTGGCCATTGACTTCGTCGTTCAAAATGGTTTGATTGAAAACGATATTTTCACATTCGAAATCGGTATAAGCCAAACGCGAACAAGTGAGACCCAATTTGAGTTCTTCCATCTTGGAATTGAAAGAACCGGTGATCGAAGTAGCCGGAGCGAGCTCGAGTTCGGGCAAAAAGATATTGAGCAGTTCGCGGGTGTTGCGGGCCAATAAGCTGAATTCAAATTGTGCATTAGAATGCTTGAAATCGCGGGCTTGCCCCTCGATAGGCGGATATAAAATAGCCAAGTGGTGCGTGAGGTCGGCAACTAAAGTTTGCGCATCTAGAATACCCTTGATGTTGAAGTCGAGTATGGGGCTGCTGAGGTCGACATTGATGTAGTCTGCCTGCTGACGGTAGTGAATTTGGGCCAGTTCGGAATAAATTTGATGGTCGTCGGCCCGGTAACGGAGATCGCGCAGACTCGCAAAACCGACAACAGATTTCCAACTCGGGCCTTCAAAACCAATGTTGACACGCGCGCTGAATTGGTCATTTGGCAGCGAACTCAAATGGAGCGCTGAGAGGTCTGCAGACAAAATTTCGGCCTCAACTTGGTAACTTGGTGCAGCGCCCAAGCCCAATTGCAGAATGCTGTTCATTTGCAAGTGCGGGTCGTCGATGTCTAGCTTGGCGATGAGCTGGTCTGCTAGGATATTCGCTTCTTGGATAGCTATACTTGTATAGTTGTAGTTGTTCAACTCTAATTGCGAGAGCAACGCGTTTGTGTTTTGCAGGGTCAAGTTACCGGCCTTATCTAGGGAGAGCTTAAATTGCGCGGTACCGGTCAGTTTGCCAATTTCTGAAATGTCTAGTAGCTGACCCAGTTCAAATTGATGGAGGTTCAAAAAATTGGAGTCGGCAACTCCGCTGATTGTGAGTAAATCAGGCGTATTGGCAATAGTGATAGGGGCTACAGAGAGCTCACCCAATGCCGTCTGAGCTTGGTCAATGGCAACCTGAAGATGAGAAGGCGTTCCACTCAGCTTGGCGTCTTGTAGCGAAACAAAAGCCGCCTTTTGAAGTATTACGGGAATTTCAATGGCACCTTGACCAGTTGGCAAGTGTAATTGTTGTACATCCTTTAGATCTAGATAAGCTTTGGTGATGGTTTCATCTAACCATAGTTGGGCCGTTGGCTTGCGAAAATCGGGTAAGCGCAGGTTGGCCTGAATTTGGGAACGCTTGCCAAAACGCAAATTAAAATCTTGAATGCGCAGGTTGCGCAGTTTGTCTTTGACCAAGCCTGACACAAAAACAGTTTGGTCCATGCCTTGGATATCGGGAGCAAAATACGCGATGTCGTGGAGCCAAATGCGGCTGGGCGCCAACACGCCATCAAAGACCACGCGGTCGTCGAAATCATTGAAGTCCGAACTCGTTTTGGTGCGCAGTGCCAATTTTGGAATGCGAACTACACTTTTTGGGGTGCGCAGGGCAGCATTTTTGAGCAAAAGTCCGTTTGCCGAAAAACTCGCAAAAGCAGTGAGCTCTGTGAGTTCAAAGCCCGATCTGTCTTTGAATTGCAGTTGGCGAATTTGACATTTAAACGATTCTCCGACAGACTGAATTTGGGTCGCTTTTAAAGAAAGGTTTTTAAGCTCGATGTGGTCATAGTCGAGGCCAAAGGCAAGGGTGTCTTTGCGTAAATCGTGGTAACTAAAATCAATATGCTCTAGCGAAAGATCGCCTAATTGCACCTGAAAATCGGTTGCCGATTTGGTGGGCTCATCCGAAGCAAAATAATCTTCGATAAAGGCAAAATTTGAGCGCCCCTCTTTCTGATCTAACGACAGATTGACTTGACCGCCATAGAGCCGCAGCTCGTTGATTAGCAATTTGTTTTGCAGCAATTTGAATTGATTGAGCCCTAAGTAGAGGTGCTTGAGCGCTAGAATAGGCTGTTGGTTTTGGTCTTCTAGGTAAACATCTTTTAGGTCGACATAGCGAAACAAAACGATATCTACGGCGCCAATATTTACTTTTGCCTGCAATTCTGAACTCAGGTAGGCTGTGGCCCTATTAGCCAAATAGGTTTGCACCGAAGAACTGCGGATAGCAAATGCTAAAAAGATGACAAGGATCAGCAACCACTCCAAGAGAATGGCAAGCGTCAGGCCCGCGATTTTGAGTACCTTTGTCATGTTTGTTACAAAATTAGCAATCTTTTGACAGCAAAACCCAAGATTATACTAGGCATTGAGTCGTCTTGTGACGACACCTCCGCGGCCATCCTCGTCGGCAACGAAATTCGTGCCAATATCATTGCGGGGCAAGCCGTCCACGAACAATACGGCGGCGTGGTACCCGAACTGGCCAGCCGCGCCCATCAAGAAAACATCATTCCGGTGGTGCAAACCGCGCTGCAAACCGCCCAACTCTCGCTTTCAGACTTCGACGCCATTGCCTTTACGCAAGGGCCCGGGCTCATGGGCTCACTCACTGTGGGTACCTCCTTTGCCAAAGCACTCGCGCTGGCGCTCGACATTCCACTCGTTGGCGTTCACCACATGAAAGCACATATTTTAGCGCATTTTATCGCAGATGCCAGCGACACCGCGCCCACCTTTCCATTTTTGTGCCTCACCGTCAGCGGCGGCCACACCCAAATAGTGCGTGTCAATGACGCTTTGGATATGCAAGTCATTGGCAGCACCATAGACGACGCCGCGGGCGAAGCCTTCGACAAAGCGGCAAAAATGCTCGGCCTGCCCTACCCTGGCGGGCCTTTGATTGATCAATACGCAGCGCTCGGCAATCCGAATGCATTTGAATTTGCCAAACCTCAGATCAAAGAACTCGATTTCAGTTTCAGCGGCCTAAAGACTTCCATCCTTTACACACTGCAAGCGGCCGAAAAACAAACGCCCACCTTTCGCCAAGACCAACGCGACAACCTTTGTGCGAGCATCCAAAATAGCATTGTTTCCATTTTGATGGCCAAACTCGAGAAAGCGGTCAAGCAAACTGGTATTCAAACGGTTGTGATTGCCGGTGGTGTTTCGGCCAACTCTGAACTCAGAAAACGCCTACTATCCAAGCGCGAAGCAGGCTGGAATGTCTCTATTCCCAAAATGAGCTATTGCACAGACAACGCCGCCATGATCGCTATGGCCGGATCTTTCTATCTAGCGGCTGGCTACACCCTAGACCAAGGCTGTGCCGCAGACCCAAGACTCAAATGGTAAGTCAAGGCACACAACGCTGACGATATTTTTTGTAATTTCGAAAATTCAAAGATTTAAATTCATGCGAACTGCGCTGCTCTCATTTGTATTCTTCTCGTTGCTAAGCACTTGGGCTTTAGGTCAAGAGAAGATTCAATGGAGTTTTTATTACGTTGCTTTTCCGTCCTCAATCCAAATCAGTGCAAAAATTGACAATGGCTGGCATCTATACGCCCTCGATTTAGATCCAAGCATTGGTCCAGTCCCGACTCAAATTGTACTTGAAAAAAACAAACTCGTCAAGGAATTACAACCTTTTGAAGCCAGCACGATAGCCAAAAAATCCTATGATGCTAATTTTGGAGCGGAGGTTTCCTTCTACGAGCGAGACTTTCACGCTTACAAGCGCATTCTCGTCAAAAAACCAACAACAGTAAAAGGCGAACTCACCTACATGCTCTGCGACGACAAGCGTTGTTTGCCGCCCAAAACCATCCCTTTTGAGATCGCGGTGCAACCCTCCGAATTAAAAAAACCAAACTAAAAACAATGAAAGCTTTTTTCCTTAGCCTCCTCTTTTTGGGCCTTTCTTTTACGAGTAGCGCCCAAGACTTAATGGGACAATTCATCAAATGGACCTATTCCGTTGAAAAAATTGACGAAAGCCATGCCAATGTTGTTTTTAAAGGTGAGATCACGGAAGGGTACCACATTTTCTCACTGAAACACAATCCTGCAGATGCCGACGGCACCGGATTAGTGCCTGAATTCAACCTTAAAAAATCTCCAAATTACAAGCTAGTCGGTAAGCCTTTTGATATAGGCAAACCCATCAAACACGTCGATGACCTAGGTACGTCTTATTACTTCGAGAAAAAAGCTACTTACAAGCAACAAATCGAAGTATTGACCAAAGAAAAGTTCAACATTGAATTTGGCATCAATTTCTTTCAACTATGTAATGCCGAAGGTTGTGTAGGGCCTTTCGACACCGAAGGAAAAGTAAAATTAGCAGGCTTTATGCCAAGTGAAACAGCCACCGTTACTGCTGCAGACACTAGTGATATTGCCTCAGCAGCAGCAGACACCAGCGCAGCGCCAACAAGTGTGGACCAAGCGCCGGCACCAATCCAGCAAAAGGAAAAGAAAAAAGATTCTAATGTCGTGATCTTCATTGCTGGCTTTATTGCGGGGCTTGTGGCTTTGCTCACGCCTTGTATGTTCCCGATGATCCCGATGACCGTTACGTTCTTTACCAAACAATCCAAAACGCGTCGCGAAGGAATTTTCAAGGCGCTCATTTACGGCGCGTCTATCGTGCTCATTTATGTTGCATTTGGTCTGGTTTTCACAGCTATTATGGGCCCACTTGGCCTCAATGACCTTTCTACCAATGTCTGGATGAACCTCATCTTCTTCAGTATTTTTGTACTGTTTGCCTTCTCTTTCTTGGGCGCTTTTGAAATCCAGCTGCCCAATTCTTGGGTCAACAAAATGGACCAACAAGCAGACCGCGGTGGTTACCTCGGCATCTTCTTTATGGCCTTTACGTTGGGCTTGGTATCTTTTTCTTGCACGGGCCCAATCATCGGTAGTTTGCTCGTAGAGGCGGCCACTTCTGGCTCTTACCTCACGCCAGCCGTGGGTATGACCGGTTTTTCTTTGGCACTCGCCATTCCCTTCACCCTTTTTGCGATTTTCCCAGGATGGCTCAACAGCTTGCCGCAATCTGGTGGCTGGCTCAATTCGGTAAAAGTTGTTCTTGGCCTCACCGAACTGGCACTAGCCCTCAAGTTCTTGTCTTCCGTAGACCTCGCCTACCACTGGGATCTCCTCACCCGCGAGTGGTTTGTGGGTATTTGGTTCGTATTGTTCTTCATTATGGGCATTTACCTTCTTGGCAAATTGCAGTTCTCTCATGACTCGCCTGTGCAAAAACTAAGCGTCACGCGCTTCATGTTTGCACTCATTGCCTTGGTCTTTTCTGTGTACCTCTTTACCGGTATGTTCGGCGCACCACTTACTTTAATTGACGGTATTGCACCACCGCGCACGCACTCCGAAGACAACTTCCGTTGGGTCAATGGCGGCCAAGAAACCGGCTTGGTAGAAGATTCCATTTCTGCACAATTCGCAGCCGACATGCATCCGGTGGGCGACGGCTCTATTCTCGTATTCCACGACCTCGAAAAAGGACGCGCTTACGCCAAAAAACGCAACTTGCCGATCTTGCTCGACTTCACAGGCCACGCCTGCCAGAACTGCCGCAAAACGGAAAGTACGGTCTGGACAAACGACGAAATTCGCCCCATGCTCCAAAAGAAATTTGTGATCATTTCCTTGTATGTAGACGACCGCGAAATGCTACCTGCTAATGAACAGCGCGTGTCTAAACTCAGTGGAGCTATTCGCACTGTCGGAAACAAATGGGCCGATTACCAAATGACGCGCTATAAGAGTTTCCAACAGCCTTTATATGTAGTCACTGACCACGAAGGCAACGACCTCACCAAAGCCATTGGCTACACCCCAGACATCAAGTCATACAAACAATTCTTGGAGGGCGGCATCAAGCGCTTTCAGTAATTGATGATAGTCTGTATAGCCGAAAAACCCAGCGTTGCCCGTGATTTAGCGGAAATTTTAGGAGCCAAAAACCGCAAGGATGGCTACCTAGAAGGCAATGGCTATGCCGTTACGTGGGTCTATGGGCACTTGTGCTCACTCAAAGACCCCGAAGATTACAACCCCAACTGGAAATACTGGAAACTCGAAGACCTTCCGATCATCCCCGCACAATTTGGCATCAAGCTGCGCGGCGACGACGGCGCTAGAAAGCAATTTCACGTCATTGAACGGCTCGTGAGCCAAGCTACCGAGGTCATTAACTGCGGTGATGCCGGGCAAGAAGGAGAGCTCATTCAGCGCTGGGTCTTGCTCAAGGCCAAATGCAAAGTACCCGTGAAGCGACTCTGGATCTCTTCACTGACCGAAGAAGCCATCAAGGATGGATTCAAGAAACTGAGGCCAGGGAGTGATTTTGACCGCCTCTTTGCCGCAGGCAACGCTCGGGCGGTCGGCGATTGGGTCTTGGGGATCAACGGAACGCGGCTTTTTACCCGAAAATACGGCCGAGACAAGCAAACCCTATCGGTGGGGCGCGTGCAAACGCCCACCCTCGCGCTCATTGTGCAGCGGCAAAAAGAAATAGATGCCTTCAAAGGAGAAACCTTCTTCGAGCTCAAAACGATCTACCGCGAGACCGAATTCAGCTGCCAAATTGAGCGCCTCAAAACCAAAGAAAAAGCCCAAAAAGGCCTGGATTACCTCCAAGATCAGCCCTTCGAGGTCACCTCCTTTGAGCAAAAAAATGCCAAAGAAGGCAACCCCAGACTTTACGACCTCACTTCGCTACAAGTAGATGGCAACCGCTATTACGCCTACTCTGCCGAAGATACCCTCAACAAAGTGCAGAGCCTCTACGAGAAAAAATTGGTGACCTACCCGCGCGTAGACACCACCTATCTGTCGGAAGACTTACACCCCAAAATTCCTGGCATTCTCGCTGGTCTTCGCGACTACAAACGCTTTACCGAAGCCCTTGCCGGCCAACCGATCAAGAAATCGAAGCAGATTTTCGACGACAAAAAAATCACGGATCACCACGCCATTATTCCGACTGGTGTGGCACCTTCGGGCATCAGCCCCGACGAACAACGTGTCTATGACCTGATCGTGCGGCGCTTTATTGCAGTGTTTTATCCAGAGTGTAAGGTATCCAACACCACCGTTTTGGGCAAAGTAGCGGCACTCGAATTCAAAGCCACGGGCAAGCAGGTCCTAGACAAAGGCTGGCGCGTGCTCTACGACGACCTCAAGGCCCAACAAACCAACCCCGAAGACAAAATCTTGCCGCAGTTCACTAAAGGAGAGAGTGGCCCTCACGCGCCGTTTATTCACGAAGGCAAGACCAGTCCGCCAAAATACTACACAGAAGCCACCTTACTGCGCGCCATGGAAACCGCAGGCAAACTCGTCGAAAACGAAGAAATGCGCGAGGTCATGAAAGAAAATGGCATCGGCCGACCTTCCACGCGGGCAAGTATCATCGAAACGTTATTCAAGCGCCAATACGTCGAGAAGAAGAAAAAGAACCTCATTGCGACCCCAACCGGCATGGCCTTGATTGATAAAATCTCCTACGAAATGCTGAAAAGCCCCGAACTTACGGGCCAATGGGAATACAAACTGCGCATGATTGAACGCGGCACCTACGAAGCCCAGACCTTCAAGAACGAACTGTTTGTGATGGTGCGCCAACTCACAGACGAAGTCATTTTTGGCAAAAAATAAGCACGTTTTTTACATGCGCACAGGCGCCGCAATACCAAGCAAAGACAACGCTTCTGCAATGGTCTGACGAACCTCAGCACTCAGGGCGAGTCTCAACTGACGCACTGCTTGATCGGGTTCAATTACAATTTTGACACCCTGATAAAACGCATTATATAACTTAACCAATTCATAGGTGTAATTGGCCAAAAGCGCTGGTGAATATCCTTTGGCGGCCTCTTGAAGAGCGCCTTCAAAATAAGACAATTGCTTGATGATTTCCTTTTCTTCAGGACGCAAAGCTGTAGCCACTTCGATTGCCGCAGGTTGGTAAGCCGCTTTTTCTAACAAGGTGGAGATGCGCGCATGGGCATATTGTAAGAACGGCCCTGTATTGCCAGTGAGGTCAATGGATTCTTCTGGATTGAAAAGCATGCGCTTTTTCGGATCTACCTTGAGCAAATAGTATTTGAGCCCACCGATACCAATTTGCGTGTAAAGTGTATGGCGCTCTGCCTCAGTCAAGCCCTCTAAATGACCTCTTTCTTGGGTCATGGCATTGGCTTTTTCAATGACTTCGGCCATGAGGTCATCGGCGTCTACCACCGTACCCTCTCTGGATTTCATTTTACCACTCGGGAGGTCTACCATGCCATAGCTCAGGTGAAAGCAGTTGTTGGCCCAAGAATAACCCAATTTTTGCAAGATCAAGAACAAGACCTTGAAGTGGTAATCTTGCTCGTTGCCGACCGTATAGACCATGCCGTGCAAATCTGGATAATCTTTGAAGCGGTCTATGGCGGTGCCGATATCTTGGGTCATGTAAACGGCAGTGCCATCTGAGCGCAAGACGAGTTTTTCGTCGAGGCCTTCGGCGGTGAGGTCTATCCAAACCGATCCATCGGGTTTCTGGTAAAAAACACCGGCTTTCAAGCCTTCCATGACTTGGTCCTTGCCTAAAAGGAAGGTATCGGATTCGTAATATAGTTTGTCAAAAGTGACGCCCATTTGGGCATAGGTTTGATCAAAGCCGGCGTAGACCCAACCGTTCATGGTTGTCCAGAGCAAATAGACTTGCGGGTCTCTGGCCTCCCACTTGACGAGCATGTGCTTGGCTTCTTGTAAAATGGAGGTCTGGTTTTTGGCAAGCTCCTTGATTTTATCGTCGATGGCCGCTTGCGCTTTTTCGTCTTTATCTTGCTTGGCTTGCTCAAAATTCAGCACCGCTTGTTGGATGGCTTCAGGGGTGTCAGAAAAGTTCCCACTTTGCCACTGAGCCATGATTTCTTTGGCCTCTTTTTGCAGGGCTTTATCGAATTCTACGTAATATTTTCCCACTAGCTTATCGCCCTTAAGACCTGTGTTGGCAGGGGTTTCACGTTCGCCGCGGGCATTGACGGGGGAGAATTTCTCCCACGCGAGCATGGATTTGCAAATATGGATACCGCGGTCGTTAATCACTTGCGTGCGCACCACCTTGTGGCCCACAGCGCGCAAGATTTCTGCAACTGCTGCACCGAGAAAGATATTGCGCAAATGCCCTAAATGCAAAGGCTTATTGGTGTTGGGAGAAGCGTATTCTACCATGACCGTTGGCTTGGAATCGGCTTGTGCAAAACCATAATGAGGCTGGGCTTGCATTTGGCTAAATTGGGAGAGCCAGTAGGCATCGGTCAGGACGATATTCAAAAACCCGTTGATGACAATACAATGCGAAACACCTGGTACGTTGGCTTCTATCCATGTTTTGAGTTTGTCGCCCGCAGCCTGAGGTGAACAGCGCAAAAGCTTGACAAACGGGAATACCACAAGCGTGAGGTCACCCTCTACATCCTTGCGCGTTTGTTGAAACTGGATGAGTTCTTCGGTGATGGCGCAACCAAATAATTCGGGTGCGGCCTTTAAGAGCGCTTGGCGTATGTGTTGTTCCATTTTAGGAGAGGTGCTTAATGATGTTTTCTATGAGGGCCAATGCAGATTCGGCCATTTTGTTTTTTTCGTCGTCAAGACAAGGATTGACCTCCACGATTTCAATGGCTACGGTCTTGGTGTCTTGGGCAAAATAGGTAAGCAACGCTTGGGCTTCAGTAAAGGAAATACCATTAGAAACCGGCGTGCCAGTACCATAAGATGTTTCTGTTGGGTCTATGCTATCGACGTCGAAAGAAACGTAAATGAGGTCGCAGTCTTGAAGTTGTTCAGAGATGGCAGCCAAACAAGCGTTTAAACCAATGCTTCGGAGTTCGGCAACCGTGTAGTTTTTCAAGCCTAATTCGGCCATGATGGCATCTTCTTGCGGTTCGGTATCGCGAACGCCAATGTAGACTAAATCTTGGGGTAAAAAAGCAGTGCTCTTGAGGCTATTCCAATGTGCAATTGTAGCCGCATCAAGTTCGTTTTTGGCCAAATGAAGATGATCCAAACCGAGCGCCGCTGCGATGGGCATCCCGTGAATATTACCTGACGGTGTGGTGTAAGGCGAATGGATATCGGCATGCGCGTCTATCCAAACGACACCAATTCTTTTATTTGGAAAATTATTTTTGAGGGCTGAGAGTGTACCTGCGGCAGCGCTATGGTCACCGGAAAGAAGCAGCGGGAAGGCATCTGCTTTCAAACAAGAGGTGATGTTTTGTTCGAGGGAGGCAAAAACTTGGCTCAGTCCGTCGATATTTTTGGCAAAAGTGAACGGACTCTTGCGGTCCAGCAACTCGTTGTGCTGATCTACCACTTGAATTGGATGTTGTGAAAAGAGCGTACTGCCTTTTGTTCGGGCAGCCGTGCGAATGGCCTCCGGACCAAGTGAAGCCCCGCGTGTGCCAGCACCTAATTCAGTCGGATTGAAGATGAAATGAATGTTTTTTGACATAAAAAACCCTTTAGGGGCTTCGACAAAGATAAAGCTATTTTAGATAAGCGGCATCAGCAGCCGCCGGTCATTGGCTCATAAAAAACAGGTTCTACAATGCGCTGTTCTTTCGCCTCTCCCGACAAATACAAAATACGTCCCTCAAAATTGCTGCTGATGATCAAATCGGGAATGGCATCGGCATCGATCAGTCCAACAAATAAACATTCAAGCCTGTTAGGGCCATATTCATAGCTTGGATCTGTGCTGCGCAGCAATTGCACTTTTTGTTCTTGGTTGGGGTCGTCGGTTTCAAGATACAGCGCATATTGACCAAAACGTTGGTCATCTATTCCTTCTTCTTTGGGCAGTTTACGGCCTTTTGCATAAAGCCAATAATGAATGCCCTTGATTTCATACTTGAGCGTATCGCCAGGTAACAAAACTGATTTTTCATCGTGAAAAGTTGGGCTTTTGCTGGCGGCATACAATACTTTGAGTTGTTTGGGCTGAAGACTCCCCTTTCTCAACACAAAGCGGCAGTTTTTTGCACTGTGCATGATTTTCCCGCTCCAATTGGCTGTATCGGCTTCCGTATCATCAACTATGCCATCAAATACGGTCTCAATTTGAGGCTGAACCGGGAGCAAATACCAATTTTGTTTGGTTTTAAAAATACCTAGCCAAGTGTCGTTCAAAAAGTCCTGCTCAAGGTCATCCTCGTCTCGAAAATAAGCTTCACCTTTATAGATGCCTGGCTGGAGGTATTCCGTATTTGGATAATTGGGGCGAAAAATCTTTTCTACATCGATCTTTATGTCCACATTTTGAGCTTCATTGGGTTCTTTGGGCAGCTTTCTCGATTGTGCTGCATCTGTTGTACAACCCAACAAAACAAGGAAATACGAAATAAACAGAAAGCTTTTCATTGTTTAAAAATAAGTATTCTTAGCTTTGTTTATGCTGAAGTTCGTCTATCTTTCCTTGTTTACAGCCCTCACCCAGCTCTGCATTGCACAAAAACCTTACCGGTAGCCTCGAATACAATTTGGTGTCTATCGACCTCATGAACAAAGACACCATAGAAGGAAAGCTATTTATCTATGCCTTAGATTCTTTGGTTCGATACAACTACCTCATGTCCGACGGAAAAAAACAAGAAAGCATCCATCATTTAGGTCGTCAAAAATTGATTTCACTCATCGAAATCGACGGGCTCTTTTTTGCCGTTCAAATCAACGATACGTCTAAAGTAGAACAGTCTTACCAACTACATAAAAACAAAAAACGGCAAAACATTGCAGGACTCAAATGCCGGGAAGCCAATTTAGAATATCCCGATAGAAGTGTTTTGCTCTACTATTCAAAATCAATACCTGCCCACTACTTTGTCGGGCTCGAAGGAGCGCCCGGCTTGCCTGTAAAAGGGCAAATTCCTACCGATTTTGGCTACATGGCTTTTGAGCTCCAGAAAGTAGACCGCCGACAACCGCCGTTTTCGTTATTTGTCCCGGATAAAAAATACAAAGTGCTGCCTTTAGAGGCCTTTTTGGAGTGGTCGCAAACCAACCAAAATAGCCCCGGTCAAGATTAACTAACAGCTTGCTGTTTATAGGTTTGCTCGGCTTTCATTTTTCATGTGACCCTTTGCCGTATTTTCGTTTGATTAGACGCTAAAGCCTCATGGAAGAAAACGAATACATCCCTAAATCAGCCGCTAAACCTGCTCCAAAAACCGAAGCACCTAGCACTCCGCGACCAAAAAAACGCGAAGAAGAATCACAGCGTCCAAAAGAAACGGCTCAAGCTACGCGCAAAAACTTGCCCAAAATAGGCTTGCTTGAGCGCCTCAACTTGCCTAAAATCAAGCTTTTTTCAGGCGCGGTTCTGAGTTTGCTCAGCATCTATTTGTTTTTGGCTTGCGTCTCTTACATTTTCACTTGGGCCAAAGACCAAGACCAGCTCCTCAACCGCAGTTTTACGGCTTACATCTTCAATTCCGATTTGCCCGCAGTAGAAAACTGGCTGGGTAAATTTGGTGCCTGGACCTCCCACTTACTCATTCACCGCGGTTTTGGTCTCCCCTCTTTTGGCCTCGTCTTTCTTTTATTCATTGGCGGATTTAAAATTTTATTCGGAACCGCCTTGGTGCCTTTGGTGCGCACCACTAGCATCGTAATCAGCTATGTACTATGGGGTTCTATATTCTTGGGCTTTTTTAGTCCGCAAATCAGTTATGCAGGTGGCGCCTTTGGATTTTTCACCAACGAATGGTTACAACTCACTTTTGGTGGTTTCGGCACACTTTTCATGCATGTCGTTGCTTTTTTTGTACTGACCACCCTGCAATTTAGCCCCAACTACCGCGCCTTGCTTCAACGCTTATTTGGTACTCCAGAAAGTCCAGAAAACGAGGGAAATGAAGCCTTCGCCGATGCTGCAGCACCTTTTGATGACATTTATGTGGTGAACACAATCAAAGAAGACCAAATCAAAGCCGACGACATTTCGCAACCAGTTGTTTTTGACGATGGCGACGACGACGACATTTTTGACGAAGAAAGCGAACTCATTGTCCAGGTTAAAAAAGAAAGTCCTGTTGCGCCAATGGAAGAAAACACACTGAGTTCAGATTTTGAAATCGAACTTGGCGACGACCCTGTTGTGGTGCCACCAGTAACGCTTCCTGTTGCCGACGAAGATATCTTGGCCAACCAGTTGGTGAGTGAACACGGAGAATACGACCCTACAAAAGACCTCGAAGGCTACCTTTTGCCGCCGCTAGAACTCATGAAAGATTACGTATCAAGTGGCGTTTCGGTTAGTAAAGAAGAGCTCGAGAACAACAAGGACCGCATTGTAGAAACGCTTTCGCACTACAAAATTGACATCGCGAAAATCAAAGCCACTGTTGGGCCCACTGTAACGCTCTACGAAATTGTACCTGCGCCAGGCGTCCGCATCTCCAAAATCAAAAACCTCGAAGACGACATCGCGCTCAGCCTTTCGGCACTCGGCATCCGCATTATTGCACCTATTCCAGGAAAAGGAACCATCGGTATTGAGGTACCAAATTCCAACCCTGAAATGGTCTCGATGCGCTCGCTCATTGCCTCTGATAAATTTCAGCATTTCGACGGAGAACTGCCAATTGTCATGGGTAAAACCATTACCAATGAAACGTACGTATTTGACCTCACCAAAATGCCTCACTTATTGGTGGCTGGTGCGACTGG
>JBIIZO010000048.1:0-13374 GCA_044346245.1 Crocinitomicaceae bacterium
GAGCTCAAGCAGTGTTCTTTTGAGCGCATCTATTTCTCTAGAGGCTCCGACGCCGACATCTACAAAGAACGCAAGGCACTCGGTCGCCTTATCGTCAAAGACGTGCTAGACAGCGTTGGACACGACTACGACAACAGCGTCTTTTCATTTATCCCGAATACCGCAGAAGTTTCTTTTTATGGCCTTATCAAAGGCCTAGAAGAGGCGCTCAATCAAAATAAACTTGAACAAATTCAGACACTCGGCGCCAACGCCAGTCCTGAAGCGCTCTCAGAAATCATCAATCGCCGCGCACGCATTGAAAAAATAGCCATCAAAGACGCCAAGCTGCGCACCTTTATTACCCAAGACGACTCCCGCGACGACCTCGTGGCCCACGTCTACGACATTACCTATGGTTCTGTCCGCCGCGGCACCGACAACCTCATCGTCATTGACGACAGTATTGTACGCGGTACTACTTTGCGCCAAAGTATCTTGCGCATCTTAGACCGTCTTGGCCCCAAGAAAATTGTAGTCGTTTCTTCTGCACCCCAGATCCGCTACCCAGACTGCTACGGCATCGACATGGCCAAAATGGGCGACTTCATCGCTTTCGAAGCAGCCATTGCCCTATTGCGCGAACGCGGCCAATCCAACCTCATCGACGAAGTCTACAATGCAGCACTAGAACAAGTGCAACTGCCCAAAGAACAAGTCAAAAATGTGGTTCAGCGCATTTACGCCCCTTTCTCAGACAAAGAAATCTCCGCTCAGATTGCCAAAATGCTCACGCCAGTCGGCATGCAAGCAGAGGTTGAAATCATATATCAAACTGTCGAGAATTTACACATCGCCTGTCCAGGTCATACCGGCGACTGGTACTTTACCGGTAACTACCCCACCCCTGGCGGAAACAAAGTTGTGAACCGAGCCTTCATCAATTGGATGGAGAAACGCAATGAGCGAGCTTATTAATGATTTTTAATAGTTACGCATACCTACTTTTCTTACCAATTGTATTTGTACTGTATTGGTTTTTATTCAAGAAAAGTTATCAGCTTCAAAATCAACTCGTTCTTTTAGCGAGTTATTTTTTTTACGGGTGGTGGAGTTGGCGATTTTTATGCCTCTTGCTACTTTGTACGGCTCTAGACTTCGCCTACGGTTTTGGAGTGGCCTCTAAAAATAAGAGAAAGGCCAAATTATTTCTCTGGCTAGGTCTATTAAACAATCTTGGGATTCTTATTGTATTTAAATATTACAACTTTTTTATTTTAGAAACGCAAAGTGCCCTTGCACAACTAGGTTGCTATTTCCAACCCATACTATTAAAAGTAGCATTGCCAATTGGAATTTCCTTCTACACTTTTCATGGGCTTTCATATATCATTGACATCTACCGCCGGAAGCAAAAACCAGTAAAAAATGTAGTAGATTATGCATTATTTGTGAGCTTTTTCCCTCTTTTAGTCGCGGGGCCAATTGAACGCGCGCATCATTTACTTCCACAAATTCAAAAATCTAGGTTCTTTAATTACAAGCAGGCCGTTGAGGGATGTAAACTCATTTTGTGGGGACTGTTTAAAAAAGTTGTAATTGCAGATTCACTCGCCATAATGGTCAATGACATCTTCGTCAACTACACAGACTATAATGGACTTGTGCTTATCATAGGTGCCTTGGCTTTCAGTTTTCAAATCTATGGCGATTTTTCAGGTTATTCAGATATCGCAATGGGCAGCGCAAAGCTCCTAGGTTTTGAGCTGCTGAGCAATTTCAACTACCCTTACTTTTCGAGAAATTTGGCAGAGTTTTGGAGGAGGTGGCATATCTCTTTGACAACTTGGTTCAGAGACTATCTTTACATACCGCTCGGTGGGTCACAAGCAGGAAAACTCAAAACTATTCGCAACATTTTACTAATTTTTTTGGTAAGCGGATTTTGGCATGGCGCAAATTGGAATTTCCTCGCTTGGGGCGTTATACATGCCTGTGGATATGGTACTATTATTTTTTTCAATCTCCATAGAAAACCCTTAAATGAAGTTGTTGCTCAAGGGCACCGGTTTGCTAACATAAAAGAGCTAAGTCAGATGACACTAACATTTGTATTTGTGAGCTTTGCTTGGATCTTTTTTAGAATGTCAAATGTTGAAGCAGCACTCTCCTATCTTAAACGAATTCAAGAAACACTTTTGATTCAACCATTTAGTACAAATACAATAAAGGTTACAATTAGGACTGCATTACTGATTATACCTTTTATAAGCTTGGAATGGTTCATGCGTAATTCGGAACGTTCTATACTGGACTTCAAAAGTCCATTTCGATTTGTTCTTTACTTTTTGATTTTTGTACTCACCATGCTTCATTTTGGCAAACAAACTACTTTTTTATACTTTCAATTCTGATAATGCGCCAATTTTTATTTAAAATATGTCGGTTTGTTTCGGTAGCTTTCATCATTTACTATGGGATATCTTTAGGTTTTGAATTGGTCATTGAAAAGAATCTACAGAAGGGTCAGTTTCAAATACAAGAAGATTGGCATGTCGTACATGCTCAAAAAAATGTCTTTCTATTTATCGGTAATAGCCGTACTTGGAGGCATGTTGATGCCAAATTACTCAGTAAAACCACGGGCAACAAAGCCTATTGCCTGTGTCAGGATGGTCGAGAAGCTCGACTTCTATTTTATAAACTAAAGGTATACCTCGCGCGCAACAAAAAACCGGAACATATTTTTTTTGAGTTCGACCCCACTACCGTTAATGACATCATGAAAAATATATTCCACGACAAACACAAATTCATGGGCTATCTATTTAATGATCAACTCCGCATCAACTATGTTATCGAAAAACAAATTGGATTCAGCTGGCTAGATGTCTATATTCCTCTTAAACGTTATTTTTCTGATAGAAAAGGACTTAATATTTTGCTAAGACATCTTAAACTCATCAAAGATATTGAAGAACAATATTATACCTATGGTTCTATCCCAAAAGCAGGGGAGTTTAACTCCCGCGCAACCTGGCATAGCCCACTCCCAATCGTCGGTAAAGTACACACACAATTTGTGGATTCAATTGTTGAACTCTGCGAAACCAGGCACATAAAACTAACACTTTTGTATCCTCCACAGAGCTATCCATCTTATCAAAAAGTTAATGTAAAACTGATCAGCGGCTTGAAAGAATATGCAAGAAAACGGCAGCTAGACTATTGGAATTTTAATGGCCCACGCTACAACAACAAAGAATTATTCTACAACCACTTGCATTTAAATAAAATTGGCGCTCAAAAATATACGCATGAATTAATGGATTCAATTTACGCATTGAATTATTAATGTTTTCTTTTCAACTTACAAGTTTGCCGTCTATTTTTCCTTGCAACTTTAGAACTTGCCTTTCGATTTCTATTTTCATTATTTCTCGATTATTAAGGACTGAAAACAATAATCTTTCAACACCTTTTTCATCTGTAATAGCATGCGCAAAACCCAAATCAATAAATTGTTGCGCCTCCGGAAACTTCTCATGCTTAGGGCCAAACATAACCGGTAAACCATAGGCCAAGGGCTCCAAAATATTGTGCAAACTGCCACTGAAGCCGCCGCCTACAAAAGCTACCGACCCATACTGATACGCCGCACTGAGGTGACCAATGGTGTCTAAAATCAGCAATGATGCTTCAGATAAAGAAGCTTCCTTTATTTTAGAATAAAAAACTGCTTGAGGGAAGGTCATCCCCAATTGGGTAAGATGGCGCGCAGAAAGATCATGAGGCGCAATCAACACTTTCAAGTTGAGTGTATTCAGGATTTCGCTGTGGCTATCCAAAAAATTAAACAAGATTTTTTCTTCTTGCGGCCAACTGCTACCCAAAATCAAAAGTGGCGAATTACCTACAAATTGGGCAATGATTGGGTTGGGTAGGGCGCTAGCTTTGGCCTCTAATACCCGATTGAAGCGCAAATCACCTAATATTTCAATTTTCTGACTTGAAATACCAAGGGCAAGCAAACGTTTTTGAGTAGCCTCATTCTGAACGGCAAAATGCGCGACACGCTTCAAAGCCCGTCTAAAAAACCCACCGTACCACTTGAAATATACTTGCGAAGGACGCAAAATGGTCGATACTCCAAAGACTTCCAAACCTGCCACTTGCGCTTTTTGCAATAAATTGGGCCAAAATTCATATTTAAGTAAAAATAAGCGGTCGGCTTGCACAGCTTTAATGAGGCGCTGCATGTGACGAGGGGTATCGGCTGGCAAATAAAAAACGGCATGAGGTTCAAAACCGCGTTTGTGGTAGTGCTGCATGCCCGAGGGCGAGTAGAAACTCACCACAATTTCAAGTGCTGGATTCGCTGCAAGGCAAGCTTGAATCAAAGGCAATGCCATATCGTACTCACCGAGAGAAGCGCAGTGGAACCAATAGCGTTTGGAGCCCGTTTTTGGTAATTGTTGAAGAAGTGCCCAGGTTTCTTTCCGACCTGAAACCAAAGCCTTGGCTTTTGGGTGCCAAAGTGCTGCAAACTTTAGAAGTAAGTTGTAGATTGCAATCAGAAAGGAGTAGCACAAACCCATGAATGCACGAAATTAAGCGAATTGGATGGAAATTTGAATTTTGCCTTTATCAATTATAATAATACTCCCTCGGCTCCGCCGAATAAAACGGAATATACCATCCGAGACGGAAACCGGTTTGAAGGTCCAGCCGACGGGCGGTAGAGACTGGTACATCGGGCTCGTCAAAATTGATGGTGCGGCGGTTATAGGTAAAACCTTGTTGGAAATAAAGACCTGCATAAAAGCTTGCCGAGCCGCGGTTGTTGAGAAAGGAATAACCAATAAATTGCTGGGCATTGAAACCCGTGGTGAGGCGGTCATAACCTTTTTTGTAGTTGAGCTCAATTTGCGGCACTACGTTGTCGTTTGTTTCGATACGCAGGTGGTGTAGCATATAGCCGCCGCTGAGCTGCACGAGAATACCGCTGTTTCGGTTGGTTTGATTGAGTGGAAACAACCTGCCGACATACGCATTGGCATGTACACCACGCGGATACACGAGCACAGAACCAGGCATGCCAAGGTCATTGGTGATGTTGCCGGCGTTGTCCACGAGGTGATCAAAAAGGCCAATGAGCTTCACGTTGTCTGAGAACCAAAAGTCCGATTCTACGCCTACACTCCAGTTACTTTTGAATTTATAGCCAGCGGTAAGACCAACGCGGTTGAAATAGCCGTAGCGCTCGGCGAGGTCTGCGCCTGAGAACGCGCCGCCATAGTGAATGCCTACAACTGGTAGGGAAAGCGCTTCGGAACCAGAGACTTGGGCGAAAAATGACGTGGACCAAATAAGGAAAAGGATAAGCACGATTGAATTATTCATGGATTTGGGTTGTTTTTACCGTTATAAGCGTAAAATGTATTGTTTTTTACTAAAACCATCTTGAATAATGTGTATTACATAACTACCGCTCGGCAGATTTGATAAATCTAAATTATGCTTGATTTGGCTTGTACTTAGGGAACTTTGCCAAACAAGCACACCTTGTAAATCATAAATTGCTAGTTCACTTAGACCTAATCCAATGACGTTTATGCTCTCACTAAAAGGATTGGGGGCGATCAGAACTGACTTAATATCTACAGACTCCAGCCCAAGTTCTGTGTCGACAAAGAAAGAATCTTCTACAAAACAGCCATTCTGATCATTGACGACCACCGCATACCAGCCAGGGACAAGGACTGATAAATCTTCGGTGTCACTTCCATTAGACCATTGATAAAAATAAGGAGCAGTGGTTCCGGATGGCGTCAGGTCGATGGCGCCATCTTGGCCAAATAATTCGGGGCTGAGTACCGCACTCAATTGGATACTTTGTTGAACACCAATAAAAATGCTGTCAACAATACTGCAATTCATCGCATCGCTTACTTGAAAATGAATAAAACCCGAGGGTAAACCAATTAAACTATCTTCATTTTCAAGAAAGCCGGGCCAGCTGTAAAAATAGGGTTGCATCCCGTTTGTTGCCGTTAAATAAACACTTCCCGACAGGACCCCATTGCATAACGTCGGTAAGGCAAGAGCTGATACATTTAGCGTGTTGGAATCGATTTGATACGTCAGACTGTCTGAACAACCCAAACTATCAATGACAATGATTTCATATGAACTTGCCAAAAGATTTGTTGGTGTTAAGCTTGTTTGAAGCTGTCCGTTCAGATATAATTCATAAGGCTGAATACCTTGTGCTACTGCTACAGACAACTCACCGGTATTGGTGCCGGCGCAAATAACTGGCGTTCCGCTTACATTAGCAGTGAGCAGAGAAAGAGTAATAAGATTGACTTGAGTGGTGTCCTGACAACCTAAATTATCTAAAATAAAAGCTGAGTAGTTTGCGGACTGTAAGTTTTGGAGTTGGGTTCCTGTTTGACCGTTGGACCATGAAATCAAATAGGGTGCTTGGCCACCAGTTAAAATGAGCTCAAGCTGTCCATCTGAATAGCCTTCGCAAGTTACGGGAGAACTTAGAACCTGTACATTAATATTTGAAAGGCTATACGGTATAAAATCAATAGAATCAATACAATTTTGCGCATCATGCACAATAAGTGTCTGAGGTGAGGTGCCAATGCCTATGAGCGTTGGAGCCGTTTGTTGATTGGACTGCCACAAAAAAGTATAGGGTGCGGTTCCCCCTTGACCGAGAGCATGCAAGACCCCATTTTGCGAGTAACTGCATGTTGGAGCCTGAAGTACTTGTACTTGTGCAATTAAAGGCGTTGGCTCGGTAATAAGCGTCAATAAACTGTCTGTACAATTATTGACATCACTAACAATACATAGTTGTAAACCTGCGCTGAGACCTGTTTGTACGTTTGTGGATCCGGAAAGACTAGGCCAAGTGTAATTGTATGGTGTTGTTCCACCGGAGGCTATGATTTGAATACTCCCGTTTGTACCGCCCGAACAACTTACGTTTGAAATTGCTTGAAGCGCTAAGTCTAAAGGTTCAGGCGCGCTTAAGGTCAAAACAAGACTTGCCACACATGCGTTGGTATCCACAACCGTACAAACGTAGTTTCCAGCACTAATATTGGCAATTTGTAAAGTACCTTGACCAACCGCGGGAGCAGGTGTCCAGATGATACTTTGAAGTGCAAGCGAATCTAGAACTGTTGCACTCAATTGACCGTCTTGTGTATCATGACAGGTTGGAATGACCAATGAGCCCGGGTTTAATGTAGGACCATTCACATTAGGTACAGAAAAAATTTGACTCAGGATACAACCCAAACTGTCTGTGATGACGAGTTGATAAGTGCCCGCGGACACATTCGCGATAGTTGATCCCAATTGGTTGTTGCTCCAAACCGCTTGTAAAGGGCCTGTACCTCCTGAATACACTACAGAAAGGCCACCATTAGACTGCCCACAAAATGCCGGCTCGCTATTTAGCAAACTCATTTGTAATATCGGCGGATTTTGAAGCACTTGGCTCAATTGCGTCTGACACAAATTGGCGTCCGTGAGCAGGCAAGAGTAAGACCCTGCAGGCAAATTCTGAATTTGCGTTTGGTTGGATTGTAGCGTTAGCCATTGAAACGAATAAGGAGCTGTACCGCCACTGCCTGCAACTTCTATTTGACCATTGGCCTGCCCAAAACAAGTTGGGTTTTGCGCACTTACAAGTTGTGCTTGCAAAGCAGGCGGTTCTGTAAGATCGATATTGAGGTTTTCTAGACAAGCATTTTGGTCTTGAACCTGCACCAAGTAGTTACCCGGCGCTAAGTTTGTTTGTTGTTGATTTGTTTGCCCTAATGCAGGCCAAAAGTAACTGTAGTTTCCGGTTCCACCGCTCGCCAATACGCTTATTGAGCAGTTGTTGGCCCCAGCACAGGTGCTATTGCTCTGTGCGAGCACATTTAAAACTAAAGCTGGCGGATGGGTAATGGTGGTTGAAATACTTGCTACGCAATTATTGGCATCAGTTAAATTAGCCAAATAAGTACCAGCAGGCAAACTTGTTTGCAACAAAGAATCTTCGAGTAAACTTGGCCATGAAATTGCATATGGGCCCACACCTCCTGTGAAGGCAAGCTGAATACTCGCTGAGCTATCTCCAAAACAAAGATTTGACTGCGTAATTTGAGCACTTAGCTGTAGGATCTGAGGTTGGGTGAGAACTACAGTTTGTTGAGCTGAACAATTATTTGCATCAATGAGTTGTACAGAATAACTACCCGCAGGCAAATTTGAAAAACTGGGTCCTTCAAGCAAGAGCGCTGGAAGCTGAATCTGATAAGGAGCAAGACCAGCACTTGCGCTACAGATAATGACCCCTGTGCTATCGCCAGTACAAGCAATATTCAATAGGCTGTCTACATTTAGGACCGGAGCTGTACTTTGTAAATTCAGTGTTGTTGAAAAGTTGATCTCGCAATTATTTTCATCTTGTAGCAAACAGTTATAAGTACCAGGGGATAGGTTATTCAAATTAAACGAATTACCAATATTGGGAGTCCAAGAATAATTAATTTGGCCTGAGAAGCCTGTTGGTGCAAATGCTATGCCGCCGTTATTTAGCCCGCAAGTGGGATGGTGGATTTGTTCGTTGAACGCCAAAGGCAAACAAGGCTTAAAAACTGGTGTAATAGCCAAAGAAACGAATTGATTGAATTGTTCGAGTGGTGACCAAGCAGCAGCGCCATAAGGATTTTGATTCCACCTCTTGAAGGTATTGTTGGGTTGGTAATACAACGAACTACAACCTAGCTGCAAATTACCAGCTTCCTCAGTAATACCAATAAAATAAGTACCAGGACTCAAGCTCAATTCACCAGTGGTAAAAGGCAAACTGATCGTAACTCCACTAGTAGCATGTGCAGTGGTAGTAATAAAATTTGCACTTTGAGCCAATGGAACACCAACCGGCAGGCCTTGGGCAGTACAAGCATAAATCTCTACACGCACAGGTTGGTTGGCCGGAGTGCTAGGTCGCAATACAAAGCGAACTGAATCCAAGATATCTGCAAAGGGCAAGGAAAAGTTTTGCCCAATAATGCCGTTGTCGTATGCACTTGTGATGTTATTACCGATTCCTACACCTCCACCAACGCCAACATGTTCAGCCAGGCACTGAGTACTACGCTCAAATGTTGTGCTGACTAAATTATTAATCAGTTGGGCATCGCCGGGGCACAGCACTTCATAATCAATGGTATAACTGCCCACTTGTGCGATCAAATAAGGAGGGACCTCAAGGGTATCTATTTGACTAGCATTCAGGGTATAAGCTTGGCTCGTGGCCGTATAAATCACTTGTTGGACCGAATTTTTTACTATGACCTTTAATTGCACAGCACTCGTGCTGGTAACACCATTGTTTTGAGCACGCAAACTAAAATTAAGTAAAGTACCATTCGGATGCTGACGCGTAGAAACAGCGGTATAAACCCCACCGGGATTTTGGTGATCGACAATTTCGATATCCACCGCTAGGTCCGGACCAAATTTTGGCCTGAGCATAAACACATAATTGAGGCTATATGCTTCAATTGGATTCCAAGTGCCCGACCCTACTCGGATATAACTCGCTTGATTTCTAAATGAACCCGTTGCACAACCAACAGGAAAGGGTGTGGTTCCACTTTTATAAATGCCCATTGTATACGTACCGGGAGCCAGCGCAATGGAACTAGGCAAATTATAGGTGTGCCAGCCGGCACCACTCGCTAAAATAGCAGGCGATTCCCAAAACGGGCTCGTGTCAATTTGGCCACCCTGAACGTTGTAAAGCTGGATATGGTAGCTTTGAGTTGTGGATGGACTCTGCAAATAGTAACGAAAGCCCGTAAGGTTGTCCGTGCTGTTAATGTTAAAGCGTGTGGCTTGGACGTAATCTGAGGTTGTACTCCAGTTGAAGGCTGAATTGTAAGTGCCGTTATCTCGGGCCAAATAGTTGTAATCCAAAACAAGCGTCTGGACTTGTTGGTCGTTATTACCCACTGCATCGAGTTGGGGTTGGGTTTTGGTATATTTAATTTGATACGTTTTACTGACATTTAAGATCGGCGCCCAATTACCTGCAATAAAATCCAACTCCGCACCCACATTTAAAGTCTGTGGATTGCTCGTGAAGCTCGCGATAGGCGTACTTGTGTTAGGGAGTTCATAGATTTCAACAAGAAGTGCAACAGCGGTTAGGGCCACGGCCGAATAGTTTTTAAGTTTTGCCCCTAGCTGAATTCCACTTGCGGCCTGCGTTATTGGAATACGCGTATAAGGGTTGAGCACGCTCAAGACGCCTGCATCGTTGTTGTTAGGTAAGGCCGAATAAGTAAAACTCCATGTAAAACTCGTGTTTTCCCAATAGTTATCCCATTCAAAATAATATGTGACACCAGCTAATAAAATAAGGTTTTGAATCCGAGAGGCATATTCGCTTGCACCCGTAGAGATACAGCCAGCGAAGTCGTCGTTACTGGCCACTGCCTGAAGGCTTGTGCAGTTGCCCGACCAAATCCATAACCGTGTATCTGCACCTCCTGCACATGAGCTAATTTGCAACATTCCACTAGTTGTTGGAGTGAATTTATACCAGCGCGCAGCCGTAGCTCCAGGCTGTGAAGCACCTGTACCCGTGAGCGTACCACTAGTAAAAGTACTAGGGGCGGTTAGATTGGTAGCCGTAGCACATGTTGTTTGTAGGAATGCAAAACCGGGGATGAAGAATAAGCAACAGAAAAGGAGTATCCTCATGAAGACAGTTTATAACCACAAAGTTACGCTATATTCAGAAAAGTCAGCATCTTTGTAAGATAATACCACGTTATGATCACCATTGATTTTTCTGAAACTCTAGCAACCTTGCGCCCACTCCAACAACAATTTGTTCTAAGGCAAATTGGCGAGCAAGCACTGCTTTATCCTGTCGTTTCAAATTTTGCCGCACTTTCACGATATGTCACACTAAATGAACTCGGGCTCAAACTGTGGAAAGAACTCATCGTTGCAGCTGCAGAACCTAAAGATGTTCTCAGCGAAATATTAGAAAGCTACGACTGCACACAAGAAGAATTGTATTCGGATTGTGCAGCATTTTTAAATGAGTTGCATGATTTCATGCAGGATGCCAGCCAACATGAAGCTTAAATTTAACCTTCAAGTAGCAGATCTAGACTTCAGTATCCATGCTGCCGACCCTTACAAAGTGTTACTCGACAATGGTATGAGTGGTTTTGTAACTGAATCTACTCCTCAGAATGGGTGGCAAATTTTTGCGCATCCCTTAGCTAACTCGCCAAATACGCAAAACTACACGCTGGTTTACGAAGCGAAACAAGCCGGAGGCCAAACGCTTTGGCAAATCGAAGCAAACCCCTCAGGTCACAAACTCTTGCGTTGTAAACGTGCAGACCAAATCCCATTACAAGAAAGTCATCTAGTTTTTTACAACCAAACCAATAAGCAAATAGATATTTACAGCCGAGCTGTAGACCAACAACAACAAATTTTAGAGCCCTTAGCTTATCCGGTAGCCCCACTTTTATGGCATTTGGTACTGCAAGGACAACAAGCCTTCATGCTCCATGGATCTGGAATAATTAATGAAGGTAAAGCAATTATATTTACTGGATTCAGCGGTAGAGGTAAATCTACCATGGCGGGTTTATGGCAAGGCTTAGGTCACGCCTGCATCAATGACGACCGTCTTTTACTCCGCTTTCAAGAAGACCAATGGTGGGTTTACAACACCCCCATGTACTACGCAGATGAAAGTAAAAAAGCACCGCTCAAAGCAATTTGTGCCATTAGTCATGGGCAAAAAAATGAATTAATACTTCAAAATGAATTCGAAGCAGTTCAGGCGGTACTTCCCAATTGCATCCAACATGGTTACAACCCTCAAGAAATCAAAGCCCGCTTGAATGTCATCGCTTTGTTATGCCAAAGTATTCCTGTGTATAATCTGCCTTTTGTACCAACAGAAGCTGTAGTTACTCTGGTCAAAGCACATGTGTGAACAATTCAGCATTGAACTACAGTTGGTCTTGGCGCTGAGTCATCCGAATGGCTTGCAAACCATAGCAATAGAAAAACTTCTCACAAGAACTGACATCAACTGGCAGCGCTTGATAAATATCAGCCACAAGCAACACCTGAGTGGTATCATTTATAAACGTTTAAGAAAAGAGGTATACAAGCTCCCCCCACAAGTGATTGATGAATTTGCAGCGTATAGTTCTAAAACAGCAGGCCGAAACTTATTCTTAATCCAAGCCCTAGAAGAAATAACCCACACATTCGCTCAAGCCAAAATTAAATTAGTACAATTCAAAGGAATCGATTACATTCAACGCATTTACCTCAACTTAGACGAACGATTCTTATCCGACCTGGACTTATTGGTTCAAGCCACACAACTAGAAAAAGCCCGACTGATTCTTAGTAAACTAGGTTACCATTGCATAGAAAATATAAGACAATCTCGCTTTCATGAAAAGCGCTATGGATATATTCATGCACCTCTACAATGCATAAAAGGAGGAATAAATGTTGACCTACACGTCCGTCTTGGTATTGAAAATGCCAACATAAATGAGCTTGCTTGGCAACATTTACAAAACGAACAATATCTACACTTCGACAATACCTTCGCTTTACTCTACCATTGCTTCCATCTTAATAAACACTTGAGTGGCCACGGATTCAAATTAAATCAACTCACCGAACTCGTGCATCTTTGGCACAGATGTACTGCAGAACAAAAAATATACCTATACAAACTCGCACAGCAAGCAGAAGGTGTAACCTGGTTAAACAATAGCTTTGATTTACTTTCCTATTTTTATCCAAATCAAATAGGCTACATAAAGAGCGAAGAAAAGCCGATGATCCGCAAGAACATAAAATATTGGGTAGAAGATGGCATCATTACGAACCTTCCCCAAACGTTTCATTCACTCAATACATTGGAGTGGATAGCTTTTGGATTCTTTCAAATTTTCCCGATTAAAAACTACCTAATTCAGCGGCATGGCACGAACCTAAGAACACTTAACTATTTTATACTCTGGTTAATGCGTTTACTTAAACTTATAAAGCGCTACTTATCAAAAAGAAATTAGACGTTTAATTCTATATGCAAAAAACAAAATTGTTTTTCGAAATTGCGCATAAACACTATAGGTATTAGATAGAAAAAAAGGCTTTTGATAAGCAGCTGCTGGATGCCATTTTTCTGCGCTTAACCGCACCATGTCCAACACGCCATATACGGCCTCAATGTTTACTGGTTTATCACTAAAGCCATTGCTGTCACCCTTACAAATCAGAAATTTACCATCAATAGCCATCACGCGATGCAAT
>JBIIZO010000049.1:0-13368 GCA_044346245.1 Crocinitomicaceae bacterium
TGTTTAAACTTGCGGTATTCTGGATCTGCCGGCGGTGCCGTCTTCGGATCAAAAGTGGTGCTTGTGATCTTGGCAGTGGTACGGCGGTTGATCGTATGCAGCATTTCAAACTTCGCTTTGTCAGAGGTCTTGAACTGATTGATATAATCTTCAGTGAGCACAACTGTTTTACCGGATTCGTCTACCCAAGTTGCTGGCTCTGCCTCTCCGCGACCTACAGGGCGAATGCGACGTGGGTCGATGCCACATGTTTCAACGAGGTGCTTGTAAACTGCTTTTGCACGGTTTTCTGAGAGCATTTGGTTGCGCGCATCGCCACCACGTGCATCGGTGTGTGAGAACAAGTCGATGGTGATGTTCGGGTATTCTTTGAGCATGCTGTCTAGGAACTTAAGCGAGTCTAAGGACATACAAGTTGCATCGTTGATAAACACCCATTGGTCAAATACGTAGCGGATTTCAGGAGTGCGGATGATACCTACAGGTAACAACGGCATCTCGATCAAGAAACTTTGGCTTTGATCCATTCCAAGCGTCGAGATTTTGGCTCCCTTTTTGTCTTCGTAGAAGCCTTCTTTTTCTGCTTTAAGTGTGTATTCTTTACCCGTTAAGATGTAACGACCTTTTTTGTCCGGACGTTCTTTCCAGATGATCTTACCTTTTGCATCTGTAACACCTTCCCAGCTCGTGCCGTCAGAAACGGTTACGTAAACTTTTGCGCCGGCTAATTTCTTAGATTTTTTACCTGACTCATAGACGGTCACGCGCAAATCAAAAAGATTTGGAGGCGTAGTGAAGCTCCAGATATCTGGCGCGTATTCTTGGTTACTGGTGGTTTTGCGCTCAGAAGTAAAGAAACCTGATTTGCCGTCGAAATCAGACATGGCGTAGTCGTTACCTTGTGAGTTGAAAGGGTAACCCATGTTTTTGACACCTGTCCATTTGTTTTCACCAGCAACCTGCTCAGCAACAAAGAGGTCAAGACCTCCGATTCCTGGCAAGCCATCCGATGCAAAATAGAGTTGGCCGTTTGGACCGATAGATGGGAAGAGTTCGTTACCAGCGGTATTGAACATGGCGCCCATGTTGTGTGGAATGGAATCCCACATTTTGGTGCGCTTGTCGAAATTGACATACCAGAGGTCGCGGCCTCCGAGCGATTTTTCGCCATTCGGGCTTTGCTTCATGTCTGAGGCAAAAATCAGCATTTGGTCGTCTGGAGACAAGCACGGGTGACCGACAGAAATGGTATCGGAAATCGTTAGTGTAATTTTACGTGGGTCGTCGAAGTCTTCGCCGTTCATAACTGCCGTCCAGATTTCACAGCCTAAATCCATTTTTTCTGCGTTGGGGCAACGCGTAAAGTAGATGTTTTTGCGCTTTGAATCAAAAGTTGCCGATCCTTCGTTTTGAGTGGTATTCACCACGCCTTTTGTGTCGAGGGATTTGACATTGGTTGGGTTGCCGTTCACATCGTATTCTGCAATGTAGAGGTCCATGTATTTTTCACCAGAAATAGGGTCGCGTTCAGCTCCTGTGCTTTCATCGCGAGAAGAACTGAAAACAATGACTTTGCCCTTTTTGTCCATGAAGCTAGGCGCCATGTCCATTTGCTTGGTATTGATTTTAACTTCTGGCTTCACAACTAGTTTGGAAGTTTCAAATTCATCAAAATCTTTATATTTTTCGCAAGCCATAATGGCATCGTCTACTTCTTTGGTGCGAGACTTTGGCGCAATGCGCTTGTATTCGCGGTAACTTTTAATGGCATTATCAAAGTCTTTCATCATGCGCTGCATGTCTGCTTTGTAGTAGTATATTTCAGGAACAACATCGAAATACTTGAGTTCGATACAGGTGCCGTACCAATCATTTGCTTTATCAAAGATCTCTAGTGCGCGGTATGATTCAGCGATTTTGAAGGCCATGTCGCCTTTTTGGCGCAAAGAACCGCGAGCACCTAACTTTTTATAGGCATCTTGACAGACATTAATAGCTTCAAAGTAATTGCCAGAGATATAGACTTCGTTGGCTTCGCGCACGAATTTTGGATCGGTGGCATTTTGTGAAAAGCTTACCGATGCTGTGAAGAGCGTTAAAATAGCGGCAATGAATAGTTGTTTCATAAAGCGTAGTTTTAGCTTGGTTAAGAACCAAGGAAAGCAAAAATAGAGAAATTTTATTTAAAATCCGAACAATAGGTTCTCCAGCGTTCCAATAAGCGCTGAAAACCCTCAGGTAGCTCAGAATCAAACTCTAAATACTCTTTGGTGCGCGGCTGAATAAAACCGAGCGTTTTGGCGTGAAGGGCTTGTCCGGGGAGCAGGGCAAAATTATTGACCATAAACTTTTCATAAGCCGAAGATTTAGTGCCTTTCAAGATGCGGTCGCCGCCGTATTCCAAATCGTTAAACAATGGGTGCCCAATCGATTGCATGTGCGCACGAATTTGGTGGGTTCTACCCGTTTCCAGTTTGCATTCGATGAGCGTTACGTAGCCAAAACGCTCCAAAACTTTGTAATGCGTGATGGCTGGTTTGCCGTATGCGCCATCCGGAAAAACAGTCATGACTTTACGGTTTTTAAGCGACCTGCCGATGTGTCCTTCAATGGTGCCGTCTTCGGCAATATCGCCCCAAGCCAAAGCGTAGTAGCGCCTTTCTGTGGTGCGGTCGTAAAATTGCTTGGCTAGGTCATTGAGGGCATTTTCCGTTTTGGCCACAACGAGCAATCCGGTGGTGTGTTTGTCTATGCGGTGTACTAAGCCCGGCCTGCCAAAGTAGTCTTTGGGGCGCGTGGGCAAATGATCAAAATGAAAAACGAGTGCATTGACGAGCGTGCCCGAATAATTCCCGTAGCCCGGATGCACCACCATGTTAGCTGCTTTATTTACGACCAATAAATCGTCGTCTTCGTATGCTACATCTATCGGAATATCTTGGGCAATCAGTTCAATTTCTCGGACCGGATACGGCAGTACAATTGCGATTTCGTCGCCCGGTTTAACGCGGTAGTTTTGCTTTACTGGCTGGCCATTGACATGTATATTGCCATTTTTAGCGGCTACCTGAATTTTATTTCGGGAGGTGTCGGCCATGCGGTCCAACAAAAATTTGTCGATCCGAACGACTTCCTGACCGGGGTCTGCTTTGAAACGGTAATGTTCAAAGAGGTCTGCTTCCTCTACTTCAATCTCTAAATTTTCGCTCATTAGTTGTTGATGATCAGCTTTAAGGTACCCAAAGTTGTTTGAGGGCAACGCAAGAAATAAACGCCATTAGGCAACATGCTGATATCAAAAGTGCTGTCTGTCTGAGACACCTGAACCTTACCCATGGCGTCACACAAAATAATTTGTTTTCCTTGATAAGCAATTGGCATGTCTATATGCACTTCCTTTTGACCTGGGTTCGGAAAAACGCTCCAGGTTGCAGGTGCAACTGCTTCATCTGAAAATCCTAAGCTCGCATCGAGTGCTGTAGAAAAGATCGGATGCACCATAGCAGCACCTTCGTAAGGCGAGGTAAACCAAGTGAAGCCGCCATCGACGCTGTATTGGATTTTATCTGACTGATCAATATTTCTATCCAAACCTAAATTGAGGCGCTCTGCATCGAGTTGACGCCAACCGATAAAGAAAGAAGAGGGCACACTCACCTTTTGTGTATCCGTAAAGTAATAAGGTACAAAAATGCCGCGCTCGTCGCCATAAAGTGGGGTTCTCGGGAAAAAGACATCGTCTTCGTAGAGCAGCGTGCCCGGATGCCCGTTTTCATTGCTCCAAACACTGATCAAGAACAATTTGCTCGAGACATCGATGACAGAGGGCACAAAATGAAACGAAACACCGATCAAGGAATCGGCCTCGTACGCATCGAACTGGACTGCCAAGCGCGATTGCGCTCCGGTTGGACCAAAAGCCGCCTCTGCACTGCCGTCGTCGTAGCTGTAAAAATTAGAAAACTGCTGATAAAAGCTTGTGGTGTCGTTGAGTGCAAGGTTCGGAAACTGCACATTGAGCGTGCCACTGACACGAAAAGCTTGATCATTTCCCGCTCCACTCGTTGGAAACGAACCAGAAGCACTTATGTTGTGTGTAGATGCATATGTGGTGTTGGGCGCATAATTCAAATCGCCATTGGATAACTGACTTCCTGCCAGCGTGAATTGGCCTAATTGATTGCCTGCTTGATCAATGGTGAATTGACCTGGGAACTGATTGTTTTCTGGCGTAGCACTACCGTTGTGCAGCACAACCGGGAAATCATTTCTGAATGGCTTAGGCGTGTTTTTGTAGTGATCCCAAGGCACGGCTGTGTAATCTTGCAACAGTGTATTCATAGGATATACCCAAGCAAAATCTTTGAACAGCGTATCGGCCAAATTGGATTGCGTGCGCAGGTGAACGTAATCGATATGAAAATGATCCAATGCGCCAGATAACGCGCCGTAATTACTGAAGCGGAACTGAAATCCGCGTTTGAAGTACTTAGCGTCTTTGACAGGAATATGCACCACCTTGAATGGTGAGGTGGTATCGCCCGCCATAGACCAAACATGAAACCACTGCCCTAGGTCTTTGGCATAAAATTCTAGGCGCAAAGAATCGGTCGCTTCAGGCACGTCGCCAAGACCTTCAGGTTGCACCAAAAAGGAAAAGTAGAGCGAATCAGCAGCCGTGTGCCCGCTGAGGTCTAGGGGTTTTGAATGCAGGTAATCTGCCGTATTGGTAAATGTTGTGCCTATGGCATATGGGAAGCCACTAGCGTTCAGGCCATCAAATGTAACAACCCCCAACGAGCGCGGATTAACGGCAAAGCGATTGTTTCGGTAGGCGTGGGCATCTAGCCAAAGCGCATTCGGATCGTTGAGTGTAGCAAAGAAAATACGGGCAGAATCTTGTACGTAACTTGGATTTTGCACCCAAACGGTATCCGGGGTGTCTACCACGCCGATCGTGTCGTAGATATAATATGGCGGGTAGAGACTAAGCGTCTGAAAACTTAAGGGAAAGGCAGAGAAATCGGCTACTTTTACGGCAGTAGTGGGGAAGATAGAATCGGTAAAAGTGCTGGTGGTTTGGTCAAAAGTGCGGCGAAATGTGGCCTGATCTGTAAAGGTTTGAGCCGCAGTAAATGGCACAAGTGTACTCGGATCGAGAAGTTTGAAATAGAGTGTAGAAGTTACGCCTGGGTCATTGAACTGTGCGTTGTATTGTTGAAATTTATCTGTAGAAAACTCATCAAAAAACGGAAGATTGAGTGTGTCAGAGGTGTAATAAAATGTGCTGTCAATGGTATTGAGCGTACTTTTCAATTGACCATTAGAAGTTCCTAGCTTAAAATTGCGGTAAATTGGCCCCATTTCGAATCCTTGTGACCACAATGCTGAGATGCAAAGACAAGCAAAAAAAGTAAAAATAAAGCGCGACATAGGTTAAGGATTTTGACCGTCTCCTCCTTTTTGCATCGAGAGGATAAATTGTGTGGATTTAAAAACGGTCGTTGCTTCAATATATTCTGGAGACTGCGAAAAAATTCGGGCAGCTGCAGAATCTTGACCCGTTAAACAATCCGGACAAATGAACGAGTAACTGCTCACACCTAAAGTGTCAAAAATATACTTAGCCTCTGACATGGTGAGGCCCAATAAATTTGGCAAAGCAATTGGCTCGCCTTCGTCGTTTTGCCCCACAATGAGTGTGACCACAGCACCAATTGGCAAGCGCTCGCCTTCTTTGATGCGACGGCCTTTGTAACGCTGATCGAGGACCGAACCGTTGGCCTCGGCAGTTGGCTGGTATTGAATAGAGAAACGCAAACCTCTTTGCTCGAGGATACTTTGCGCAAATTGGATTTGTTTGTGTAACAAACTTGGCATTTCAACGAGTTGGCTCTTTTTGGACAACCTAAGACCAATGATACGCCCTGATTTTACATAGACCTGAGAAAGTGACGTTGGCTCTACGAGCTGCTCTACAACGGTGCCTTCTGGTAAAGATGGATCGTAGATGCTGTCCAAAATTTGATAAGTGAGGTCGAGTTCTTCGATGCGGTTTTTGGCTTTTTCACCGGAGATGCCTACTAAATTAGGAACCGCGATTTTTTCGCCGTGGTTGGTGGCAAAATCGAGATAGAGAATGGTGGCAAAAACCATGACCAAGTAAAACAAAATGACGAGGCCAAAATGTTTCCAGAAAAGTTTGGTCTTGATAAAGGGAATGACCAACCTTAGCGTACTTTTGATTTTATCCAACATAAAGATTTCGATATATGTATTACAAAGATGCTTAGAAATTTGGAGAAAGTGCGTGTGACCTAAAGAAGTCCTCGATAAACTGCAGTGCCTCATCCGTAGAGTCGGTCACTTTAAATAAGTCTAAATCAGATTCAGAAATGAGTCCTTCAGCGAGCTGCACATTTTTAACCCAATCAAATAAACCCTGCCAAAAAGCACTTCCAAACAACACGATTGGCCTTTTAGCAATTTTACGGGTTTGAATGAGGGTGATGGCCTCAAAAAACTCATCTAATGTACCAAAACCGCCTGGCATAATGACGAATGCTTGCGCATACTTGACAAAAACAACCTTGCGGACAAAAAAATAATCGAACTCCAGATAGTGATCGCGATCGATGTATTGATTGTGAAACTGCTCAAAAGGTAAGTCGATGTTGAGTCCGACAGAAGTGCCTCCTCCCTGTTTAGCACCTTTATTCCCTGCCTCCATTATACCTGGCCCTCCGCCTGTAATGACGCCATATCCAGCCTTAGCAATTTTCTCGGCAAGTTCCACTGTTTGGGTATAGTAGTGCTGATCCGTTTTGGTTCGGGCAGAGCCAAATATGGAAATACAAGGGCCCGCTTTTGCCATTTTATCGTATCCTTCAACAAATTCAGCCATGATTTTAAAAATCGACCAGCTATCATTGCTTTTGATCTCAGACCAATCTTTGCGCAGATTTTCCATAAAATGCTATTTGATGATACTTACTTCATACATTTTTGGCCAGTTTTTACCCGTCATGTAGGTTTTCCCTGTTTTGACATTGTGCGCAATGCCGTTCAAGACTTCACCGTTGCCTTTACCTACTGCCACCAAATTACTGGCATCTATCAGCGCAATAACCCTTCCGAGCGTTGGTTCAATAACAGCAACAAAATTCGTTGTGTATATATTCGCATAAATCAGCCCGTCTATATACTCGAGTTCGTTGAGCTGTGGCAGCGGGCCTTGATCAGAATAGACCTCTAAAGTGCGCAGTGTTTCGAAGGTTTTGGGATCTCTAAAAGTGAGGCGTTCGGTACCGTCGGACATAATGAGTTGCTTGCCGTCCGAACAAAGCCCCCAACCTTCGCCGTTGTAAGCCAACTCGCGTTTGAGCTGAAAGGTATTGAGGTCATAGACAAAACACTGTTGGTTTTTCCAGGTGAGCTGAAAAATTTCATTGCTAAAAATAGCGATGCCCTCTCCAAATTTGCTGGCGTCGAGTTGCTGCTTAAAGGTGGTTTTACCTTGCTGAATAGGCTGCCCAGTTGCCATATTGATTTTGGAAACCATGGAGCTACCATCTTGGTTGGGGTCGCCGGTAGATTCAAAGAGTTCGCCGTTCCAGAAGGTCAGGCCTTGCGTGTAATTTCGGGTGTCGTGGGTGAATTCGGCGCCCAATTTCAAAGACCATCTTTCGGGTTTGATATCGGATAAAATGCGCAGGTTGCGCTGCTCGGTATATAAATTGCCGGCGGCGTCTTGCACTTGTAAATCGAGCAAATAAGCGCCTGGCTTGAAATCTTTGGTATCTAAGAAATAAATTTCCTTCTGCTTTGGTTTGGGTATCTCCAATACCACTGAATCGGCAATTTTGAGCTGAAGTGCTGTACAGTTTTCAGTGACTTTGAGCGGAATAGCAATGGTTTTGCCGTAGGTGGTGGCTAAGTTTTCTTTGAAGCCAAAAGTGGCTGCTTGTGTTGAGCTATCGCTCGAGGAAGTGAAGAGTGGTGCTAAAAAGCCAACTAATAGGCCCAATACCAATACCCAGATGATTATTTTTTTCATTTGTCGAGGATCAATTGTTGAATGGCCTTGGCGTCTATGGAACCATGGCTTTCTGCGTAAATAACCTTGCTTTTGTCGATGACGATACACTGCGGCGACTCATGCCAAACTTGCGTTTCGGCGGCAATCTGGTTGGATAAATCCCGAAAGGCAATGAGGTCGAGGAACCAACAAGGTAGGGCAGCTGTGCGATACAATTCACTGGCTTCAAAACGGTTCAGGACCATAGAAGAAATAGAACAGCGCGTGCTGTGCTTGAAAATCAATTGAGGCGCTTGCTCAGAAGCGCTCAAGAGTTCTTCCCAATTGTTCGGACTTGTGAAATGCACCCAACTCATGCCATACCTGGTTTAAATTGACGCAAGAAACGCGCGTCGTTTTCAGAATACAATCGCAGGTCGGTGACGCGGTATTTGAGCTGCGCAATGCGCTCCACGCCCATGCCGAAGGCAAAACCAGTATAAACTTCTGAGTCAATGCCGCAAGCTTCTAGCACGTTTGGATCTACCATACCGCAACCCATGATTTCTAGCCAACCCGTATACTTACAGACATTGCAACCTTTGGCGTTGCACAGCGAGCAAGATACATCGACCTCGGCACTGGGTTCAGTAAACGGAAAATAAGAGGGGCGCATGCGAATTTGGGTTTGGGGTCCAAAAAGTGACTGCGCAAAATATAATAAGGTTTGTTTGAGGTCGGCAAAGGAGACGCCTTTGTCTATGTAGAGCCCTTCAACCTGATGGAAGAAGCAATGTGCACGCGCCGAAATGGCTTCGTTGCGGTACACGCGGCCCGGAGAAATGGTTCTAATTGGTGGCGCTTGGTCTTCCATGACGCGCACTTGAACGCTACTTGTGTGCGTGCGCAGCGCGAGCTCGTTCTCCCCTTTTGAAATAAAGAAGGTGTCTTGCATGTCGCGGGCGGGGTGCTCTGGCGGAAAGTTGAGCGCACTGAAATTATGCCAGTCGTCTTCGATTTCTGGACCTTCGGACACCACAAAACCAACACGGTTGAATATTTCGATGATTTCGCGGCGGATCAGCGAAAGCGGATGATGCGCGCCGATTTTAGGGTCGCCAGCGGGTCTGCTGAGGTCTTCGGCAGTATTTGTAGTTTGGGTTTGGGTTAATGCTGCTTTTGCTTCGTGGTAGATTTGTTCAGCGCGTTCTTTGAGCGCATTGACCTGCTGGCCATAAGCGCGCTTTTGATCGTTGGGAATGTCTTTTATGGCGGCATACAAATCTTTGAGCACGTTCTTTGAACCCAAAAATCGGATGCGGAATTGTTCTAGCGCTTGTTCGTCTTGGAGCTGAACTTGATTTAATTCGAGAGATAAAACTTCAATATTCATTTTTAAGCGGTTCTGTTGTAACCTTTTGACCCTTCTTGTTGTTTAACAACGAAAAATCTTGGTCTTCATGCAAATGTACAAGAAAAAAAAGCTGAACACTATCGCTGCCGCTGCATTTCTCTCGCTGCTTGCTCTTGCGTTTTTTTTAGTGTCCTGTAAAGAAACAACACCCACTACTCTTGAGGTGACGGTTGTCACGGCAAATGGCGCCATTATTTCCGACGCGAAGGTGTGGCTCGTAGCAGAACCGACCGACACCGCACATAATCTAATTGCCGTACAAGACAGCGCTATTTCAAATGCTTCTGGCAAGGCCTATTTTGACCTCAGTTCCTTTTACAAGCCAGGGCAAATCGGCGTCATGCAAATCAAAGTCAAGGGCTTCTATTTTGGCCTCACTGGTGAAGCACTTGCAGAAATTACGGAACAAGAACGCAATCAAGTCCTGCTTCAAATACAATAAACACCCATTTCGAAGTTTTAAAATTCAAAAATTAAACTGTAAATTTGAGACATTCTAAATCTATGAAAACTATTCTTACAAGCTTTTTTGCGCTTTCACTACTCTTTATCTTGGGTGGCTGTGAGCCTACAGACCCAGCTATTATTAAGGTCTTTGTCCGCTCTTCTTCTAATCAACTCATCGACGGTGCCAAAGTCATCATTATTGGTGACCAACAATCTACACCTGCTACTTTAGCTTATGTAGACACCACCTACACCAATTCATCCGGATTTACGTCCTTCGATATGGCTCCCTATTTCTCTGTAGCGGGTGAAAGCAACAAAACGGGTTATTTTGATATCATTGTCAAATACAACAACAAAGTTGCCTATGGCTATACCCGTGCCAAAGTGCACACCACTGCAGTTGAGACCATCTACTTACCCAATTAATCACCATGAAAAAGATTCTTTTATTTGCTGTTGCAGCTACGACACTTGTATCTTTAAGTGCATGTCGTAAAAAAATGGATACCGTTGCGCACATTTATGTCAAAGACGAGACCAACGCAAGTGTTTCAAACGCCATGGTTGTATTGTACGGTACCAACACACAACAAACGCCGCAACAAGTAGCTGTATTTGACACCGCTTACACTAACACAAACGGCCTTGCAACTTTCAACTACAACAAACTGTATCAATTAGGTCAGGCAGGTGTAGCTGTACTCGATATCAAGGCGCAAAAAGGCAATAAAACGGGTCAGGGCATCATCAAAATTGAGGCCGAAAAAGTAAACGAAGAAACCGTTTTCATCCAGCCGTAAGCTAATTAAGCAACAATTCTTCTGACCAAATTCTGATCTGCACCTATAATTTCTTCTAGGTCTAAATAGCATTGCACACTAACAGGGAACTTTATTTCGTATTCTGTAATAAAACCGAGGTCAAATCTGCACATATACTCGCTCACTTCAATGCCAGCTGTTTTTTGCAGCTTTGATACAACGCCATTGAGCTGTGACATCTTGATGACCAACTTAGATTCATAGACTAAAATGTCGTCTTGCATGAGTCCTACTAGTGTGACCTCTGCGTCTTGGTTGTTGAACCAAATGTGTTGAATTGCAAATTTCTTATTCATGGCGTTTTGTTTTGATGATACAAAGTTCCGCTAGCACATCGTAAACAATTTACGTTCTTCTTTTCATTGCTCATTTCCGGAATAAATCCTTAATTTTACTGCATGTCTGAGGACCAACCAATGTCATTTTTAGATCATCTAGAAGAACTCCGCTGGCGCTTGCTCAGGGCAGCAGTGGCAGTGATCATCTTTTCGGTCGTGATTTGGATCTACCAGCGAGAAATCATGGAGAATGTCTTTCTCAACATGGTAGACCCACACTTCATTACCTTTGAACTTCTTTGTAAATACTTAGGTGTTTGCGTAGATCAAATCAACGTAGATTTCCAAAGCACCACCCTCGCTGGTCAATTTTCTTATGCGCTCATGATGAGTATTATGGGTGGGGTCGTGTTGGCGTTCCCATATATATTTTATCAACTCTGGGCTTTTATCAAACCGGGGCTCAAAGGCAATGAAAAAAACATGGCTAAAGGCATCGTGTTTTATGTCAGTTTGCTTTTTTTCTTGGGTATTCTCTTCGGTTATTATATCGTGGCGCCTTTGAGCGTTCAATTCTTTGGGGCTTTTCAAATCACCCCCGAAATCAAAACCGACGTGACGATCGCATCCTACATGAGCACCATTCTCTCCACTGTTTTTTACACGGGCTTGTTCTTCTTGTTTCCGATTGTCACCTTTCTCTTGGTCAAAATCGGGCTCTTTACACCAGACTTTCTCATCAAATACCGCAAGCACGCCATTGTAGTGATCCTCATCTTGGCAGCTGTGATTACCCCGCCAGACGTCATTTCTCAGGTGATCGTAACCATTCCCATTTACTTGCTTTTTGAGGTGAGTATTTTAGTGGCGAAACGGGTTGTGAAACAAGAAAAAAACTAATGCGCTTACTTAGTTTCATCTTATTCAATAGCTGCTTTTTGGCAATTTGGGGTCAGCAAACCGTTGTGATGGGTAGGGTTATCGATAAAAAAGGAGAGCCCATCAGTTATGTACAAATCCAGTTCTTAGATAGCAAAATTGGTACAAAATCCGATACTTTAGGAAACTTTTACCTCAGTACGTACTACCCCACTGACACGCTACTTTTCAGGCTAATTGGCTACCAGACAGAGCGCATCAAAATCAAGAAAGATCAAACACAAGAACTCGTCGTCAAGCTATCTACCCAAGATAAGGAGGTTGCAGAAGTTGTGTTAAAGGCTCCTACAGAAACCCGTGGATCCCAATTACACAGGCGCATCGTCACCTACAAGGACATCAACAACAAAGAGAAACTCGAGGCTTATCAATACCACCTCTACAACAAAATCCAACTCGATGCCAGCAACCTCGACTCCGGCCTGATCAACAATCCGCTGGTTGACCGACTTTCACTCGTTAAAAATTACCTCCAGACAGATTCTTCTGACAAGTCTTTACTTCCGGTTGTTTTATCGGAAAGTGTTTCAGACTACTACTACCGCAAAGATCCTAAACTCAAAAAAGAAGTGGTGGAAGCTTCTAGAATTTCTGGTGTTGAAAACATGCAAATGACACAGTTTCTTGGCGACATGTACCTAGAGCTCAACATTTACGACAACATCTACGATTTATTCAACAAATCTTTCATTAGCCCGCTGGCGCCTTTTGCCCGTAATTATTATCAATTTTACCTAGACGATTCCACCTTTATCGGCGCAGATTGGTGCTATAAATTGCGCTTTGTACCCAAGCGAAGCGGCGACTTGGTCTTTGAAGGACACATGTGGGTCCACGACACTACTTACGCAGTAAAGCGCTTTGAAGCCAATATTGCCCCGGGTGCCAACCTCAATTACATTCAGGAATTTTATATCGAACAAGCATTTGAGCAAGTTCAAAAAGAGGTTTGGATGCTCACTAGCGAAAAAATGGTGCTGTCATTTAAAGTCACCGAAAAATCTAAGTTTTTAGGCCTCATTGGGCGTAAATACAGCCAGCGTAGTGCCTATGTGATTAATGCGGGCCAGCCAGAAGAATTCTATCGCTCGAATAATTCTGTAGACGTCTTGAGCAACGCCAAAGAGCGCAGCGACGAAGAATGGGCTCAGCTCAGGCCCCTTTCCCTGACAGACAAAGAACAGCGCATTGAACAAATGGTAGACTCACTCGAAGCGCAGCCTTTCTACCAAAACATGCGCAAGCTAACCTACTTTACCACCACCGGTTACTGGCCTATTCAAAAAATCGAAATCGGCTCAGCTACTTCCCTGATTAGTATGAATCCGGTAGAAAAATTCCGCGTTGCGCTGGCATTGCGCACCTCCAATGATTTTTCTAAGCGGTTTGAAATCGGCGGTCGAGTCGCATATGGTTTTGGCGATCAGCGTTTCAAATATAATGTAAGAC
>JBIIZO010000163.1:0-4056 GCA_044346245.1 Crocinitomicaceae bacterium
AAATTGCCAAGTATGGTCTTCTATCCATTGGTATTTGGTTTCGTTTTCACCATCAAATGGATTGGGGAGCTCACCTTTATGCCATAAAAATTCTTGTACCGTTCCGGCCTGACCGAAAGGCAGCCAAGTTTTTTGAACAGGGTGATACATTTCCCAATCGAGTATCAATTGCGCATAGGATTCCAAAGCCGTCAGACTCAATAACAAAGAGCAAAGGAGCAGTTTCATCCTTACCAATTGCGGTCAAATTTGGCATCGATGAGTGCCTCGCCGGCGTTGTTGCGCAAAGCGTAATTGAAGCCAGCAAAGATGGAATAGCCACCGTAATTGCCGTTTTTATCGATGGCAATAAAGCCACATTGCAAACCGGTGAGGTCTTTGTTTTTGCGAATAATGCGCATGCAGGCTTCTTTACAGGCCGCTTCTGGCGCCAAGCCTTGGCGCATGAGCTCCACAACGGTGTGGCTGCCCGCGATGCGGACAATCGCTTCGCCCAAGCCGGTGGCTGTGGCTGCCCCCACTTCTTCGTCTACAAATAAACCAGCGCCAATAATCGGCGAATCGCCCACGCGCCCATGCATTTTGTAGGCCCAGCCACTTGTGGTGCAAGCACCCGCAAGCTGACCATTTGCATCCATGGCGATCATGCCAATGGTGTCGTGGTTTTCGTGGTTGATTTCGGGTTTCTTGAATAAATCTTTGTTCTCTTTGCGCCATTGCTCGTAGTCTTTCTTGACTTCTGGAATGGGCATTTTGGCCGTTTCAAAGCCTTGTTCGAGGGCAAATTTCTTGGCGCCTGCACCCACTAGCATGACGTGCTGTGTACGCTCCATGACAGCACGCGCCACATTGATTGGGTGCGCAAGGCCTTCTAAGAAAGCCACTGAACCACAGCGCGAGTCGCCGCTCATGATACACGCATCTAGGGTCACGTGGCCATCGCGGTCTGGGCGGCCGCCAACACCCACACTGCGGTTGGTCAGATCGGCTTCGGTCACCATCACGCCTTTTTCGACAGCATCTAGCGCAGAGCCGCCTTTAGAAAGTACCTGCCAGGCACCCTCGTTGGCTGCCAAGCCGTGGTTCCAGGTAGAGAGCACAAGTGGGCCGTCGGTCTTTCCGGAGAAAGATTGGCTAAAGGTCTGACTCGCTTTGGGTTTGTCGACCAAACTGAGTGCGCCTAAAATGGCGCCAAAACGGATAAATTGTCTTCTTTTCATAGGTTTATCTGTTGCGGAGTTCTGCCGCCAACCAATTTTGAAAGGCCGTGGCATTTTTTGCGTGTTCAGCTCCTGAGGCTGTGAAATTATGGGTACCGGAATAGTCTGGCTTGGCACACATAAAAATATAATCGTTCTTGTCAGGATTCAGCACTGCTTCAACAACACCAACGGGCGGTAAATAGATCGGCCCCGGCGGTAAGCCCTGGATTTTGTAAGTGTTGTAAGCGCAATCGATGTCGCGGTGAACGGCCAGCAAGCGTTGAACGCCTTTGAGTTGGTCGCCCCAGCAAAATTTGAAAGTAGGGTCGGACTGCAATTTGACACCTTGCTTGATACGGTTGAGGTAAAGCCCTGCAATGACCGGCCATTCCTCTGCCCTTCTCGACTGCTCTGAATAGACGATACTCGCCAGCGTTACTGCTTCACTAGGTGCATTTAAACCCACTTCTTTTAACTTGGTCATGCGGGCTGTTGTCCAGAAATTCTTGAATTCTTGAGCCATACGCGCCACAAATTGAGCAGGTGTTTGGTCCCAATACATTTCATAGGTATTCGGAATAAACAATGCGGGTAGTTGCTCAAGTGTAAATCCTAAACTTGAAAGCGTTTGGCCATTTTGAAGATGCGCCATCAAAGCGGCGCTGTCGAGGTCTAGTTGGTTTTGAAGCTTTCCCGCAAGGTCGTTGAGGGTGCGGCAGTTTTCAAAATTGACTTTGACGGTTTGCTCGGCGTTTCCGTTCAACTTGCTATTTAAAGTAAATCCATTCCAAATATGGCGATAAGCCGTTCCGGGTTCAATGATGTATTTGCCCGGAGCAATATTGCGTGCACTCATTTCTTTTTCAGAACCAACCAATTCAAATTGCTCAAGACTGGAAATGATGCCTTTTTCTTGAAGCAAGCGCGCAACGCTTTTTATATCCAAAGCGGTGTCTTGACCTGAAAGGTAAATAACAACGGATGAGGTGTTGCTCGACTTTTGAAAAGCCGCATAGAAGTACTTGAGTTTGGGTAGCAAAACAATTGCAATACCTAAAACTACGGCGCAAATAAGGAGGATTATTTTTTGTTTTCTAGACATAATTGATAAGTGAGTTCGTCGAAATATTGATTTTTATAGCGCAGCCAATTTTTACGGGTGCCCACGTGTTCAAAACCTGCTTTTTCGAAAAGCTGGACGCTGGCGTGGTTGTCTCCGTGGATTTGACAATATAAATTGCGAAGTTCTAGTGTTTCGCTGCAATAGCTAATGAGTAAAGAGAGGGCATCTGTAGCAAAACCATGGCCTTTATCTTGATCTTCAGCAATGAGAATGCCCACTGCGGCATAGCCATGCTTGAAATTGAGGTCGTAGAGATCTATGACGCCAACAGGGCGTGCGTCTGTGTTGGTTTGCAGCACCAATCGCATTTGGCCAGACTTGCGGATATCTGATTGCTGCTCGATGAGCTGGTGGATATCGTACATCGAAAAAGGCACTTCGGTATTGGAAACCTTCCAGTTGGCCGGATTGTTTTCCCAGAGAAAAATAGTGCCTGCGTCGTCCTTTTCGACGGCTCTCAATGTAATTAGACTACCCCTCAAGCTCATAAATTCCGTTATAAACGCGTTTGGCTGGCCCGGTGAGGTACACTTCGCTAAAAGATAAATCTTCGAGTTGTTGCCACTCGACTATAAGGGCGCCGCCTTTGGTCTGAACATTTACTTTGCCTGAAGCTACATTTTGAAGCTGCGCAAAAACCAGCGCTGCAGCGGTAACGCCCGTGCCACAGGAAAGTGTTTCGTCTTCTACTCCTCTTTCATAAGTAGCCACTTGAATGTAATTGTCTTGGAGGGCCATTAAATTGACGTTGATGCCCGCTTTGGAATAAGTGTTGTTGTAGCGAATGCTGCGCCCCACCTCTACTACGTGTGTGGTGTCGTGGTTGGTATCTTCTAAAATAAAGTGTGGCGAGCCCGTTTGGACTTCATAACCATTTTCAAGCACTAAAATGGGCGGCACATTAGCCATTTTGAGGCGCACTTCATCTTGGCACAACCAAGCTTCGTGTGGGCCGTCTATGGCTAAAAAATGGGTGTGTGGCGTTTTCAAAAGGCCAAGGGTGTGTGCAAAAGCGACAGCACAGCGCGCACCGTTCCCACAAAAAGACTGCGTGCCATCGGCGTTGTAATAAACCACTTCAAAATCCAGGCTCGCGTGTGTTTGCAGCAGAATAAGGCCGTCTGCGCCTATGCCAAATTTGCGCTTGCAGAGCATTTGTATGTCAGCAATTGACAAATTGTCATATACACCTAATGTGTTGTCTAGCATGATGAAATCATTGCCAGTACCTTGATATTTGGAGAAATGTAGTGTCATTGCGCTCGAACAAAAATAGTTGAATATTCGTTACCATTTCTTAACAAAATTTAACATTTTTCAAGCAATTTTTGGAACGCTCTTTGCGTTTATGCAGCAGTAATTTAAAATCTGACAGTATGACACTTACCAGCACACTCAAATTATTCGGCTTGGGTATTTTAGGAGGTACCCTTCCTTTGGCTACTTATGTCATTATTCAACATAACAGTAGCCGCTTATCCGATCAAGTTTTGGACGGCAAGCTCCGCGCACCAATCCAGCAAGTAGACTACAACGGCGTGCCTCAAGGCCTCGACTTCACTGCAGCAGCAGAAAGCACCGTTCATTCCGTTGTGCACATCACCACCAAAGTAGTTCAAACCACCTTTCAGCGCGATCCTTTCCAAGAATTTTTCTATGGCCCAGGTGCTGGAGGCCGCGAGTTCAAACAATACGGAGCGGGCGCCGGATCGGGCGTTATCGTCTCCTCCA
>JBIIZO010000164.1:0-4055 GCA_044346245.1 Crocinitomicaceae bacterium
TGAGTGGCTTGTTGAATCACTTCTTGTGGAATGATATCCGCTGTGCTTTCTCCGCCTAATGTATTAGGAATAAGGAGTATAGCTCCTTTTTGCTTAATGCTCATGAAATAGTTTTTGGATGAGGGCATCTGTAGCTTGATCTACTAATTGGTAAACAGCTTCGAAGTCTTCAGATGTGCCGTAATAGGGGTCAGGTACCTCTAATTGTTGGTTAGGATATAAATAATCGAGGAGAAATTCAACTTTGTTTTCGTCATCTTGCGTTTGCGCAAGCTTGAGTACGTTGCTTTGGTTGGAATGATCCATGACCAAGATGTGTTCAAAGTTTTGAAAGTCTTTGTATGTAAATTGTCTGGCCCGAAGAAATTCAAGGGCTGTACCATGCTTTGCTGCAGTTTGGATCATGCGTGCGTCTGGAGCTTTGCCGATATGGTAATTGGCCGTGCCGGCAGAATCTACGATGGCATCTAAATTTTGCGCGTTGATTTTACGTAAAAGTAAACCGTCTGCAAGTGGTGAGCGGCAGATGTTGCCGAGGCAAACCATGAGTATGCGCTTGGCCAATTCGAACTTATTGGATGGTCAGTTTCTTCTCGAGTTCTTCGAGGTAATGACGGAATTGTTTGTCAGTTTCTGAAAGATTTACAACTGTACGACATGCATGAAGTACTGTTGCGTGGTCTTTACCACCGCAGTGCGCTCCAATACTGGCCAAAGACGATTTGGTCATTTTTTTGGAGAAATACATCGAAATTTGACGTGCTTGAACTACTTCGCGTTTGCGGGTTTTAGACTTGAGCATTTCGATTGGCAGATCAAAGTAATCACAGACCACTTTTTGAATGTATTCGATAGAGACTTCGCGGGCAGTGCTGCGGACAAATTTGTCCACCATTTGCTTGGCAAGGTCTAGGGTGATGGCTTTTTTGTTCAGTGACGCTTGTGCAAGAAGGGTATTGAGCGCGCCTTCAATTTCACGAACGTTGGTGTTGATAGAATAGGCGAGGTATTCCACGACTTCACGTGGGAGTTCGATGCCGCTACCGTACATTTTCTTTTCGAGAATTGCGATGCGTGTTTCGAGGTCTGGCGTACCGAGGTCGGCAGAAAGGCCCCATTTGAAACGAGAAAGTAAGCGTTGCTCCATTCCTTGCATCTCGACAGGTGCTTTGTCTGAGGTAAGGACGATTTGCTTACCGTTTTGGTGTAGGTGATTGAATATACTGAAGAATACATCTTGTGTACGTTCTTTGCCTGCGAAAAATTGGACGTCGTCAATAATCAAGACATCGATCATTTGATAGAAGTGAACGAAGTCGTTGGTGGTTTGATTTTTAATGGCGTCTATGAATTGGTGTGCAAACTTTTCTGATTGCACATACAATACGGTTTTGTTCGGGAAGCGCTCTTTGATGGAAATACCAATGGCGTGCGCTAGATGCGTTTTACCCAAGCCAACACCTCCGTAAAGAAGCAAAGGATTGAAAGCGGTGCCACCTGGTTTGTTAGAAACTGCAAAACCGGAAGCTCTTGCCAAACGGTTGCATTCTCCTTCAATGAAGTTTTCAAAAGTAAAGTTAGGAATCAGGTTGGATTCGATGTTTACTTTCTTGAGACCAGGAATGACAAACGGATTGCGAATTTGCTTTTCGTCGACATTGATAGGCATGTTGACGGGTGCATTTTTTAAATTGCTTGAATTGTTGGTCGGGAGTTTGACGGTGTAAGGGCTGCGTGATTGGGTGTTGTTTTCCATCACGATGCTGTATTCGAGCGTGCCTTCTTGCCCAAGTTCTTTTTTGATGACCTTGCGCAAAAGCGTAATGTAGTGCTGCTCGAGCCACTCATAGAAAAAATGCGAAGGCACTTGGATCGTAAGCACCGGACCCTCTAATTTGACAGGTACGATTGGCTCAAACCAAGTTTTAAAAGCCTGCAATGATATGTTATCTTTGATAACTTTTAGGCAAGACTCCCATGCACTTTCGTGGCTAGTATTCATAGTTTTGTAGGTTGTTCTCGTTGTTTGTAAATAATCGTGAAGCCACGAAATTTGCTTGAAATAATGAGAGAACAAATATTCTCATAAAAAAGTTAAAAAAAAAGCACCAAGGGTATTGCTTATTAAAAAAAAAAGACTTGTCAGTAATATTTATTTAATACTTGCTTAAATCTCCAAGAGCTTGGTAAATTTACGATAGGCCAAAAGAACTCACAAGAAATTAGGTATAAAAAACAGAAGTATGCAAGATAACTTACACTTGACTCATTTGGAGTTTTCAACAAATATCAGGGTGCGTTATGCAGAAACAGACCAAATGGGCTATTGTTATTATGGCAATTACGCGAGCTACTTTGAAGTCGCTCGGGTAGAGGCACTGCGCCAGCGTGGAATCTCTTACAAAGAACTCGAGCAAAAAGGAATTTTACTTCCTGTAAAGAAATTGGAAATTACCTATCATCAGCCTGCCAAATACGATGACTTATTAGAAATTCGGACACAAATTGTACAACTTGAAGGCGTGCGCATTGGGTTTAAATACAAAACCTATAATGAAGCGGGGGTTTTACTCAATGAGGCTTACACTTTATTGGTATTTGTAAGCGCCGAGAACCAAAAGCCTATTCCAATTCCATTAGCAATTTTTGAACAGTTAAGTTAAAAAATATGAGTGCATTTGAATTTCAACTATTTGACCCCAAACTTGATCAACTTTCTTTTCAGACCAGAAAAGGAGAAACACGTGTTGGCGAACACCTCAGTCAGCAGGTGTTGGCGACGGCAAAATATGTCCTGCTTGGCGTTAGTGAAAACGCTGGCCCTCAGGCAAATTTAGGAAGGCAGGGCAGTGAAAACGCATTCAAAGCTTTTGCCAAGGTCTTTTTCAACTCCCAGCATTACGAGGGCTCTTCTACGGATCAATTGGCATATTTAGGGCTTATTCAGCAAGTAAAGCAAGCTGCAGACCAAACCGAGGCCACAGCTTTTGTAAAGGAACTCGATGCATTATTGTTGGCGACCTTAAACAAATATATTGGCGCAGGTCAGATTCCGATTGTAGTTGGTGGTGGGCACAACAACGCGCTCGCACTCATGCGTTGGGCTGCACAGAGGGGTAAGTTGAGTGTGGTGAATATCGATGCCCATGCAGACTTACGTCCTACCGATCAGCGCCACAGCGGCAATTCCTTTTCTTTTGCTTTGCAAGAAGCGCTTTTGGTGCAATACGGTGTATTCGGCTTACATGAAGCCTTCAATAATTCATTTATTCGTTCTCAACTGACCTTGCCTCAGGTAACGCATCGATTTTTTGAGGATTACCTAGAAGGCCTGCAGCAACTTCAAGACGATGTTTTGAGTTTTGTTCAGCAACAGCAGCATGCAGTGGGCATAGAAATAGATATGGATGCTATTGCTTTGATGCCAAGTTCGGCTTTCAGCCCTTCTGGCTGGCAACTCGATCAAATGCGCGCGCTCTTGCTCAAATTGGGTCAAGCCCGTCCTCAAATAGCTTATTTGAACTTGACCGAAGCGGCACCCAACGATGAGAAAGAAGATTTAATAGTGGGCAAGGCCCTTACATATTTGGTACGCGATTTCTTGCGCTTGCACCAATAGGGCTCAAGTCGAAAAAAGGAGCTAACTGAAGCAAAAAAAAGAGGCTCCGAAAAGCCTCTTTAAATCAACCTGTAGCAAAGTTAATTTGGATAAGTCAGCATACGCAAGACCTATCGAAAGGTTACACTCAATTAACACTAGAGTCTTGAAAAAGTTATTGGAGCGCTGCGGCCAATGTCTGCTCAGCGTCTATTTTTGTCTGGAATGGATGCACAGACAACTATACAAGCTTTGGTTCGCCTGATAGATGACCCCGATGAAATGGTTTTTCAGCAGGTCCGCGACGAACTCATGAAGTTTGGTTCGCAGGTTTTGCCCGTATTGGAGCAATCTTGGGAGCAAGATTATTATGGCTTGTTGTTTCAGGACCGCGTAGAAAACCTCATTCACGACATCCAATTCGAGAATGTTAAAAGTCAGCTCAGCACTTGGCTGC
>JBIIZO010000165.1:0-4032 GCA_044346245.1 Crocinitomicaceae bacterium
AACAACGCCGTCACAATTTATACGCTACCTGCCGCTGATTTTGGCGATAGCACCGGTGCTGTAGTGCGCCACATAGAGGACGCAAGCATAGACGAGGGCGCGTTCAACCTGACAATCGCACCTAACCCTGCAAGTGCTGAGCTTATCATTAATTGGTTCAATGATGCACAAATGCACATTCAGTTATTTGATGTTTGTGGTAAACAATTACAGTCACTTAAGCAAGAGGCGAGTGCCACGAAACTCGATATCCAAGGGCTATGTGCCGGTACTTATCTGCTGCAGCTCACAGATGCAAGCGGTCGGGTTGTGAAGCAGAAATTCGTTAAGCAGTAAGCTGTACTTCTAGATGAGTGGGCTTTACTTGCACATCCCGTTTTGTCGCAAGCGCTGCACTTATTGCGATTTTCATTTTTCTACGACATTTGAAAATTACCGCACGAGTTTAGTTCAAGCAATCGCAAGCGAATTGGCTTTGCGTGCCAAAGAGCTCGATATGCCAGTACAAACCATTTATTTTGGCGGCGGCACCCCGAGTATTCTGAATTTCTCTGAGCTGGATCTTATTTTCAATACAATCCGTGCGCACTATTCAACACCTCCGCATTGTGAAATCACTTTTGAGGTGAATCCCGAAGACATCAATGAAGCCAATTTATTGTACTGGAAAGGACTCGGCATCAATAGACTAAGCATTGGCCTACAGACTTTTTCTGACGATGACTTACTTTGGATGAACAGGGCTCACCACGTCAATGACGGGTTAGCAGGCATACAACTTGCCCAGCAATGTGGTTTTGACAATATTAGCGTTGACCTCATCTATGGCCTCCCCGGACAATCTTTAGCGGCTTGGGATGCCAGTTTGCAAGCCGTTTTCAAGCTTGGCGTGCAGCACCTTTCGGCCTATTGCCTGACCATTGAACCCAAAACAGCTCTCAATCATTTGGTGCGTCAAAAAAAGCTTCAGCCCGCCGATGAGGTCTTGCAGAGCGAACAGTTTTTGTGGTTGGTACAAAAAGCCAGTATGCATGGATTTGAGCAATACGAGATTTCTAATTTTGGTTTGGCAGGCTTTCATTCCAAACACAATAGTTCTTATTGGAAGTTTCAGCCTTATTTGGGCATAGGCCCTTCGGCGCATTCATTTGATGGCAAAGTCAGGCGCTGGAATGTGCGCAACAACACGCAATACACCAATCAGGTTGGCAAAAACGATAAATGGTTTGAGACGGAGCACTTGAGTGTTAATGAGCGCCGCAACGAACAAATATTATTGGGTTTGCGCACGATTTGGGGCTTAGATGTAAGCACACTTGCTACCGACTGGACCCCAAAAGAAAGCGCGCAAATTGCTGAATTTGCACGCTTGAATTGGCTGACTATTTCAAATGAAAAGATAGTGCTCACAGAACAAGGCAAACTGCATGCAGATGGTATTGCAGCAGCGCTTTTTCGGGTAGACTAACAGAATTCGTCGTAGGCTGCTTGTAGGTTGGCAGCAATCATTTGCGCGCTTCCGCCTTCGATGTGGTGTCTTTCGAGAAAGTGTACCAATTTGCCATCTTTGAACAAAGCAATTGACGGTGATGACGGTGGATAAGGCAAGAAGTATTTTCTAGCTTGTGCTACCGCGTCTTGATCTACACCGGCAAAAACTGTTGTTAATTTGGCTGGCGTTTTTTCGTGTTGTATAGAAAGCTTCACACCAGGGCGCATATTTCCTGCTGCACAGCCACATACAGAGTTGACAACAACCAACATAGTGTCGGTACTGTTGGCGATGGCAGCATCTACAGCTGCAGCATCGAGTAATTCTTCAAACCCTACTTTAGTAAGGTCTTCTTTCATGGGTTGAACGAGTTCTGCTGGATACATATCAATAGTTTTTTACAAAATTAGCGAAGTCTGACAGACACAGTGTCATTTAGGTGTCATTTCTCGAGATAGTCTTTTAAAACCTGAGGCCTGCAGACCTTTTTAGTCTTTCGTTGAGCAACGATACCAAATGCCTTTTGAAAAGCTTTGTTTTGATCTCTTTTTTGTTGAAGTAGCTCGACAAAATCCATGGCTAGCAAGTGTTGTGAGCTTTGTTGGACGATAGCCAAACAAAGGTAATCGGCATAAAATGCTTGATTGGGTTTGCGTGCAAAAGTAAATTGTCTGTTTTTGAAGAATGGCTTTAAGTGTTGTAAATGGGTATCGTAGCGGCAAAGGTAGAGCGTTTTTTTGCGTTCAAAATCAGCTTCTAACGCGAGCTCGTAGTCTTTGTAGCCCTGCAAGAGTTGTCTGTAGTTTTGCTGCATGGCTGCGTTTTCATTGCGTTGGCGGTATGCATAGGCAAGGTGCGCTTTTAAAATAGGCTCGGCTTTTTTGTCGGCTGCAGCCCAGAGATAAAGTTGAGATAAATCATCAAATGCCCGCACCTTGACCACTGAGTCCGGGACATAAGAAATCCCAATTGGTATGCTCGCAAAATAGGGTTCGTGGTGTGCAAAGTGCAAATTTTTCAAATAGCGCTGTTCCGTCAAGCCATCGATCAAAATGAGGTCAAAGCCGGGGTCCCAGGGATTGCTTTGAATCGCTTTGCGAATGGCTCCTGCACTTAGCTCGAGGATGGTGAGTTTGAGGTGCTTGCGCTTGGCTATTTTCTCAAAGATATGTTTTTGCGCAGCACTCATGAAGTTCTGAGCAAGCGTCAATTCTTGATGGGTCTCGGGTTGTGCATTTTCAAGTGCACAGCCAGCGAGAAGTAAAATCAGTAGGAGTGATAAATAGCTACGCACCAGTCAGTTTTTTGATGTCGTTGAGTTTGAGTAGGGCTTCTACGGGAGTGAGTGAATTGATGTCCGTAGAGACGAGTTCGTCGTGAATTTGTTGCAAAACAGGGTCGTTGAGTGCAAAGAAACTAAGTTGTACGTCTTGCGCAATCGCTTGCACCGCAGGCTTACTAGCCTTGGCTTTTGTTCCGCTACCCACATTCGCATGGCTCGCCTCGAGGTCCTTGAGTACGTTTTCGGCGCGCTTCACAACTTGTGCGGGCATGCCTGCAAGCTTGGCTACGTGTATACCGAATGAGTGTGCGGAGCCGCCTGCTACTAATTTGCGTAAGAACAGTACTTGCGCACCCAATTCTTTGACGCTGACATTGAAATTATGAATGCGCTCAAAGCGATTGGCCATCTCATTGAGTTCGTGGTAGTGCGTAGCAAAGAGTGTTTTGGCTTTCGCTTTCGGGTTTTCGTGCAAGAATTCGGCAATAGCCCAGGCTATAGAGATGCCGTCATAAGTACTCGTGCCTCGGCCAATTTCGTCGAGTAAAATGAGGCTGCGTTCCGAAATATTATTGAGAATGCTTGCCGTTTCGTTCATTTCTACCATAAATGTAGACTCCCCTGAAGAGATGTTGTCCGAAGCACCAACGCGCGTAAAGATTTTGTCTACCAAACCGATATTAGCCGCACGCGCCGGCACAAAAGAACCAATCTGCGCCATGAGTACAATGAGCGCAGTTTGGCGCAAAATAGCACTTTTACCGCTCATGTTGGGTCCGGTGATCATGATGATTTGCTGGCTGTTGTTGTCCAAGAAAATATCGTTGGCAATATAGCTTTCGCCTATTGGCAAGCGTTGCTCAATGACCGGATGCCTGCCTTCTTTGATGTCGAGTTCAAAGCCATCAGTGAGTGTGGGCAAGCAGTAATTTTGAGCGCTGGCAACCTTGGCAAAGGAGAAAAGACAATCGAGTTGTGCGAGGAGCTGCGCATTTTTTTGAATAGGACCAATGAAATCGGCCATGGCAAAAAGGAGCTCTTGGTAGATTTGTTGTTCTATTTTGAGTATTTTCTCTTCTGCGCCGAGTATTTTTTGTTCGTATTCTTTGAGTTCTTCGGTGATGTAGCGTTCGGCTGACACCAACGTTTGTTTGCGGATCCAGGTCTCTGGAACTTTGTCTTTGTGGGTGTTGCGCACCTCTATGTAATATCCAAAGACGTTATTGAATGCAATCTTGAGGCTAGAGATACCAGTTGC
>JBIIZO010000050.1:0-13212 GCA_044346245.1 Crocinitomicaceae bacterium
GGCTACAATGGCAATCGTTTTGGTCATGCACCTACCGATACAAACGCGCTCCCCACCGATAGCGACATCGAAAACCTTTTGTGGTGCCACCAAAACCTGCATTTCAAAGACGGTGCCTATTTTGTGCGTTGGCAAGCGCCAGATGCGCTCGTGATCGAACGCGGTGCTAAAGCGCTCATTGGCATCACCGATAACTGGACGCAATGGCAAAACCTAACGGGCGTGCAAACCAATTGGCCCGACGGCACCGTATTGATAGACTACTCAGGCGCCAACAGCAATCCTACAACTGTTTACGGTGGTGGCAAAGTGAATATTTCCATTCCGCCCTGCGACGGCAGCGCCAATTTAGGTCGCAGAGGCTATTGTGTATGGGCCCCGCAAGGTATTACCGCCAATTATCAGCGCCCAGCAAAAAACGTGGTCCAAGAATGGGAAATGAACGACGACCTCGGCGATCGCCACGCCAACTCCTTGCAACAAGGCGGTAAATTACCCAATAATAGCCTCGAATGCAGGGTAGCGGGACGTATTTACGCCAAAGCCGGCGAAGAAGTTCAAATTGAGTGGTATCCGAGTGCGCCCAATTTAGCGCTCACGCTTGCTGTCCTCGATAAAGACTGCAGCCCGATCGATTCGGCTACTCAAACTGACAATGGCGTATTTACATTTACGCCTACTTACAGCGGTTGGTACACCATCCGCCTGCGCAATGCAACGGCAACTCAAGTTGGTCAGCATTGCTGGGTCAAGGCTATCTATCAAGCGCCAGCAGTTGTGGCCACCAACGAGGTTAAAAACAAATGTGCTTGTGCTTTTACAGAGCCTGGTGCTGCGTTAGAGGAAAATCTCGGTATGGAAGTGGTGGTCTATCCAAATCCAAACTACGGACAGTTCAAAGTAGCGCTCTCCGAAGGGCTTCACTTGGAAAGTATGGCTCTTGTGGATGTATCGGGGAAAACAACTTCACTTTCGTTTGTAGCTGTCAATGAAAAGGAATTTCAAGTTCAATTAGATGTTCTTGAGTCCGGATTTTACTGGCTAGTCCTTCAAACCAATCAAGGAAAAGTTTTCAAGCAGCTCGAGCATATTCACTAGTTAATCAATGCTTAGGTGGTCTTTGGCGTAGTTGTATAGCCTTTGCCTCTCGGACACTTCTTTTCGGAAATAAGCTTCTTGTCTTTTGGGAATGAAACGCTTTTTGTGTTGACCCAGTAAAAGAATGTTCAGTAGTTTTCTTCCAAAACCAAAAGCGGGTTGGTAGTTTTCATCGATCGGGTCAAAGGCGTCTAGGCTGGCATGGAGGTCTGGATGCAGCCCCATTTGCAAGAGTTGTGTGCGCACTTCTTCTGAACGCGCATTGAATTTTTGAAGGTGGTCGGGGTCAATTTCTTTGAGCTTGGCAATCCGATTGGCCTGAAATTCGAGGTCTAAAAATGCCCGCTCTAATGCTTCAATAGTCATCATGATGCTGCAAAAATAGCTTAAATCTTTTCAAAATAGCCTAAAAATTCGGCGTTGCCGTCGCCGCCGAGAATAGGAGAGTCGATGTAAGCCTTCCATTGCAATTGGTTGCGTTGCGCCATTTGCTTGACGTTTTCTAAAAGTGCAGGGTACTGACTGGTGTCTTTCACGACGCCCGCTTTGTTCAAAGCACCCGGACCGAGTTCAAATTGCGGCTTGACCAATAAAACAACGGTTGCCTTTGGTTTGAGAAAGGGAATCGTGAAGGGTAGGACCTTCTCGAGTGAAATAAAAGAGACATCCACCACCAAGCCGTCTACTTGTTCTGGGAGTAGTTTTTCGGTGAGGTCGCGGGCATGTGTTTTTTCCAAATTGACAACCCTTGGGTCGTTTTTGATTTTTTCGTGGAGTTGTTTTTGGCCTACATCAACGCAAAAAGACTTTGCCAAACCTCGGTCTAGCATGACTTCCGTAAACCCGCCCGTACTGGCGCCTAGATCGATGAAAGTTTGGTCTTTGACAGCAATTTTCCAGTGGTCAAGTGCAGCGATCAGCTTGTAGGCGGCTCTTGAAACCCAAGGAATTTCTGCGGCGAGCAGTTCAATGACGGCATCGGTAGGCACTTTTTTGCCAGGCTTGGAAAAGAGCTTGCCGTTGACTTTTACGCCATATTTTTTGATGATTTCCTCGGCGCGCACACGGGAACTAACTAGGCCACGTTCGAGAATGATTTTGTCAATGCGTTCTTCTTCCATTATTCAGGGTAAATAAAAAGTATTTTTTCAGGCCAACCTTGAATTTGAAGGTAGGTAGGCGCATCTTTGATGAATTTATGACTAAGTGGCTTGATGTCAAATTGCACAGACCCTTTGTAGGGTGATAAATTGTGTGAACGTGCTTTCGGACTCGAAGACATTAGTTTGCAAGATCTGATGGGAGGAAATGATTTAGCAAGCATTGAACTGCCTAATAAGCTCAATTCTCCTGGGTCGTCAGGACATGAATAGTAAAGCGTCAGGATATTTGCTTCAAGTTGGAGCGAATCGATTTGGATGGGCTCGGTTTCACTTTGGTAAAGTGAATCGTTGATCTCTGAAAGTTGACGTTGCATATAGCTTAATGGTGGTACGCGTTTAGATCTTGGTACGAAACAAGAAAAGAGTAACGAGGATAATAGGAGGATAAAAAGCGTTTTCATGGGTTCTTGCTTGACAAGTGTCGTCAAAAGTAATACCAATTGCGCAAAGAGTCCTATTTTTGTAACCGAATGAAGACGAAAACCCTTAAAAAGAATAAAGTCAATGTGGTTACACTTGGCTGTTCTAAAAATACTTTTGATTCTGAAGTGCTGATGGCACAGCTCAAGGCCAATCAGTTTGAGGTCGAGCACGAAGCCCAACAAGACGATTCAGAGATTGTGATCATCAATACTTGCGGCTTCATTGACAACGCCAAGCAGGAGTCTATCGATACCATTTTGCGCTACGCAGAAGCCAAGCAAGATGGTTTGGTCGAGAAAGTTTATGTTACGGGTTGTTTGTCCGAGCGTTACCGCGAAGATTTAGAGCGCGAAATCCCGGAGGTCGATGCCTATTTTGGCACCCGTGAGCTCCCGCGCTTGCTCAAAACACTCAAAGCCGACTACAAACACGAGCTCGTTGGAGAGCGCATCCTCACCACGCCAAGTCATTATGCTTATTTCAAAATTGCCGAGGGCTGTGACCGCCCTTGTTCGTTTTGTGCGATTCCACTCATGCGCGGCAAGCACCAATCTACACCAATAGAAGATTTGGTATTGCAGGCCAAAGGTTTGGTTGCTAAAGGCGTCAAAGAAATCATGCTCATTGCCCAAGACCTCACTTATTACGGTCTTGATTTATACAAAAAACGCGCGCTTTCTGATTTACTCAAGCGCCTTTCCGATATCGAAGGTCTGGACTGGATCCGCTTGCATTATGCGTTTCCATCTGGTTTTCCGATGGATGTACTCGATGTGATGGCCGAGCGCGACAACATCTGCAAGTACCTCGACATGCCTTTGCAGCACGGCTCCACGCGCATTTTGCAAGCCATGCGACGCGGTATCACCCGCGAAAAAACCGAAGAACTCGTGGCTGCCATCCGCGCCAAAGTGCCTGGTTTGGCTTTGCGCACCACACTCATAGCTGGTTATCCTTCAGAAACCGAAGCTGATTTTCAAGAAATGTACGACTTCGTAGAGCGCACGCGTTTTGACCGCTTGGGCATCTTTACGTATTCGCACGAAGAAAACACCCACGCTTATCAGTTTACCGACGACGTAGAGGCGGCGATCAAAAAAGAACGCGCAGATGCCATTATGGAATTGCAGAGCGGCATCTCTTATGAGCTCAATCAGCTCAAAGTAGGCAAAGAATTCAAAGTCTTGTTTGACCGCACAGAAGGCGATTATTTCATCGGGCGCTCTGAATTTGACTCCCCGGAGGTAGACAACGAAGTATTGGTGAAAAAATCGGCAGGCTATGTTCGATTGGGCGATTTTTCGCGTGTATTGATCACCAGCGCAGATCACTACGATCTTTATGGCAACCTCGTGATATGATTTCTAAAGTCGGGTCTTTTTTACTATTGAGTTTAATGCTGTTTGCTTGTGGCCGTGAAAACCGTGCCCGCATGGATCAATTTGACCTGCTCGAGCAATCCGCCACGGCAGAACCCATCAAGCACAATCTTCAAAACCTGCAGCTCGACAGCATTCAAATCAAATACCCTCATTTTGGCGGTCATCCTTTCACCAAATTAATGCAGCACTTGCTCAAAAAAGATACTTTGGGTGCTTTTTGTGTGGGGCAGCGCAATGTGCGTATCCACTACAAAGTGCTGTGGGTAACCGATAAAGTGTTGAGCCTGAATCAAGAAGTGTGGCTAGATTGCCCGATGTCTGAAGGTACGCGCAAAACAATCGTCAATTACCTCTTTACGCGAGAAGGAAATCAAATTTCAAGGTTGTTTCTAGAAGGTTCACCTGGCCTCTTGCAAACGATACAAGCCGGCTTGCGCAAGAGACAAACAGCTTATTGCAGTGCGCCAAAAATTGAGGAAGTTTTTCCGATTGTGAAGTCGGGCTGTGTGGAAGTAACGCCGCATTATGCCAGTTCGCTCTGCGATACCACTTTTAAAAGAAAGGGCATTCATCGCGAAGATTTGCGCATTATTTCTAATAAGTCTTTTCTATCTTTGAACCTAAATAACAACACAAAATAACATGGGATTACTAGACAACAAAGTCGTATTAATTACTGGCGCCTCACGCGGCATTGGTAAAGCAATCGCAGAAACTTGCGTACAACAAGGCGCAACCGTTGCATTTACTTACTTATCATCTGAAGAGAAAGCCCGTGCACTCGAGGCCGAACTTACTTCCAATGGCGGCATTGCCAAAGGATTCCGCTCAGATGCTTCTAATTTTGACCAAGCTCAACAACTCGTAGACGAAGTAGTTGCTGCTTTTGGCACCGTGGATGTGCTTGTCAACAACGCAGGAATTACCCGTGACACGCTCTTGATGCGCATGACCGAACAACAATGGGACGAAGTCATCAATACCAACCTCAAATCTGCCTTCAACCTTACCAAAGCCGTTCAAAAGCCGATGCTCAAGGCGCGTTCAGGCTCTATCATCAACATGAGTTCAGTTGTTGGTGTCAAAGGAAACGCGGGGCAGTCCAATTACGCAGCTTCTAAAGCAGGCCTTATCGGATTCACCAAATCCATTGCTGCTGAGCTTGGCTCGCGCAATATCCGTTGCAATGCCATTGCGCCTGGTTTCATTGAAACTGAAATGACCGAAGTACTCGACCAAGACGTTGTGGCTTCTTGGCGCAACAGCATTCCGCTCAAACGCGGTGGCCAGCCAGTAGACGTTGCCAACGCTACTGTTTTCTTGGCTTCTGATCTTTCTGCCTACATCACCGGACAAACGCTTCATGTTTGTGGCGGCATGCTCATGTAAGCATATGAATACCATTCGCCCCAGACGCAACCGCAAGAACAGCGTCATTCGCCACATGGTGGAAGAAACGCAATTAGGCGTACAGCACCTTATTTACCCTATCTTTCTCAAAGACGGGAAAGGCATCAAAGATGAAGTAGCTTCTTTGCCCAATAATTTCCGTTGGTCTTTAGATCGTTTGTTGCCAGAATTAGAGTCCTGTCTCAAACTTGGTATTTCTACGATCGATATCTTTCCGGCGGTAGATGAGCGTCACAAAGACCAAATGGCCACGTATAGCTGGTCTGACGACAACTTTTATTTGCACGCCATTGCGGCAATCAAAAAAGAATTTCCAGAGTTGGTGGTCATGACCGATGTAGCCATGGATCCGTATTCTTCTGATGGTCACGACGGTTTGGTTCAAGATGGCCGCATTCTCAACGACGAAACCTTGCCCATTTTAGCCAACATGACCCTCGCGCAAGCACAAGCTGGTGCAGACATCATTGGCCCTTCGGACATGATGGATGGCCGTGTGGGTTATTTGCGCAATGCACTAGACGAAAAAGGCTACACGGACGTTTCTATAATGTCTTACACCGCTAAATACGCCAGCGCTTTTTATGGCCCCTTCCGCGATGCACTCAATTCTGCACCTAAATCAGGCGATAAAAAAACATATCAAATGAATCCGTCTAATAAGCGAGAAGCCTTGCTCGAAGCTCAGCTCGATTTTGAAGAGGGCGCCGATATGCTGATGGTGAAGCCTGCGCTTTGTTACCTAGATGTCATTGCCTTACTCAAAGAGAATTTTCCTTTGCCTATCACGGCTTACAACGTAAGTGGAGAGTGCGCTATGGTTTACGCTGCTGCTAAAAACGGTTGGCTAGACTACGAGCGCGCGGTGAGCGAGATGCTTTTGAGCATGCGCCGTGCGGGAGCCGATGGGATCCTGACTTATTTTGCCAAAGATTTCGCGCAGTTTGTGCGCAACTAATTTCCTTGATTATGTCTTTAGAACTGACTACTGCTTACCTCAGCTTAGAAGAGTTTGAGCATTTATTGACCACCAAAGAACCCCTTGTTTTAGGACAAGAATTAACGCAGCGCATTCAAGCATGCAGATCCTACCTCGATCAAAAAGTAGCACAGAGTTCCCAACTCATTTACGGCATCAATACCGGATTTGGCTCCCTTTGCGACACCGCCATTAGCCATGCTGACCTCGAAGCACTGCAGCGCAACTTGGTGTGTTCTCATGCTTGTGGAATGGGTGAGGAGGTGCCGCAAGAAGTGGTGCGCCGCATGCTTCTACTCAAGGTGCTCGGTCTTTCTAAAGGCGCCTCTGGCGTGCAATTAGCCACAGTGGAACGCCTCTTGTTTTTCTTCAATGAGCGCATCTATCCGGTGGTTTATCAGCAAGGTAGTTTGGGCGCTTCTGGCGACCTCGCACCGCTTGCACATCTTTCACTTCCCTTGATTGGGGAAGGAGAGGTTTATGTTGAAAATGAGAAGATAAGCACAGTTGAATTAAACAAAAGATTCAACTTAGAACCAATTGTACTTCAGTCTAAAGAAGGCTTGGCTTTGCTCAATGGTACGCAGTTTATGTCTGCGTATGCATCTTATGCCGTAGCGCAATCTTACCGCTTGTTTGAAGGCTTCAATCAGGTTGCTGCGCTCTCCATTGAAGCCTACGACGCCCGCAAAGAACCGTTTGCGGCTAATGTCAATGAAATCAGAAACCAAGTGGGGCAAATTCGTGTAGCCTCATGGTTCAGAAACCAATTGGAAGGCAGTCAAATCATGGAACAAGCCAAAGCGCACGTCCAGGACCCGTATTCGTTCCGTTGCATACCCCAAGTACACGGCGCAACCTTAGATACCATTGACCACGCCGCGCAAATTGTCACGAGAGAAATCAATGCCGTAACCGATAACCCAACGGTATTTCCGGACGACGACCAAGTGGTGTCTGCCGGCAACTTCCATGGCCAACCATTGGCGCTTATCCTCGACTTCTTAGCCATTGCAATGGCCGAAATGGGCAGCATCTCTGAGCGCAGAACCTACAAACTTATTTCCGGAACGCGCGGTTTGCCTGCGTTTTTGGTCAAAAATCCGGGGCTCAACTCTGGGCTCATGATTACCCAATATACTTGTGCATCTATCGTGAGTCAAAACAAACAATTGTGCACACCTGCATCTGTAGACACCATTGACAGCAGCAACGGCCAAGAAGACCACGTCAGTATGGGTGCCAATGCCGCTACCAAACTTTATCGCGTCCTAGACAACTGTCAAAAAATCCTCGCCATCGAACTCATTCATGCTGCGCAAGGCCTTGAATTCAGAAGACCTTTACAAGCAGCCGTCTGGACAGAAGCACTCCACGCCCAGTTCAGAACGGTGGTCGAAAGTCTAGAATCAGACCGCATTATGGCTACCGATATGCACGCAGCCCAACAATTTTTACAACAATATTTAGCACATGAATAATTTTGAAATTCAAGACGAGCCTATCGTCAAGAAGAAAAGACCGGTTTTCTTATTGGTTTTGGTTATCCTGTCTAGTATCAATATGAGCGTGAGTCTTTTAGGGTCTTTCAGCGGTATGCTCGGCGCGAAGCCTGACACCAAAATGATTAAGCAAGCCAAATTAGAATTTGCCAACATGCGCGAACAGCTCGAAGAAGGCGGTGCAGCTGATTTTACCTACATCATCGACCAGATGGAAAGCGTCACGGACAACATGTTTAAGCATTTTCAGGTCTACAACAGCGTTCAGTTTTTGATCTTGATGCTGGGCCTAGCGGGCGTTATTTTGATGTACCAACGCCGCAAACTAGGCTTTCATTTTTACATCATTTACAGCCTTGGTTTGGTGGTCTTGCCTTATCTTTTCAATCCGATTACCGGTATTCCTACCATTCTAACGATTGTTGGGATTCTTTATGGTGGCGTGTGGGTCTTGCTGTACAGCCGCAATTTGCATTGGATGGAAGCCTAAAAGATCTTCCCCGGGTTTAGAATACCTTTTGGATCAAAAACTTGCTTGATACCGCGCATGAGCCCAAGGCCTGTTGGGCTAAAAGCGAGGTCCATGTAGGGTTTTTGAACTAGGCCAATGCCGTGTTCTCCAGAAATAGTGCCGCCCATCTCAATAACTTGCGTGAAAAGTTCGCGTATCGCTACAGTGAGTTCTTCATTCCAAAAAGTGTCGCTTAAGTTTCCTTTGATGATATTGACGTGCAAGTTGCCGTCTCCGGCATGGCCATAACACACCGATTCAAAACCATATTTTTGCCCAATGGCCTTAACCGTTGCAAGCAAACGCGGTAGCTCGTAGCGCGGCACTACCGTATCCTCTTCTTTGTAGACAGATTGTGCTTTTACGGCTTCGCCTACCTTGCGGCGCAGGCTCCAGAGTGTGTTTTTCTGGGCTTCAGATTCGGCAAATAAAATCTCGTCTGTCGGGTAAGTCTCGAGCACAGCCATAATGCCTTCGCATTCTTTCATGAGTTGTTCGGCATCAAAACCATCGACCTCAATCAGTAAATGTGCCGCATGCGTATCCTTGACTTCAATGCTGAAATCGCCAGAAAAGGTCTGAGACCAGCGCAAGGCGTTGTGTTCCATGAATTCAAGGCCGCTGGGCGTAATGCCCGCGTTGAAAATGGAGGCCACCGCCTCGCAAGCCTGTACAGCGTCGTAAAACGGTACGAGCATGAGCAGCGTTTGGGTAGGGTGGGCAATGAGTTTGAGCACAATTTTGGTCACAAAAGCCAAAGTACCTTCCGAACCCACCACTAATTGCGTGAGGTTGTACCCAGTGGCATTCTTGACAACATTGGCTCCTGTCCACATAACGGTGCCGTCGGCCAAAACCACTTCTAAGTTGAGCACCCAGTCTTTGGTGACGCCATATTTGACCGCTTTGGGGCCGCCTGAATTTTCGGCAATATTCCCCCCGATAAAGCAAGAGCCTTTGCTGGCAGGGTCTGGCGGGTAAAACAAACCTTTGGCCTTGACGGCGTTTTGTAATTCTTCTGTAATGACCCCAGGTTCGGTAGTGACTTGCGCATTTTTTTCATCGATTTCGATGATGCGGTTGAGTTTTTCGGAGCTCAAAAGTACGCCGCCATGAATGGGCAAGCAGCCGCCACTCAAGCCTGTTCTGGCACCAGCAGGCGTAACTGGGATATTGTGCGCATGACAATAAGCCAATATTTCTGAAACCTCTTGGGTATTTTGTGGCAGGAGTACCACGCTTGGCGTAAAATGCAGGTCTTCGGTGTGGTCGTGGTTATAGGCTTCGCGGGTAGCGAGGTCTGATTTACAACGGTCTGAAAGAAGCGACTCAAAAAAGCTGAGGTCTGCGGAAGTGATGGTGTGGTACATTATACGGTTGTTTTTTTGGCGCCAACAAAAAAGATATCGCGTGTATTGATCGGAATGGAGGCCGCTTTCGGGATGCGCTCGTAGAGCCAATTGTGTAAACGCTTTGGTGTTTTATTCAAAATGAACAGCGCAAAATAGATCAGTCTCAAGGAGCGGTAGACCGGTGGGTATTTGTAAAAAACGGGTTCAAAGCCGTGCTGCTGCAAAAGTGCCGTCATGGATTTTTGCGTAAAATAATGCAAGTGCGTTGGGGGGTGGATCATGCGCCATTTTTTGCCTTGCAGCTTGGGTAAAAGCGCGCCAAAATCACCGGTTGTGAGGTAGAGCATGCCGCCAGGTTCACACTCCTTATTTGCTTTGGCCAAAAAAGCCTCTGGGTCAGACAAGTGCTCTATTACGTCCCACATGAATATGGCGTCGTAGGTTTGGTTGGAGTTTGTTTCTAAATAGTTTTCAGATGAAAAATGAGGGCCGAAATGTTCATTGGCATAGCTGATTGCCGCTGCCGAAATATCGTAGCCTTGGTAGCTTGCCGAAGGAAAGGTTTCTTTGAGTGTTTCATAGAAAAACCCATAGGCGCAGCCAATTTCTAAAGCTTTTTTGGGCGCTAAGCCTTGTGAGGCGATTTGCTTGGTGCGCTTGGCAAAATTAAGTTGCAGGATTTCTTTATCGGCCAGGTAGTCTGCGTATTCTTCTCCTTTGAAGTAGTTCTCGGCGTAAAGTTGCTGTAAATAAGCTTGATCTAGTTGGAGATTGGCCCATCCATGCCCACATTTTGGACACTTCAAAAGCGTGTTATCGAAAATGGGTTGAGTTGCCGAAAATTGACAGATCGGGCAGTGCGTATTTTCCATGGCTACGAACATAACTAAAATTGGTGAATTCTTGTCGACGGCACATTTTATTTTATCTTTGAATAGAAAATCGAAACAATGTCTCAAGAAGTATATTTAATTGACGGAATCCGCAGTGCCATTGGCAATTTTGGCGGAAGTTTAGCAACCCTGCGCGCCGATGATTTAGCCGCAAAAGTATTGGCAGCCTTACTCGAGCGCCATCCTAACCTAGACCCTAAGTGTATTGAAGATATTTTGCTCGGTTGTGCCAATCAGGCAGGCGAAGACAACCGCAATGTGGCCCGAATGGCTTCCTTATTGGCAGGTTATCCGATAGAAGTACCGGGCGAAACCGTTAATAGACTTTGTGCGTCGGGCTTGGCCGCAGCTGTAAATGCTACGCGCGCCTTGCGCAACGGCGAAGGCAATGTGTACGTTGCGGGTGGCGTAGAGCACATGACGCGCGGCCCTTGGGTCATTTCCAAAACCTCTAGTGCTTTTGGCCGCGATGCCCAAATGCATGACTCCAGCTTTGGCTGGCGTTTCATCAATCCGCAAATGGAAGCACTTTACGGCGTAGACAGCATGGGCATGACCGCCGAAAATTTAGCCGATCAATACCAAATCTCCAGAGCCGATCAAGATACTTTTGCTTGCTGGAGCCAAGAAAAAACAGCAGCAGCGCAGGCGGCAGGCTTTTACACAGCAGAAATAACTCCTATTTCAATTCCTCAAAAAAGAGGAGAAGCCATCGTTTTTGAAAAAGACGAATTCGCTCGTGCGAACACTAAATTAGACACCTTAGCCAACTTGCGTCCAGCTTTCAAAAAAGACGGTAGCGTTACGGCGGGCAATGCATCAGGACTCAACGACGGCGCTGCAGCCTTGTTGTTGGCCAATGAAGATGGCGTTCGTCTACACGGACTGCAGCCAATGGCTAAAATCTTGTCTGCTGCAGTGGCAGGGGTAGAGCCCCGCATCATGGGCATTGGCCCGGTACCAGCAAGCCAAAAGGCACTCGAACGAGCAGGTCTTACCTTAGATCAAATGGATCTGATCGAAATCAACGAAGCTTTTGCCGCCCAGGTGTTGGCTTGCACGCGTGCGCTGGGTCTTGCAGACCGCGATGCACGCATCAATCCAAACGGCGGCGCCATCTCTTTAGGGCATCCGCTCGGCATGAGTGGCGCGCGCTTGCTTTTAACCGCTGCAAGGCAATTAAAACGCAGCAATAAACGTTATGCCTTAGTGACCATGTGTATCGGCGTTGGCCAAGGTTACGCAGCGGTGATTGAAAATGTAGCAAATTGAAAATGAAACAAATGCGTTGGCTAGGAATCCTAATTATTGCACTGAGCTTTTTTTCGTGTAAGAAAGATGCCACGCGCTGGCAAACCGATTGGCTGCTGCCTGTCCTCAACGACACCCTCAGCTTGGCCCATCTCTACAACGATTCTACGCTCAGTATCAGCAATAACCAAATCGACATCAACCTGAGCCGGACCTTACTCGACCTCAGTTTATCGGATATCGTCAAAATTCCCGATACGGCCATTGCGCAGCAATACCAATCCAATTTTACAGTCAATAACGTGACGCCCGGCTTTGTGTTCGTCAATAGTGTGAAGGTGCACGAACTCGAACTCGGCGACATCCAACTCAAGAAAGTGCGCGTGCAGTCGGGTCAAATTCAGCTCAAAGTCTACAACCCGCTCAACACGGCTGTCATGTATCAAATTGAATTGCCTGGGGTGAGCAAAAATGGTCAGGTGTTTTTACAAAACTATACGGTACCCCAGGGCACGGTTCAAAATCCAACTGTGGCAACAGAAAATATCAACTTAAGTGGCTACGACATCGATTTAAGTGGGCAGCAGGGATTGGAATTCAATCAACTGCAATCCAAACTCACACTCAAAACCGATCCAAGCGGTGAAACGGTATCCATTTACAACAATCAGGTCTTTAAATTCGAGGCTTCTTTCAAAAACCTCCGTTTTGATTACGCCAAAGGCTATTTTGGATCGGCGCTCATTGCCGGTCAAGAACAATTTACCTTGCCCTATCTTGACAAAATCACCAATGGCAGTATTGCCTTACCCGACCTCAGCCTCGATTTGCAAATAGAAAATGGCTTTAAAATGGCCTTGCGCGCCCAAATTGAATCCTTGAATGCGACAAATACGCAAGGGCAAGCACTTTCTTTGACAGCGCCGAGCATTGGTCCAAGTATGTATCTATCCCCGGCGGTAGGTACCTGGAATTCCCTTCAGCCGAGTACGCTCAACCTGCATTTTGACCAAAATAACAGCAATATCAAAAGTTACCTCGAAAACCTCGGTGCTTTTCAAGAGGTTAGTTATCAGTTGCAACCCAACCCTTGGGGCAACACCGCTGCTGGCCACGACGAAGCTTTTGCGCACAGCCATTTGAGACTCAAAGTGTCTGCACAAATGCCAATGGCCCTGAGCGCCGATGGCCTGACCCTCCAAGATACCTTTGCACTCAACCTCAAACAAGACCTCAATAAATCACATG
>JBIIZO010000166.1:0-4029 GCA_044346245.1 Crocinitomicaceae bacterium
GGTGCTGCTTACTTCTACATCGCTTACCTTGTATGGTTTGGCGAAGTGGCTAAATTAGCTGAATCTGCAGGTCCTGCAGTTGCAAAAGCAACACGCATCTTGGCATGGTTCGTACTTGTTGGATGGGCTATCTATCCATTGGGTTACATCATCGGTACACCAGGTGGCTTGTTCGGTGCTTTCGGTAGCTCTGGTCCAAACCCTTGGATGGATGTTGTTTACAACATTGGTGATGCTGTCAATAAAATCGGTTTCGGTTTGGTAATCTACGCCTTGGCTAAATCTGACGCTAAAGCATAATTGTTACCCAATAAATATAAATGAAAAAGGGGAGCTTCGGCTCCCCTTTTTTTGTCTTAATAAAATCGTTTATCGCTCAGTAATTTATAATCGGTGAGCGTATTTAAAAACGCAAGGAGTTGCTGTTTCTGTGCTGCGGATAAGTTCATTCCTTTTTTCAAATCAGGACTGAGGTTTTGACTGTTCTCAACAATGCCATTGCTGTAATGCTCAAGAACTTCGTTCAAGTTCCAAAATCGGCCGTCGTGCATGTAAGGGTAGGTGAGCGAAACATTTCTCAACGAAGGCACTCTAAATTTTCCATAGTCCGTAATTTCTTTGGTGATCTTTCCTCTTCCGCTATCGGCAAATACGCTGTCAAGTCCATTATTTTGATAACTGAAATTGCTAAAGAGTGGTTCACTATGACAACTTGCACAATGACTTTTAAATAATGCGTACCCTTTTTGCTCTTCTAAACTAAAGTTCACTTTTCCTTGCCGATATTGATCGTATTTACTTTGAAAAGATTGAATTTGAGAAATATACAATGTAAGCACTTTGAATAATTCATAATCACTGATTTGCTCAACCCCATAGTGCGTTTTAAACAAATTACGGTAGTTTTGATTGTGGTTCAGACGGTTTAAAACTCCATTCATTTCCGTACCCATCTCCAACTCATTGGTGAGTGGTCCTAAATGAAAAATCTCTAAATGATTGACGCCGCCATCCCATCCAAATGCTGGATACCAAATCATATTGGCAATACTTGGCGTATTGCGAACGCCTTTTCTGCCGTATATTCCTGAGCTGAAACGCACATTGTGATCCGCAAAACCATGTGTTTGGCTGTGGCAACTCGCGCAGGAGGTGCTATGATCTGTAGAAAGAAGAGGGTCAAAAAAGAGTTGTTTACCAAGTTCAAAACGACCTTTCGTGTAATCTTGAACATGTTTCGTGTAATTGGGTTTTGGGAAATAAGCAGGAACTTGCGCTTGAAAATCTGAAACATTTTCCTTTGTACAAGAACTGATGAATAGCCAAGCGAAAAAAGGAGCCGCCACAAATAGGCGGCTCCAAATTTGATCAAGTTTACTTTGGTAAAGCAAACCCATTGTTATTAATTGTGTAAGTGTTCAAAAACGACAGAACTATAAAAATCTAACGCTAGAGATTTTGCTCTTGCCCCGGGCATCATGACATTAGCACCGTTTGCAACAGCATCATTACCAAGTAAATAAGATGGGCTTGCCTTCATATGAATTTCACAAGCGTGGTCATTGTTGATCATGAGTTTCTCAGTGTCAAAATTGACCGTTTTGGTTGTGACGATATTGTACTGGCCACTAAAACCACCTAAATGATACGCAAAGCTTCCTGAGCTCGATGCAGGGCTTGTTCCCTCTGCCTTCAGCATGATATAACCTGAATTCCAATTCCAGAACATACCATTCGCGGTTGAAAGCGCTCCGGTTTGAGCTCCAGAAACATTGCGAAGGCTATCGACACCTAGTGTGTAGGTCATGGATTTGTAAGTCCCGACAGGTACATGGCTTAAAGCGAGGTTCAGTGAACTTGGTTTACTAAGGTCAATTAAATAATAGCCGTTGGAGTCTTTCCATAGTGTGCCATCTTCTTTAGTAAGGATGATATTCGAAACGTAATATTTGAAAGTGCTGAAATTGAGGGCTTCGCTGTTCATAGGATGCACATAATCTGTATTGAGACTAAAGGCTGTTTCGTCCATACCCCAAACGTGTTCAAAAGCGATTTCGAGCTCACCAGTTGCTTTTTGCTTGTTTTTATCACAAGAAGTAGCTCCGAATAAAATAACGAGAACGATGCTTAAAATTGAAAAGATATTTTTCATGATTGTTTTTTTTGTTGAATTAAATATTGGATAGAAATTTGAACTTGTGGGCCAAAGTTAAGGGCACCACGATTGATGTTTTGCCAAACTGGCAGCTGTGCTTGAAGGCTATATAGCCATGAATAGGTCAGCAAGTTGACACTCGATTTAACTTGCACCAATAGGCCCTGATGTAAACTTTCATCTGAAAGGGTTTCCCAATCCCAATGATTTGCGGCAAAATAATCGATTTGAATACCTGCAGAAGCCAACAAGCGGTAAGAACTGACTTTATAATTATAGACCAGAACAGTCGAGGCCTGACTTGAGGCGCCGTAGCGAAAGGCATAGGTGTTTTTTCCTTTCAAAGTCTGACTCAGCTCAGCTTGCATTCCCCATAGAGTGGAGAGTCTTTTGTACCCGTTCAGCAACAAGCTGTAATCCCAAGATCCGGTGCCCGGGTACATGTTTTGTTGCAAGTTGGACGGCGAAACAAAATAACCAGTTGGCGCTTTTACGCCACCTGCTGCACTTAAAAAGTGCTGGGTAATACCCACTGAATCTTTTTGTTGCAGCAAAATATAGTTGACCAAGCCTTGCATGTCGCCTAGACCATACTTCGTACTCACTTCACCATCAAGGCTTTGTTTGCCAACTTGATACGGAAGCTGGCCGTAAATTTGAAGTTTAGGGCTCAGTTGAAAACGCAATTGCAAGCTATTGAGTAGGAATTCCTCCTTAGAATGTAATTGTTCGTTATCGTAGCTTTGGTAACTTCTGTATTGTGTACTGAGGCCAAGTGTATGGAAGCGGTTTGCTGCAAAAAGTCCGATTGAACTATTGGCATGCACACCTCCGCATATATCACAAGCCCACGCGCTACTAGAAAGTGCCAGTAGCAGCATTAAACTGATATTTTTCATGATTTGTATTTATAATGATGAATAGGAATTCAATCAAGCGATACAAGGTGGATGAAAACAGTTTTGAATATAGTTATAGGAATAATGAGCTGCTTTACTCAGGGTTTCTTTCTGTGCTTGAACTAATGGAGCTTGCAAAACTGAAAATTGAGCTTCATTCAGTATATAGAATTGTTCTGAAATGATTTTAGCACCAAGATCGAGATGATTTTGTTGCTCTTGCTCTTTGGCTTGGAGAGCGGAATCAGCTTTTTGAAGTTGCTTTGCGAGATAGCATTGACCGTTACAATGGAGTTCAGGTCTGTTTTTGTTTTCACAATAACGCGCGGTGATTTCAGCTTTATTGAGCTCATAATGGACTTGCCAAATCAAACCATACACAAGCTTTGAGATGAATAAGGCGACCAGTAAAAGACTAAAAAGACTTCTGAGCACTTGTTTTTTTTACAAAATTACAAATTCCTTTTGTGCCTATTCATAAACCTTCGGAAAACTTTCTGGATCGAGGTCGTGCATCATGTCTAGGACCTTTTCGATGATGTCGTCGAGGTTGGGCTTGCTGAAGTAGTCGCCGTCGGAGCCATAGGCAGGGCGGTGGTCTTTGGCTGCCATGGTTTGTGGCGCGAGGTCGAGGTGTTGGTAGCCGTTTTGCTTCACTAAAATTTGATCGAGCATAAAGGCACTCGCACCGCTGCTGACATCTTCGTCTACAATTAAGAGCGCGTTGGTCTTGGCTAAAGATTGGCCAATGACGTGATGGATATCAAACGGAAGCAAGGTTTGGGCATCGATGAGTTCAACAGAAACACCGAAGTCAGCGAGTTGTGCTACGGCTTGTTCGCAGATATTAAATGTGGAGCCATATGAAACAAGGGTGAGGTCGGTACCTTCTTGTACGATTTCCGGGACGCCCAATGGCTCAGTGAATTCGCCAAAATTAAGCGGCATGCGCTCTTTGCTGCGGTAACCGTTGAG
>JBIIZO010000051.1:0-13082 GCA_044346245.1 Crocinitomicaceae bacterium
TCTAAGTACTTCGAAATGATCGAAGGCAACATGGCAGATTTCGCTGATTTAGCGGATGAAGTAATGGGTGATTTAGACAATGAAGATTAATACTGACTACCACATTCCCGTCATGTTGCAACCTTGCTTGGATGGTCTAGACCTCCAGGCGAACGGTACTTATGTAGATGTCACCTTCGGCGGCGGCGGTCATGCCCGTGCTATTTTTGAGCAATTGGGCCCAAACGGACAGCTCGTTGTTTTTGATCAAGATCCAGATGCCCGCAACAACGCTTGGGAAGCGCCAAATTTTCATTTTGTTCCGGCCAACTTTGCTTTTTTAAGAAACTATTTGCGCGCCCTTGGTCTGTCGCAGGTCGATGGCATCATTGCCGACTTAGGCGTTTCTTCCCATCAATTTGATACCGCGCAACGCGGGTTTTCCATTCGCGAAGACGCCCCATTAGACATGCGCATGAACCGCAACGGTGGGCAGTCTGCAGCAGCGCTTATTGCCACAGCCGACGAACAAAAATTAGCATCTATTTTATACGAATACGGCGAATTGCGCAATTCAAGAGCTTTGGCTGCTGCTTTAGTGCGCCAGCGCGACAACGCCGCTATTCTCACCACTTTTGATTTGATCAAGGCGCTCGAGCGTTTTGCGCCCAAGTTTAAAGACCACAAATTTTACGCGCAAGTTTTTCAGGCTTTTCGCATTGAGGTCAATCAAGAAATGCAAGTACTCAAAGATTTTTTAGAGCAAGCTGCGCAGGTGCTCAAGCCCGATGGCCGTTTGGTAGTGATGTCTTATCATTCCTTAGAAGACCGCCTGGTCAAGAACTTCATGAAAAGAGGGAGTTTTTCGGGTGAAATCGAAAAAGACTTTTTTGGCAACGTACAAAAGCCAATGACCGAAGTCAATCGCCATCCTATTGTTGCCGATGCACAAGAATGTGAGCGCAACTCAAGAGCCCGTAGTGCCAAACTCCGAATCGCAAAGAAAAATGGCTAAGTCGCAGGAAGCTACAACCAAGAACCGCAAGGGAAGCAAAACCAATGCTTTTGCACAAATTCTCAATGGCGAGTTTTTGACCAAATCTTTTGTGCTCGATAACCTCAACTATATCTTTTTCATCATGTTGTTGCTTTTGTTGCTCATTTCAAAGGGCTATTACGGTAAGCAACTCACCAAAGACACCGATGCAGCCCAGCGCAACCTAGACCAACACGCCGCAGAATTCATCGAAGCTAAGGCTCGCCTAGAGCTTGTGACGCGTCGTTTCAAAATGGCAGAACGCTTGGAGAGCCGTGAGCTCAAGGAAACCAAGAATGCCACCAAAGTGATCCGCATTAAAGAAAAAATCAATGAGTAAGGATAGAAAATACCTCTATTACCGCGCTTACTTGGTTTACTTCGGGTTTGTGGCCATCATGATTTTGGTGTTGTACTCCACACTTGATTTGCAATTCAACGGACCTGGAGTGGCCTATGCAACTCAAAAAGGCGAGTTGCCAACGCGAGTTGCCGACCGCATTCCACGCATGGGGCAAATCCTCGATCATAACGAGGTACCGCTCGTGACCAGCGTTACGTTCTACGATATCTACATGGATCCGACTGTAGTCGAGGAAGAAATATTCGATACGCAAATCAGCGGGCTTTGCGAAGGCTTGAACCGCTTGTATCCTGAAAAATCAGCGAGAACTTACGAACAGCAAATCCGCAGTGCAAGAGCCAACGGGGTACGCTATTTACTGATCCGCAGAAAGGTGACCAACGCAGCGCGCAAGAAACTCCGAGAGTTGCCCATCTTTGAATTAGGTCAAATGAAAGGGGGCATCATCGATAACGTCGAAGTTATCATGCGCAAAAAACCTTTTGGCAACTTACTCAACCGCACACTAGGGTACTACAAAATTCAAAACGCACACGATACGTTGCGCGTCGGTATTGAGGGAGCCTACTACGATTACTTAAAAGGCGAACAAGGAAAGGAAATCGAACAACGCATCTCTTCGGGCTGGAAACGCACCGGTAAAATCATCAAGGATGCCGTAGAGGGTGCAGATGTGGTCACGACCATCGATAAAGAAATCCAAGAAGTTGCGCATTCTGAGCTAGAAAAGCAAATGATTTACATGGATGCCGAACACGGTAGCGTTATCCTCATGGAGGTGAAGACCGGATATGTAAGAGCTATAGCCAATCTCACGAAGGTCAGCAAAGGAAAATACACAGAGAGCTTCAATTATGCCATAGGGCATTTAGAAGTTCCTGGCTCCACTTTCAAACTTGCCTCCATTATGGCGGGTTTGGAAGACGAACGATTTAAAATCACCGACAAAGTCAATGCAACTGGGCGCTACACTGTGGGCGACGATGGTATGTCAGACTCCAATCATGGCATGGGCTATGGCGTCATTACTATCCAGCAGGCTTTTGAGAAGTCCTCGAACGTCATTTTGCAATTGATCAATCGCTCGTATAGAAACGACCCAGAAATGTTTATTAAACGTCTGGAGCAATTCGGGCTTACAGAGAAGTTGGGCATTGACTTAGAAGGCGAGCCGCGCCCAAAGGTTTCCAAACCGGGCGACGCCAATTGGTCAGCGCTTTCATTGCCTTGGCAGTCGGTGGGTTACGAAGTAATGCAAACACCACTTCAGACTTTGGCTTTTTATAATGCTGTAGCCAATAAGGGGCAGTTGGTTCGTCCGTTGTTTGTGGAGAAAATCAAAAGACACGGTCAGGTCATCAAAACCTTTAATCCAGTAGTACTCAATCCAGAGATTTGTTCTACGCATACACTCAAAATTTTGCAAAAATGTTTGGAGGGCGTCATGATCCGCGGTACGGGTAAGCAACTCAAGAGTTCTTTGTTCAGCATTGCCGGAAAAACAGGAACCGCGCAGTTGAGAGGGGAAAGCGGTTATCGTGAACAAAAAATCAAGGCATATCAGGCTTCATTTGTCGGATATTTTCCTGCCAAAAAGCCAATCTATTCTTGTATTGTCGTAATTGCGCGCCCGGTGGTCGCCTATTATGGTGCAGCTGTTTCGGGCACCGTATTTGCCGAGATTGCCAACAAAATTTACGCGTCCTCATTACAATACCACCGCGCTGTCAATGATCCGCGCAATCCGTTGGCTACAGATGTGCCTCAATTCAAAAGTGGCAACAGCAAAGACTTGACCTATTTGCTCAAGCAGCTCAATGTGCGCTATCAGCTCAACACTTCTAGTGAATGGGTGCAAGCCGATACCGCAGATCAGCGTTTGCAAGTACAGCGCAAAGCGATTCTAGACAAAAAGGTGCCAAATGTCAGTGGGATGAGCGCCAAAGACGCCGTTTATTTATTGGAATCTCGTGGGCTCATTGTACGCCTATTGGGCCGTGGGCAGGTTTATAGCCAGTCTATTGCTCCTGGTCAGTCCCTGGTGAAGGGCCAGTTGATTCAAATCAAATTACATTAAAAAATGAGCAAGTTCAAGCAGTTATTTTCGGATCTACCCTATACACTTCTTCAAGGTGACATGCAGGAGTTGCCCACTGCACTTGTATTTGATTCGCGCAAGGCAACCCAAGGCGTCTTGTTTTGTTGTATGGTCGGTACCCAAACCGACGGACACCAATACGCAGCTCAGGCCTACGCGCAAGGTAGCCGCATGTTTTTGGTGCAACAACAACTTGAACTTCCAGCCGATGCCACTATTGTTTTGGTAGAAAATACCAATACGGCCTTGGCGCATTTAGCTTGTGCTTTTTACGGGCATCCTTCCAAAGAACTTACTTTGGTGGGTGTTACCGGTACCAACGGTAAAACCACCACCGCTACCTTATTACACGATCTTTTCAGTCAGTTGGGTTTTTATTGTGGCCTGCTGTCTACGGTGGTCAATAAAATTGGCACCCAAGCCATTGCCGCCACGCACACCACGCCAGATCCGGTAGCGCTCAATGCGCTGCTGCGCGATATGGTTACTGCGGGTTGTCAGTATTGCTTCATGGAAGTGAGCTCTCATGCCATAGACCAAGGCAGAATAGGCGGTTTGCATTTTGCAGCTGCTGGCTTCACCAATATTACCCATGACCACCTAGATTACCACCATACTTTTGCCGAATACTTGCGCGTCAAGAAGGCATTTTTTGATGCATTGCCGGCTCAGGCTTTGGCTTTGGTCAACTCCGATGACCGCAACGGCATGGTGATGCTTCAAAATACGCGCGCAAAACGCCAAACTTACGCCCTCAAAACGCCTGCCGATTTCAAAGGGAAAATCATCGAGAACAGCCTCAGTGGTTTGGTTTTACAGATCAACGGCCAAGAAGTACACACCCGTTTGGTGGGTGCTTTCAATGCCTCCAATTTGCTTTTGGTTTATGGTTTGGCAGTGGGCTTAGGGCAGGAGCCGCTCGAGGTGTTGCGCGTCATGAGTCAACTCACACACGTAGCTGGCCGCTTTGAGCACCTGCGCAGCCCTAAAGGCATTACGGCAATTGTCGATTACGCCCATACGCCCGATGCGCTTGAGAACGTTTTGGCAACAATTGCAGCATTTCAGCAAAATAACAAAGTCATTACCGTGGTGGGTTGTGGCGGCGATCGCGACAAAGCCAAGCGTCCTCAAATGGCTGCCATTGCCGCAGCGCGCAGCCAGCAAGTCGTACTCACCTCAGATAACCCCCGAACCGAAGACCCGCAGCAAATCATTGCCGACATGGAAGCGGGCTTAGATGCTGCAGCGGCAAGCCGCACGCTAGCCGTGCTCGACCGCAAGCAAGCGATCAAAACGGCGCTGCTCTTGGCACAACCGGGAGATATCCTACTCATCGCTGGCAAGGGTCACGAAACATATCAAGAAGTCAACGGCGTGCGCAGCGCTTTTGACGACGTCGCGATTACCAAAGAACTTATTAACCAACTCGATAAATAACATGCTCTATTATTTGTTTTCCTGGCTCGATCAACAGAATTTTCCTGGTGCAGGATTGTTCCAATTTATTTCGTTTCGCGCGTCTTTGGCGCTCATCACCTCCTTGATTGTATCGGTTGTGATCGGCAAGCGCATTATTAACCGCCTGCGCAAGCAGCAAATTGGCGAAACCGTCCGCGACCTCGGTTTGGCTGGGCAAATAGAAAAATCTGGTACGCCAACAATGGGCGGGCTCATTATTCTAGCGGCCATTTTGGTTCCGACACTCTTGTTCGCCAAATTGCAGAATGTCTATGTGATCACGATGCTCATTGCCACCGTTTGGTTGGGCCTAATTGGCTTTTTAGACGACTACATCAAAGTATTCAAAAAGAACAAAGAAGGCTTAAAAGGCACCTCGAAAGTCATTGGGCAGATTGGCGTGGGCCTCATTGTCGGCGGTATTCTTTATTTTTCGAATGATGTAGTGGTGCACAAACGCGTTTCAGCAAACTATAAATTGCAGGCTGATGAACGTTTTGTGACCCATGAGCACTCCCAAAATGCAGGTGAAAACTACAAATGGATTCGCACCGATGACATGACCACCACCATTCCTTTTTTCAAAGGCAATGAATTCAATTACAACTGGCTCATTGGCGACGTCAATAAGTCTTACGGTTGGCTCATATTCATCCCAATCGTTATTTTTATTGTCATCGCGGTCTCGAATGGCGCCAACATGACCGATGGCCTCGATGGTTTGGCAACGGGTACCTCAGCTATTGTGGGCCTGGCTTTGGCTGTCTTGGCTTACGTGAGCTCGCACGCCAAATTTGCCGACTACCTCAACGTCATGTACATTCCGGAGGCCGAAGAGCTCGTGATTTTTATTGCGGCTTTTGTGGGCGCTTGCGTGGGCTTTTTGTGGTACAACGCGTTCCCAGCCCAAGTATTTATGGGAGACACCGGTAGCTTGGCACTCGGCGGCATCATTGCGGTATTTGCCATTGCCATTCGCAAAGAGCTCCTCATTCCGGTACTATGCGGTATTTTCCTCATTGAAAACGTGTCGGTGATGCTGCAAGTGGGCTACTTCAAGTTCACCAAACGGCAATACGGAGAGGGCAGGCGCATTTTCTTGATGGCTCCGCTGCACCACCATTATCAAAAGAAGGGTATCCACGAGGCAAAAATTGTTGCCCGCTTCTGGATTGTTGCCGTACTCTTGGCTGTTGTCACGATCGTAACCCTCAAATTGCGTTAAGATGGAAGCCCAAAATCGCTTGCTTGTTATTTTAGGTGCCGGAGAATCTGGCGTCGGGGCAGCTATTTTGGCTAAGGCTAAAGGATGGCGCGTCTTCGTTTCTGACGGCGCAAACATAAAACCTTCTTTTCAACAAGAATTAAACGAACAGCACATCGCTTTTGAGTCGGGTTCACATGATTTTTCTCGAATTCTTTGCGCCGATTTAATCATCAAATCTCCAGGCATTCCAGAGAAAGCTGAGGTCATGAAGGCCATCCGTCAAAAAGGCATTCAGGTCATTTCAGAAATCGAGTTTGCTGGGTATTATTCTAAGGCCAAGCACATTTGCATTACCGGTAGCAACGGCAAAACGACCACTACCATGTGGTGTTATCACATCCTGAAAAAAGCAGGGCTAAATGTGGGTCTTGCCGGTAATGTAGGGCAAAGTTTTGCCAAGCAAGTGGCTACTGAGCATTTTGATTGCTATGTTTTGGAGCTCAGTTCTTTTCAGCTCGACGACATGTTCACTTTCAAAGCAGATATCGCTATCCTCACGAACATTACCCCAGATCACCTCGATCGTTACGCCTACCAAATGCAAAATTACGTGAATGCCAAGTTTCGCATTCTTCAAAATCAAGGCGCTGCAGATTATTTCATTTACAATGCAGACGACGCCATTATTGCCGCACAACTTGGGCAAATGCAGACCAACGCTCAATTGGTGCCTTTTTCTATTCAAACGCCACAGCTCAACGGTGGCTACGCAGATCAGCAACAACTATACATCAACATAAACAAACAACAACTCACCATGTCTATCCACGAATTAGCTCTTAAAGGGAAACACAATACCCAAAATGCGCTCGCTGCAGGAATTGCAGCAAGGCTCGTTGAAATCCGCACGGATATCGTGCGAGAAAGCCTAGAAGATTTTGTCAATGTCGAACACCGCATGGAGTTTGTAGCCAAAGTCAATGGTATTGAATTCATCAATGACTCAAAGGCTACGAATATCAATGCCGCTTGGTTTGCGCTAGAATCCATGGAAAAACCGACCGTCTGGATTGTAGGTGGTGTCGACAAGGGCAATGACTACAGCGAATTATTCGATTTAGTAGCTCAAAAAGTGAAGGCAATTGTATGCCTTGGCTTGGATAACCAGAAAATCATTGAAGCCTACAAAGATAAGGTAGAGGTGATCGTAGAGGCGAAATCTGCGCATGAAGCGGTTTCATTTGCTTATCAGCTTGCCAAAACAAACGATGCCGTTTTGTTGTCACCGGCTTGTGCTAGTTTCGATTTATTTAGCAGCTACGAAGACCGCGGTCAGCAATTCAAACAAGCAGTTCGCATGTTATAAGCGCCGCTATGAGAACCTATCTATCTTATCTGAAAGGCGACCCCGTAATTTGGATCATTACTTTGCTAATGATGGCTTTTTCGTTGGTAACGGTGTATAGTTTTGTGCCAATTTTGATCAAAATAGAAGGCGGTTCTCCGTTTTTATATCTTTTTAAGCACTTGGTTTATGTGGTACTCGGTTTCGCGGGGATGTACGCGATTCATCGCGTGCCAGCCAAGTACATAAGTCAGTTGGCTAAGTTTGCCTATTATTTAGGCTTGGCGCTCCTAATTTTTACTTGGTTTTTTGGTGCCCAAGTGAATGGTGCCGGCCGCTGGATCCGCATTCCTTTTGTCAATCTCACGTTTCAATCTTCGGATTTTGCCAAGCTCGCACTGCTCATTTATCTGAGCAAGTTGTTGGTCAAGAAGCAACCAAAATTCGATAATTGGAGAGAGGGTATTTTTCCTTTGTTGATACCGATAGGTGCCATATGTTTGCTCATCTTAAAGGATAACTTTTCGACTTCAGCCATGGTGTTTATGTTGAGCATGTTGCTGCTTTTTATTGGTCATGTACCAGTTTTGAAGTTGTTTACAATTGCAGGTGTGGGGCTTGGCATGGTCTTGCTCATTGTCGGTTTGCACATAGCGATTCCAAAGGCGAACTTATTGCCGCGCTACGACACCTGGATGAACCGCATCAATAATCGCGTAGATGCCAAAGACCAGAGCATTGAAAGTTTGCAGGCCAACCAACAAGCCAATAATGCTAAATTGGCCATTTCGGTGGGCGCTGTTTTCGGACAAGGCGTTGGCGATGGCAAGCTCAAAGAATTTTTACCCGAGGCCTATGCCGATTTCTATTACGCCACTTTTGTAGAAGAATTCGGTTTTGCATCTGCTTTGATACTCGTATTGCTGTACCTGATCTTGCTTTTTCGCATGATCCGTTTTGCTCTTAAAACCCAAGACCTCTTTCAAAGCTATGTAGCCATGGGTATCGGTATTCATTTACTGACCCAAGCGAGCGTGAATATGTTGGTATGCACGGGTGTGTTTCCGGTAACGGGTCAAAACATGCCATTTTTAGCAATGGGGGGGTCGGCTTTGGTCATGGCTTGCATTTCCATTGGCGTGGTGCAGTCTTTTGCCAAAGAACTTCCCAAAAACGAACAAGAAAATCAATTTGCAAGCCCAGTACAAAATGAAATTGACTAAAATCATCATCTCTGGAGGCGGCACAGGCGGACATATTTTTCCTGCGCTAGCGATTGCCGACGAAATCAAGCGCCGCAACGAGGCTGCCGATATTTTATTTATAGGTGCCGAAGGAAAAATGGAGATGGAAAAAGTGCCACAAGCAGGTTATCCAATTGTGGGTTTGCCTATTGTAGGTTTTCAGCGCAAACTGACGCTCAAAAATCTATTGCTTCCCTTCAAATTATTGCTCAGCTTAACAAAAGTTTTTTTTGTCATCAGACGATTTAAACCAGAGCTAGTTATTGGGGTAGGTGGTTATGCGAGTGGCCCCACTTTGCAAATGGCGCAGTTACTTGGCGTACCCACTTTGTTGCAAGAGCAAAATTCCTTCCCGGGCAAAACCAATCAACTTTTAGCGCGCAAGGCCAAGGCAATTTGTGTCGCTTATCCAGAAATGGACAAGTTTTTTGAAGCCTCAAAAATACAGCTCACAGGCAATCCTGTGCGCGCAGCCTTGCTTCAAAACCTGGATGAAAAAAAGCAAGAAGCAGCCGAATTTTTTGGTCTGGATGCCAGTAAGCCCACTTTGTTTGTCATGGGCGGGAGCCTCGGTGCCCGAACCCTTAACAACGCGCTGCGTTCCGCACTTTCCGTTTTTGCGCAATCCGATGTACAGGTCATTTGGCAATGCGGCAAATCGTTTGAACAAGAATTGTTGAATTTCCAACAGACATTACCTAAAAATGTGAAGGTTTTCCCTTTTATTCAGCGGATGGACCTCGCTTATGCGCTAGCAACGGTGATCATTTCGCGTGCGGGTGCGCTATCCGTGAGTGAGCTCGCGTTGGTGGCCAAGCCAGCTATCTTGGTGCCTTCACCAAATGTAGCCGAAGACCACCAAACTAAAAATGCCCGCGCACTTGTTGAGCGCAGTGCTGCTTTGTTGGTGACCGATGCCCAGGCGCAAGAAAAGTTAGTGCCCTTGGCTTTAGCGCTCCTTCAAGATCCTGCTCAGCAGCAAGCGCTGTCTGAGGCCATGAAAACAATGGCGCTGCCCAATGCCACCAAAGAAATCGTAGATGCTTGTTTGAAAGTCGCCAAAATATGAAACAGTTAGCAGTGTTTGATCGGGTCTATTTTGTGGGTGTCGGCGGCATTGGCATGAGTGCGCTTGCCCGCTTCTTCAAGTTTACAGGCAAGCAAGTAGCAGGTTACGACAAAGTAGAAACAGTGCTCACGCTGCAACTTGTGGAAGAAGGCATCGCTATCCATTATGAAGATTTAGGAACAGAAGTTCCGTCAGCGTTTCAAGATCCTGAAAACACGCTGGTTGTGTATACGCCAGCGATCAAAGCGCTCGGTGAACTTAACTTCTTTCAAGAAAACGGTTTTCAGATCATGAAGCGCGCCGAAGTCCTTGGCGCACTGACGCAAACCTACAAGGGGCTTTGCGTGGCCGGAACCCATGGCAAAACAACAACCAGTTCTTTATTGACCCATCTCTTGACCGAGATTGAAGTAGGTTGCACCTCATTTTTAGGCGGAATAGCCAGTAATTTTGCCTCCAACTTAGTGCTGCACGCCGAAAGTCCGTATGCTGTTATTGAGGCCGACGAATTCGACCGCAGTTTTTTACAGCTCTCCCCATTTGCAGCAATTGTGACCGCTGCAGATGCTGACCACCTCGATATCTACGGGACCGAAGATGCATTTTTGGAGGGTTTTAGGCAGTTTACCATGCGTATTGATCCGAAGGGATTTTGTATTCAAAAAGAAGGTCTTCAGCTCCAAAGTTTGGCTCCGATTTTTACTTATGCAATTGATTCTCAAACAGCACATTACAGTTTTTTAAACCTGCGCTACGAGAACGGTTTTCAGGTGGCCGATTTGAAAATCGGCGCGCACTATTACGAAGGATTTGAACTCGGTTTGCCCGGCATTCACAATGCAGAAAATGCACTTGGTTGTATCGCTTTACTCGATTGTATGGGTTTTGACGTAGAAACGCTCCGAACGGCGCTCAAAAGTTTCAAAGGCGTCAAAAGACGTTTTGAATACCATTTACGCACCCCTGATTTGACCTACATCGATGACTACGCGCATCATCCGACAGAAATCAATGCCCTGATCTCTTCGGTAAAGGCCATTTATCCGGGGCAGCACGTCACTGGTATCTTTCAGCCGCATTTGTTCTCGCGCACACAAGATTTTGCAACCGAATTTGCCCAAGCTTTGGCGCAACTCGATATACTTTATTTGTTGCCAATTTATCCAGCGCGCGAAGTGCCAATCCCAGGTGTAACGAGCGAATGGTTGGCAAAGCTCACTCCGCTTCAGAACAAGTGGGTATTGGATTCACATGAAATACTTTCGGCACTTCAAAAGCCACAAAAAGGTGTGGTGCTCACCATTGGCGCTGGCGATATTGACCGCATGGTTGGTCCGTTGACAGCTTTACTCAATATGCAAAAACAACCGCGATGAAAATTTGGCTTTTTAGGATCTTCTGGTTGCTGCTCGCCATTGGTGTAGTTGTCATTTTTTACTTTGGGAAGGTTTCCGAACAAGAAAAAGTGCTCGACACGCCCAAAATTTCGATCCATGCTGCCGACGAAAACGCTTTTTTAACCAAATCAGAATTGCTTGCTCGCTTGCAATTGCGCAAATTATTTCGCCGCGAAATGCAAGTTGGCGAACTCAATACGCATTGCATCGAGCGCACAATTGCGGCTATGGCAGAAGTCAAGACCGTAGATGTATTCAAGCATATAGGTTCGAATTGGGAAATCAAATTAGAACTCCGCAAACCAATTGCGCGCATCTTCAATTTGAAAGGTCAAAGCTATTACCTTGATCAGGACGGTTTTATGATGTATCGCTCCGCTTTACATACGGCCAGAACGCTTGTATTTTCGGGGCATATCCCCGATGCCTATAACCCCCGTATTCACTGTGATTTTATTAACAATTCAAATTTGAAAAGTTCTCAAAAAATTGGTCAAATCTACCGCATTTCAAATTATGTTTGTAATGATCCATTAATGCAAAAATTAATTGGTCAAGTTTACCTAGAACCCGACGGTGATTTCATTCTTATTCCGTTGCTTGGTGAACAACAAATTGTCTTCGGCCCGGCACGCAGTACCGCTGAAGTTTCAGACAAATTCGAACGTCTGAGCCATTTTTACAAAGAAGCCCTGCCTCACGAAGGTTGGAACAAATACAAAGAAATAAGTGTCAAGTATGAAGGACAAATCGTTTGCAGAAAAAAATAACAATCCCGAGGTAAAGAGCACCCGTGTTGTTGTCGGTTTGGATATTGGCACCACTAAAATTGCTTGCTTTGTCGGTCGCAAAAACGAACACGACAAAATTGAAATCGTCGCCATGGGCAAAAGCGAGTCTTTGGGCGTGATGCGTGGTGTGGTTTCTAACATCGAACGCACGGTTCAGTCCATTAATGCCGCAGTTGAGGCTACTCAAGATGCTGTAGAAGGCGACCTTAAAATCAAAAATGTGCATGTCGGTATAGCTGGTCAGCACATCAGAAGCATGCAACATCGCGGTATTTACACGCGCCGCACCACCAACGGTGAAATTTCTCAGGTAGACATCGATGCCTTCGTTGACGACATGTATCAAATGGTCATGAATCCAGGAGAAGAAATCATTACCGTTATTCCACAAGAATATATCGTCGATGGCGAGCCAGAAATCAAAGATCCGATCGGAATGGCTGGCGTTCGCTTAGAAGCCAACTTTCATATCATTAGTGGTCAGGTGACCAACGTTCAGAACATTACCCGTTGCGTAGACCGCTCTGGTCTGAAAGTCAAAGATATTGTTTTAGAGCCCATTGCATCTGCTGAGGCGGTGCTCTCAGAAGAAGAAAAAGAAGCGGGTGTTGTACTCGTTGATATCGGCGGCGGAACCACCGACGTAGCTATTTTCCACGACGGACTCATTCGCCACACCGCAGTGATTCCTTTTGGCGGCAACGTCATTACCCAAGATATCAAGGAAGGTTGCAGGATCATGCAGCGTCAGGCCGAAATGCTCAAAGTGAAGTTCGGTAGTGCGTTGGCTTCAGAAAGCAATGAAAACGAAGTTGTTTGCATACCTGGCTTGCGTGGACGCGATCCGAAAGAAATTACCTTGCGCAATTTGGCGAGCATCATTCAAGCCCGCATGGAAGAAATCATCGAATTGGTTAACCTTGAAATCAAGAGCACAGATTACGAGAAAAAACTCATCGGCGGTATTGTTGTTACAGGTGGTGGTTCGCAACTCAAGCACCTCACGCAACTCATCGAATACCTCACGGGCATGGATGCACGTATCGGTTACCCAACTGAGCACTTGGCCAATACCAACGACATCGACGTCT
>JBIIZO010000167.1:0-4000 GCA_044346245.1 Crocinitomicaceae bacterium
GCAGCAAATGGGCCTTAGTGTTTTTGCCAATGGCATCATCGATGTGCCGCCGCAAAATAAATCGTACATCGCCATGCCTTTTGGAGGTTACATCAAAGAAATCAAGGTCTTGGATGGCATGATGGTGCAAAAAGGCCAAGTGTTGTTGGTTGTCGAACATCCGGAAATCATTCAGTTGCAGCAAACTTACCTCGAATTGCAAGGTCAAATGGAATTCCTTTCTGCCGACCTCGAGCGCCAAAAACAACTCTACGAAAAGAAGCGGGCTCGGCCAAAAGCTTTCAGCAGGCCAAAAGTGCTTACCTGGTCAACAAAGCTCAATTGGCAGGTATTTCTGTTCAACTCGAAATGGCAAACGTCAACATGGCTGCCCTGCAAAAAGGTACAATTGAACGCACCCAACGCATTCGTTCTCCGTTTTCGGGTGTCATCACGAAGGTTACGGCCAATGTGGGGGCTTTCGCCGAACCCAAAGACAATCTTTTGGAAATCATAGATTTAAAGCATGCGCATGCGGAGCTGACCGTCTATGAAAAATACTTGTCTTTCTTGCGCAAAAACCAACTGGTCAAGCTTAAATTTGTAGACGTCAATCAGACTGCCAGTGCTAAAATCTATTTAATTGGTCGCGAGATCAGCAGAGAGCGCACCGTCAAGGTCCATTGTCATTTCGATCAACTTCCTGCGGATATTACACCAGGTTCTTTCCTGAAGGCAGAAATCATGGCCCACAACCAATTGCAATATACCTTGCCTGAAGAGGCTGTGGTGCTGCAAAATGGCAAAAATGTGGTGTTTATTTCAAGCAAGGGCAACTTTTTACCAATCGAAGTCGACTTACTGATGTCGCAAGATGGCCGCGTGGCTTTAACGAGCAAGAAATTGGCTCAACTCAAACAAGCCAAAATTGTCGTCAAGGGCGCATATGAATTGCTCGCGATGCGCAACAAAGAAGTAGAATAAAACAGTACAACTCCAAACCTCAATGTACAAATTCAACTCACAAATTCAACTTTCAATCAACATTCATGAAAACAACCAATCTTTTTTTACTTTCCGGACTTTTTCTTGGCCTACTGACGCTGGCTTCTTGTCAAAAATATTTTGCTTGCAATGAAGAAAACATCAGCAGTATAGGTTCCGACGATTCGCACAACAAAGGAATGAATTGCATGCAGTGTCATGTCTCTACCGGAGAAGGCGAGGGCTGTTTCAATGTAGCAGGTACCGTTTATCAGACCGATCTGCAGAATACAGTTTCTTCCGGAAAGGTGGAGCTCTACACGGGTCCGAACGGTTCTGGCACACTCAAGTACACGATCGATATTGACAGCAAAGGAAATTTCTACACAACAGCCAATGTGGATTATACCGGATTGTATCCGAAAGTAACCGGGCCTTCTGGCGCCAGTATTTCCATGGGTTCACCGCTGGGCACAGGTGCTTGTAATACTTGCCACGGCGTGAGCACAGGCAAAATCGGAATCGATTAGTTCCTAAGGCCTTCAGATCTTTTCAAAAGCTCAGTTTGTTTTGGCAAACTGGGCTTTTTTTGTTTCAAATAGTTCGGTGAAAGCCGCTTCGTCTTGCGGAGAAATCAAGAGCTCGTCGTATTTGTTGTAGCGCAAAATTAGGCAGTTCCAAGCGGTGCTCATTTTCCAACCTGCATAAAGACCATTGGAAGGCTCCAATTTGTTGAAGGTCTCGTAATAAATCCTTTTCTTGAAACCCACGCTTTGGCAAAGCAAGTGGTCATCTAAAAAAGTATAATGGGTGGTTTTGGGTAAAATCCAAATCATGAAAACCGACAAGAGCAACCATACGGAGGAGAGTCCATAGATAGCAGTGAGATCACCTTCAGTGAGGTAGATAAAAAGAGCTACGCAAGCATAGATCGCGAAAACAAAACCCGAAACGGCCCACAAAAACCCATCTTTTCTGGATTGAAAGCGCATCGTTGTTTACGAAGTTGGATCGTTTACCAAGCAAAAAGAGGCTTGCCGCTCATGAGGGCATTCACTTCTTTTTTGACCGCTGCTAGGGTGGCTTCGTCGTTGGCGTTCATGAGTACGCGGTCAATAAGGCTCACAATCTGTGGTATTTCTGAGGTGTTTACGCCTCTCGATGTAATGGCAGGCGTTCCAATGCGGATTCCTGAAGTAACGAAAGGAGATTCGGTGTCGTAAGGCACCATGTTTTTATTGACGGTGATATCGGCTTTGACCAAAGCATTTTCGGCGTCTTTACCGTTGATGCCTTTGGAACGCAAATCGATGAGCATGCTGTGGTTATCGGTACCGCCAGAAACGATGTTGTAGCCCAACTTGACCATTTCTGCCGCAAATACTGCAGCGTTGTCGCGAACTTGGGTCATGTATGTTTTAAACGCGGGGTCTAGCGCTTCGCCGAAAGCAACTGCTTTTGCGGCAATGACGTGCTCGAGTGGCCCACCTTGAATACCTGGGAAAACCGCTGCATCTAGCAACGCGCCCATTGATTTGAGGTTGCCGTTGTTCCAACGCAAACCAAATGGGTTTTCAAAATTGTGGCGCAGCATAATGATGCCTCCTCTTGGCCCACGAAGTGTTTTGTGGGTGGTGGAGGTCACGATATGGCAATGCTCGAGTGGGTCGTTGAGTAAGCCTGCTGCAATCATGCCTGCAGGGTGGGAGATGTCGGCCAAAACCAAGGCGCCAATTTCGTCGGCTACTTTGCGAATACGGGCGTAATCCCAGTCTCTTGAATAGGCAGACGCACCGCAAATGATCATTTTGGGAAGTTCTCTTTTGGCAGTTTCTTCCATGAGGTCGTAATCGACCAAACCGGTTTCTTTGTCTACGCCATAAAAGAAAGGCTTGTAAAGTTTACCTGAAAAATTGACAGGTGAACCATGCGTGAGGTGCCCGCCATGTGAAAGGTCAAAGCCTAAGATTTTATCGCCGGGTTGCAAACAAGCTAAAAACACCGCAGCATTGGCTTGGGCACCAGAGTGCGGCTGCACATTGGCCCAAGTTGCGCCAAAAAGTTGGCAAAGTCTGTCGATGGCTAATTGCTCCACTTGATCAACGATTTCGCAGCCGCCATAATAACGCTTGCCAGGTAGGCCTTCGGCGTATTTGTTGGTGAGTACAGAACCCATGGCTTGCATCACTTGCTCGCTCACGAAGTTTTCGGAGGCAATGAGTTCAATGCCGTGCAATTGGCGTTCTTTTTCGGCTTGGATCAGGTTAAAAATGGCTTGGTCTTTCATGGCGTCAGTTATATGTTGCAAATATCGGAAGAATGCTAAAATAAGCGTCTAATTTCAAAGAGAGAATGTGTAAAATCTGCGGCTGCTTCATTGTAAATACCTTCGGCAGTGAGTTTGTCAAGGCGTACTTGCCCTGATGCGTGTAAAATTTGTTCGTCTGGGCCCACCAAGCCAACATGATGTATTTTGCCGTTGGCATTTTTAAAAAACGCTAAATCGAGTAGCTGACGGTCTTCAAACGACACCAGGTTCCCGACTTCTGCTTGTTGATAGGCATCTCTAGGTAAATTAAAGTCTAGCTGACGATAAACGTTCTGTACAAAACCCGAGCAGTCGATGCCAAAAATGGACTTTCCGCCCCATAAATATGGCGTATTGAGAAAGCTCATGGCATAGGCCCAGCCATCAATTGCTGTTGTTTCCTGTTCAGTTGTGTAGTTGAAATCACCGATAGAGAATGCCAACGCACTTCCAATTAACGACCCTCCACTCAAGTTTTGTGCGCCAAATGGACCGTTTATGATTTGAAACTGCTGATTGGAATAAATGCTGGCATCTAGCCAACGACGGAGTTCTTTTTCGGTCAGGGCAAGGACTTGTTTGTGGTCAATATAACCTTCGTAGGCATCTAAAAAACTGCGGATTTTGAGCCAAGGTTGGCCGTGCGCCAAGATTTCTACGGGCTCGCCAAAGAGCAATTGCGTCACTTGTTGAGCGCTGTCTTTGGGTTCTTCTCTGACGGGCACAACC
>JBIIZO010000168.1:0-3941 GCA_044346245.1 Crocinitomicaceae bacterium
TGCCATAATAATGGAAGCCGTTATTGCTGTAGTTGGCGTCTACTTTGAGCTGATAGTTGCGCTCATTGAGGCCAAAATAAGCGTTGGCCGAACTGCGGTCGTATTGAGCTGGGGCATAGATTGTCTTGGAGCGGTCTTTGATGTCGCCAAAAGAACTCAGGTGCTTGAGATGCGCGCCATAAACCATATTTCTCGACCGATCCGATGTATAGTAAATCTCGCCGAGTGGCATAATTACCGAGCCAATTCCTGCCTTTACATAAAACGGATACAACTTGGCCAGCTTCTCGGAGGTTTCTACTGTGGCTGCTTCAATGGTGTCGAGCAAAATCTTGGTATCTGCTTGAAAAAACAATAAAGGATAGTCCTTGACCGCAGTAGCCTTGACAGAATCAATGATTTTCGGGTTTTCCAATATGCGGGTGGCGGGCTCTACCTGCTGATTGGTAATGGTATATACCGTAATGTTATTATCTCCTTGCTGTGCCCAAATTTGGAGCCCGGTTAGGAGCAAAACGAATGTGCTGATCAGTGCTTTCATGGCTTACTCTTCGTTGATTTCAATTTTCATTTCTGGTTGTGGTTCTTCGTTGACCGGTGGGTTTTTGAGCTGCATGAGCTCATCCCAAAGGTCTGATGCCTCTGCCAAGACGCCATCTTGCTGATCGGGATAAAAGTCCATCACTGATTTGAGCGTTTGCTCCGCTTGAAAGAGGTCCTCGCGGCTAATGTGCACACGCGTCTGTAAAAGCAAGCCCTTTGCAACCCAGTAATTATAGCTTGGTTTCATTTTGAGCAAAGCTTTGATTTCCGCTTCGGCTTCATCATACATTTGCTGACCAAAATAGATGTCTGACAACAAATACTTGGCTTCTGAACCCATAGAAGTTGTCGTGTTCTTGACCAACCATTCTAAAGATGGTTTAGCGACTTCATATTGTTTCAAATGGTAGTTGGAAAGGCCTGTTGCATATTCTGCTTCTACTCTGAGCTGCGGCGTTAGTGCGGCGTTGTCCAAAACAAAGCGGGCATTTTCTTTGGCTAAATTATAATTGGAGACCATAAATGCACAGCGCATGATGCCCAATTTGGCTTCAAAAGTACTCGTCGGTTTAGCGGCAACAGACTCCAATTTTTGGTAATACTGCAGCGCTGTCCCATAGTTCTTTTTCATGTAATAATGAGCCGCCGTTTTAGAAGATGCATATTCTGCAAAAGTGCTAACTGATGTGGCCAAATACTTCTCAAATTGCACAATAGCAGCGCTCGAATCTTTGGTCTTTAGCAAGCTATTGCCGTAGTAGAAATAGGTTTCATTGACGTAACGCCCATTCGGAAATTTAGCAAGGTAGATTTCAAATTTTTCCACTGCTTCTCTAAAATTGGTATCTTGATATGCAGCGAGAGCAGGAGAATAGAAGATGTTCTCTTTTTCTTCAGTAGAAATATTGGCGCAAGGATAGCGGTCAATCACCTCAGAGGCTAAATCTGGTTTTTTCTGAGCGTTATAAACGTCGATCAAACTGAGCACTACTTTTTTACACACCTCGCGTTGCTGCTCGTAACTCGCTAAAATTTCGAGATACGCCGATTCCGACTTGATGTAATCCCATTTTTTGTAGTAAATATCCGCTATGTCGAGTTTGACATCGAGTAAATACGGTGATTTAGGAAACTCCGACAAGAAAGACTGATACGTTTTGAGCGCGTCGTCGTAGTTAAGCTGAGACATATAGGTGCGGGCCAACTCGTATTGTGCATTCATTCGGTATTTGGAAACCGGCTCTTCTTTGAGCAATTTACTCAAGGTAAGTGCTTTTTCTGCTAGCTGACCGTTGAAGCCTTGCGCTTTTGCCAAATAGAAAAGGGCTTTGTCGTTGAGTGCAGAGTTGAGGTTGTAGGCTTGTTGGTAATATTGAATGGCTTGCAAGTTTTGCTTATTGACATAATAAGCGTCTGCAATGCGGAAGGTAGCGTCCAGGACTTTATTTTCTTTGTTTGGATTGAGTTGTAGATACGTTCTAAAAGATTGAATGGCTTCTTCGCGCTTGCCTTGTTCAAAATAAGCGTAGCCGATATTGTAGTAGGCATCTACTTTCTCTGGCAAAGCATTTGAAGCCGGAGAATTAATGAAATCGCGGTACATGTTTATGGCAGCTGGCAATTCTTCTTTTCTGAAAGAGATATCGGCCATCCAGTAACGCGAAAGCGCCACCATTTGCGGGTCCATTGGATAGGTATCTACGCGCTTGAACGCTGCATAAGCTTCAGTGAGTTGTCCTTTTTGAAACAGCTCTACGCCGTAGTTAAAAGCAACTGTTTGATATACTTTTATAAGTTGTGCATCTTTAGACGGAAGTTTTTCTATGGATTCTAAGGCCTTGGCAAAATTAGAAGTGTTGGTGTACACATTGACCAAATATTGGTACACATCGCGCTTTCTTTTTGAATCTGGATATTGGCTCAAATAGTTTTCAAAGGCGCGTACAGATTCGTCGTACGGATTGATATCCACTTTGAAAGACAACACAGCAAACTGGAACAAGGCATCTTCCTTGATTTGAGGTAAAAATATCATTTCGGCTGCGCGTTCAAAAGCACTGCGCGCAGGCAAGAGCTTATTGAGTAGTAGATAGGCATCGCCAATTTGATACATGGCAATATGACACAGGCTATCTTGAGTGCGGGTGACCTTGTCGAAATTCTTAATGGCTTTCTCGTACTGTTTGGTTTTGTAGTAAGCAAAGCCCAACTCATAGTAGTCATCGCGGGTGCCGCGGGCATTTTGGTGATAGCGTTCTAAAAACGGAAGTGCGAGGTCGTATTTACCTAGTTGGTAGTAAGCATTTCCTATAATATGTTGAATATCAAACTCATTATTGACAAAACCACAGTTCAATACCGTCGGCGCAAAGTCAATGACTTGTTGAAACTTGTTTTGTTTGTACAAAATTTGGGCGATGTAATACGGTACAACCCCGCAGAAGGTCGAATCTTTTTGCAAGGCCTGAAAACCTTCTAAAGCCTCTTGCAAAGACGAACGCACGTAGCTGATGTGCGCGTAATAGTACAGCGCCGGCTTGGCGTATTGTGTGCTGCCATCTTTGATGTCCTTAAAGGCCAAGTAGGCTGCATCTTGATCCTCGTTTTGATAAGCAGAGTAACCTAACTTGAACAAAACCTCTTCTTTTTGTTCGGCACTCAGACCCGATAAATTGATTTGAGCAAACGCTACCTGGGCATTGAGGTAATCCTCAGACTGAAAATAGTAAGACCCTACCCCGATGGCAATTTCATTTCTGAAGTTGTTTTCTGGATACATTTTATTGAACTGTTCCAACAAAGGAATGGCATCGTTGTGGTACAGCTTGAGTGCCGACATGCCTTCATAATAATAGGCCTTGATTAAATACGGGTCGTGCTCATTGCGATGCTGAGTTTGGCAGCCATCAATGAAAACCCGAAACTCTTGCTTGGCAGCGGCAAACTGAGCTTTGGTAAATAGTTCTTCAGCATTGAAAAATGCTGCATTTTCTCCGCTATATTTAACGGACTCCTGAGCCCAAAAGAACAATGGGAAACAGAGCAGGAAGACAAGATAACGCAAGTTACGATTCATAGAATGTAAAATTAATGGGGGCACAGGCCCAACAAGCCCCCTACAATCAAAAGTTTTAAACCTGAATTTGTTAAGATAAAATCGCGGCTTTTGACAAATGGTTACGACATATTGAACACATTTGTCTAAAATTAGAACTCGTGTCAAATGTCATCGCGCTGGCTGCAGCCAATATTTACCAACAAGATCAACTGATCTTATCGAACGTTCAGCTTGAACTTGCTGCTCAATCCTTTGCTTATTTAATCGGTAAAACCGGTAGCGGAAAGAGTAGTTTGCTCAAAACCCTTTATGCCGAAATTCCATTAGTGGAGGGCGAGGG
>JBIIZO010000169.1:0-3936 GCA_044346245.1 Crocinitomicaceae bacterium
TATCGAGCCCATTAGCCAACTGCGCTTTCAGCAAAGCCTCATCAGTGCAACAGGCGTGTTGTGCGGTGCAGGTTTTGAATTGCCTTCGGAGGCTTTATTTTTAGGGAAGAAAACAATGGTGATTCCAATGAAAGGGCACTACGAACAAACCTGTAATGCTTTGGGTGCCGCAGATGCAGGCGCAACTACCATCCCTGAACTCGACCTCATTTACCACAGACAAATCAACTACTGGTTAGCACAACCACAACAAGCGCCACTTTTGTTTCCAAATCAAACAGAGCAAATCCTAATTGATATCCTCAATGCATTTCAAAAGGAGGGCAGAGCGGCCTACGAACCAGGAGTGGAGTTCGAGACACTCAGACAAAAGTTAGGCTTACTCCGTTATTTTTTCTGAAAGCGCTTTGTAATATCCATACAACTCCTGCTGCGCATGAAACGGCGGCAAGTTGCGTTTGGAGTAGGCGTTTTTGTAGTCTGCAGAAATACTTCTGGCCTTGACGCTGCCTTTCCATTGGTACTCAAAAATGAGTTCAATTTCTTTTTGAATTTTAGGATCTTTGACAATTGTGCCCACCTCCACGCGTTGATCAAGGTTGCGCTCCATCCAATCGGCGCTCGAAATGAAATATTCCGGTTTGCCGTTGTTGCCAAAGATAAAGAAGCGCGTGTGCTCTAAGTAGCGGTCTACAATGCTAATGGCCGTGATGTTTTCACTCAAGCCTTTCACGCCAGGTTTTAAGCAGCAAATACCGCGGATGATGAGCTCAATTTTGACACCAGCTTTGCTTGCCGCATACAATTTGTCTATCATCTTGACATCCGTGAGGTTGTTGAACTTCAGACGGATATGAGCAGGTTTCTTGGCCCTTGCAAACTTGATTTCGCGCTCAATGAGGGCGAGTAATTTGCGGCGGGTATTGAAAGGCGAGACGAGCAAGTGGCGAAAGGCGTGGCGTTCGAGGTTGTTTTCGAGCATGCCAAACACGCGGCTCACTTCTAAAGAGATTTCTTTATCGGCAGTGAGGAGGGCTAAATCGGTATAGACTGTAGCCGTAGATTCATTGAAGTTACCCGTTCCAATGTAGGTAATGTATTGGGTTTTGGCTTCTGACACGCGCTTGATCTGCAGGAGCTTGGAGTGTACTTTGAGGTTTTGCAGTCCGTAAATGACGTGGGCACCGTTGTCTTTGAGGCGGTTACTCCACCAAAGGTTGTTTTCTTCGTCAAAACGGGCCTGGAGTTCAAAAACGACCGTGACCTGCTTGCCATTGAAAATACAAGCGAGTAGGGCGTTCATGATTTCTGAATTCTTGGCGACGCGGTAAATATTGATTTTCACGTCTTTTACCTTCGGGTCAAGGCTGGCCTCGCGCAGCAGGTCCACAACGTGATCAAACTGCTGAAAAGGAAAGTGCAACAAGATATCTTGCTTGAGAATGGTAGCGATATGGCTCTTGCCTGTTCGGAATGCGGGGTGCTGCACAGGTGGCTGCGCTTGAAAACGATAGGCGTTGTGGCCAAAGTCTGGGAAGCGCATGAAGTCCTTGAAGTTGTGGTAGCGCCCACCAGGAATGGTATTGAAGCCCTTTTTGAGCTTGAGTTGTTGCAGTAAAAAAGACAATAAGTCTTCGGGCATAGCGGCGTCATAGACAAAACGCACGGGCAAGCCTTTTTTGCGCTGCTTGATGCTTTTTTCAATTTTCTCGAAAAACGACAGCGAGAGGTCGTCGTCTAAATCGAGTTCTGCGTCGCGGGTAAACTTAAAAGTAAAGGCTTCTGCGCGCTCGGGTTGATACACTGAAAAGATATCGTTGAGGTAAAGTCTAATGATGTCGTCGATGAGGATCACGTTGGTGTGCGCCTCCCGATTGAGGATGAAAAAGCGGCTGTATTCGGTCGGGATCTGAATGAGGGCGTAGCGCACTTTTGCCGCGCTGATCATTTTGACGCCTAAATAAATGGCGTAATCTCGGAGTTTAGGCAGTGGTCTTTTTTTGTCGAGCATGATCGGAAAAATCGCATGCTTGAGTTTGTCGTGAAAAAAATCGTCTAGCTCGACAAGTTCTTTGTCGGTGCAACCCGACTCATCAATGAAATAGATGCCTTCGGTCTGAAAACCTGTTTTGATTTCTTGGTAAGCGCTCTCAAAAAGCTGTTGTTGGCGCAATACGACCTTTCGAATTTCGACATAGAGTTCCTCTGCACTACCTTTGTAGCCCTGAACTTTCTCATTCTTCAGGTCGATTGCTCTTTTGAGGTTCGCCACGCGCACCCTGAAAAATTCATCGAGGTTGTTGGAGTAAATGCCCAAAAATCGCATGCGCTCAGTAAGCGGAACACTCGGATCCATCGCTTCTTGCAACACGCGTTCATTAAAGGAAAGCCAGCTGAGTTCTCTATTGATCAAATTCATAGTACAAAGAAAGCCTTGCCGAGAGAAACGACAAGGCTTTTTAATATTAATTTATGGTTAAAGTTTTATACAAAAAAAAGCACCATCCGAAGATAGTGCTTTATTGTGGGGGTTGACGGGTTCGAACCGCCGACCCTCTGCTTGTAAGGCAGATGCTCTGAACCAGCTGAGCTAAACCCCCGAAGTGATTACGAGTGCAAAGATATGAAATAATTCAATAATCAAAAGAAAAAAAGAAGTTTTTTACTGCGTTATCCCAAAAAATATATTGAAAATAGGGTAAAGAAGCATTGTAGTAAGTTCAATTTCAATTTGTTGCAAGATGCAACTTTTTCAAAATCTTTTCGTATTATTGGCTTTATGCGCAAAAGCACACATGTATTTTTCTTGTTCATCATAGGCTTTAGCGCCTTGTTTTTGGGCTGTGAATTTCGTTCACCACAAGACGAAATGCGCAAAGACTGGGCGCAAATACAGCGCGCTAGCAAACTCACCTTACTTACCGAAAACTCAACGCTTTCCTTTTTTGAATTCAAGGGCAAGCGCATGGGTTTTGAATACGAAATCCTCGATACGTTTTGCAAGGCCAATCACCTGAAGTTAGAGGTGAAGGTATTAAATAAACTCGGTGATTTCCAGCGCATGCTTCGCAAAGGCGAGGGAGATATTGTGGCGGCAAATCTCCCTATCGAGTTGGGGCAACAACAGCAATTCAATTATTCTATTCCTTATTACCAAACCTATCAAGTGTTGGTGCAGCGCAAATCAGATTCTATAATATCAGAGCCGGCGTATCTTGCCGGTAAAACGGTCTATATCCGCAAAAATTCGGCCTACGAAAAACGCTTACAGGCTTTGCAAGAAGAAATAGGAGCAACTATTGATATCCGACACCAACAAACTGCGCCACTTGCCGAAGATTTAATTGAGGAAGTTGCCAACGGCCGCATTCATTACACCTTAGCACATGAAAATCAAGCACGCATTGTCAAAGACATGCATCCGAACTTAGATATTGCCACCCGCATGTCTTTTGAACAGCGAATTGCTTTTGCTTTGCGTCCTAAAGGTAAAATTCTCAAAGAAAAGCTCGATGCGTTTTTACAGACCTATATTGCCTCAGAAGCCTACACGCAGCTCAAAAAGCGCTACTTTGATTATATTGCCTCCACACCAACGGAATTTTACCTTACGCCCAAAGGTGCACTTTCTCCTTTTGATGCGCTTTTTAAAAAGGCTGCGCAGTCCTACAATTGGGATTGGAAAGTACTGGCGGCTATAGCTTTCAAAGAGTCTCGTTTCAATCCAAATGCCCGCGGTTTTGGTGGTGCCTATGGCCTCATGCAATTTATGCCGAATACTGGGCCTCGTTTTGGCGTGTTTCCGGAGTCCAGCCCGGAAGTACAAATCAAAGGTGGTATGCGTTATTTGCAGTCCATGAGTAAGCGATGGGCATGTATCTCTGACGAACAAACACGTTTGCAATTTACCTTGGCTTCTTACAATGCAGGCATGAG
>JBIIZO010000003.1:0-41166 GCA_044346245.1 Crocinitomicaceae bacterium
ATGCGACTCTTTCTGCTACTATTTTTCCTTTCATCGGCTTGTACGCCCAGACCAGTTTTAGCCCAAGTATTCGACGATTTTCACGACCAAAGTCTTTTTCAAGGACTCCTCTGGGGCGGCGATATCGGTGCATTTACAACCAACAGCAACCGCCAATTGCAACTGAGTGCCGCCAGTTCCGGAGCGGCCAACCTCTACTTTGCGCACCAACTGAGCAACAGCAGCAACTGGGAATGTCAATTTTGGTTGCGACTCAACTTCAGCCCCTCGAGTCTAAATTTTGGGCGCTTTTATCTGATGGCGAATCAAAGTGACTTGCTCTTGGCCGACCAAGCGCTGTATCTAGAATTTGGCGAGGCTGGAAGCCAAGATGCCCCCAAATTATTTTGTAGGCAAAACGGGATCGATAGCTTGGTCGGGGTGGGGCCCGCCGGCAGCGTTGCGGCGGCGTTTCAGTTATTTTTTAGCTTCAAGTACAACAATGGCGCTTTTACGCTCGAGACCAAAACGAGTACTGCCGCCGCAAGCAACCTTTGGTTGTCAGGGCAGTTGCCCTGGCTGCCGGCGGGGCCTTATGCAGGCCTGAGTTGTATCTTCACGAGTGCAAATAGCCAAGGATTTTACCTCGACGATCTGTATGTAGGGCCGCCACTCGAACAACAAGTGCCCAATTTGTTCATTACTGAATTAATGGCCGATCCTGAGCCACAGCAAGGCCTGCCCAACGCAGAATTCATTGAAATCTACAACGCCAGTACAAATGCCCAACAACTCAATGGTATGGTGTTGAGCGACGCCACTGGCAGTTGCACACTCCCCTCCTATTGGCTACAACCCGGATCTTACGCTACGCTCGTCGGAACCGGGCAAAGCAGTGGCTTCAACCCGTCGAAGACCATTGAAGTCAGTGCTTTTACCAGCCTGAATAACACCGGTGAAACCATTCAGCTCAAGAATGCCCAAGGGCTACTTATAGATCGGGTGGCTTACCAGATCAATTGGTATCAAGATTCCGTCAAAATGAATGGCGGCTTCAGTTTGGAGCGTTGTTCGCTACTTGACCCTTGTTCTGCGGCAGATAATTGGCGTGCGACTCAAGCGCAGCTTGGCGGCACGCCAGGGCTCCAAAATTCGGTATTTGAAGCCGCCCCAGATACACTGGCACCGTTCATTCGTTTTGCAGAAGTCCGCGATTCCAACCAAGTTGCATTTGTCTTTTCAGAACCAATGGACAGTGCCAGTTTGGCGCTGTGCGCCATCTCGTTTGACCACAACCTAGGCGCTTTTACACGAATGGCGCTTCATTACATACAAATCCAAAACGGCGCGCAGTTGCTTTTGATATTTGAAAACCCCATTCCAAAAAGTGAGCCCATTGAAGTGGCGTTTGTGGCGCTCAAAGATTGTTGGGCCAATACCCGCAACCAGCAAATAACTTTCATTCGCTACGAAGCACCCCAAGCCGGCGACCTTCTGCTCAATGAAATTTTATTTGATCCGCCGAGCAATGGCTCAGATTTCATTGAACTTTACAACGCAAGTCAGAAATATCTTGATCTGAAACAGTGCAGCATCGGTAACGGACTAGCAACCTATGACCTTACAAAACCTTTCATTTCCCCTCATGATTATTTGGCACTTTGCCCGGATACAAGCTTTTTAAGTTTGTATTATCCAAATACGCCGAGTGAAAAGACCGCTTTTCAAACCCTTCCCTACTTTTACAATGACAGCGGCACGTGCATTTTATATAGCAACGGAAGCATCTTAGATCAATTGACCTACAACGACAATTGGCATGCTGCGCTCATCATCGACACAGAAGGAGTTAGTTTGGAGCGTTTGGATGCTAAAGCGCCAACACAAAATCCAAATAATTGGTTTTCAGCCGCTCAAAACGTGGGCTTTGCCAGCCCTGGCCGCTGTAATTCACAGCAAATTGGCGCCAAACAAATTGGCTCGCTCTACCTTACCCAACCAGAATTTAGCCCAGATCAAGACGGTTACCACGATTTTTTAGAAATTCAATATGAATTGCCTGCTCCAAATATGTTGGTGCAAGCGGAAATTTACACCCTTGGCGGAAATTTAGTTAAAAACCTAGTTGTCAATGAATTATTCGGAACAAAAGGCAGCTTGATTTGGGATGGCAGCACAGAATACGGCACAATTGCGACAAATGGAATTTACATCTTGGAATTCAAAGCCTTTTCAACAGACCCAAGTGTATTTTTTAATCGCAGATTGAGTTTTGCGCGCTGTATTAAACGCTAAATTTGAATTAAACTTCATCATATGAAAGCGTTATTATTTTTACTCAGCTTATTATTCACCCTAACTGTATCTGCTCAGCGCTACACAAGTGCACTTGGTTTGAGAACAGGTAGCCCTGGCGTCACTTACCTCAATGCCAAATACCGGATCAATCAGCAGGGCTATGAAATCGGAATTGGTGGCAACACGGGGTCTGTTTGGCTACACGGCAACGCTTATTATCAAAATGAACTGAATGATATCTTGGATTACTACTACGGCTTTGGTGCAAATGTAGGTCTTGGAAAAATGAATCAGTTTGAGGCCAACACCAGCGGCTTGGGCCTTGGTGCAAGTGCTGTAATCGGGCTCGAACACACACTCGAGGATTATCCTTTTAATGTTTCACTCGATTTAGGCCCGGGCCTTTATGTATTACCTCGTTTGCAATTTGGCTTTGCATGGGCTTTAAGCGTGCGGTATGTCCTCCACTAAAATCGACTTTTCTCCGGGGTCCAAAAATTGGATTGCCAAATTCTTCGAGCTGCTCGACAACGGCGTTTTCGGCATTGACGACGACCTCATCCACCAGCAAGAGCGCAACCTCACCCACTTTATTTCGCATCAAACCGGCCTAATTTACGGCAGCGCAAAATCTTTCATCTTTTCAAATAAACTCGACAAAAAAAGATTCAATCCAGATGAGCAGCTTCAATTATTACTGTTTGAAACCTTATTATTTACTTACATCCGCAAACAACAAAAGCCAGCAAGTCTCGCAGCGTTTACCACTACCCTTTTGTCTTTTTACAAAGGGTATGAGGGCTCCAACCTTATTGGCAAAATCAAATATAAAACTGCAGCAAAAGACACCAATAAATTAGAAATACTTTTTGCTTCTCGAGTTGGTATAAAAAGTTCCTTTTTAGGTGCCAATTACTGGCTCAAGCATCTTTCCAATGCTTTCATCTTTTTGGATATCATCTTGTTTCGTGCCTACTTAGAAGGAGACCATACTGCTTTTCTGAGCAAATATGAACGCTATACTTCATCGGTATTGAATGGCCTGATCTATGTAGCGCTTGTAGACGGAAAAGTCGAAGAGAAAGAACTAAAAATACTCAAGCACTTTATAGCCTCGGCAGCTTTACCTCGTGCCCTTCAGCGCATTTATTTAGATCGCATCCAAATTGGCATTCCCTTCAAATTGCTCCAACAAGAACTCATTCAAGACGAACTTTTGGCGCAAATCACCTTTGAATTTGGGCACCTGCTGCTGCAAAGCACACATGCGATTGCATCTGAAGAACGTCAAAAACTCGAGGCACTTGGCACTGCTTTGCAATTAAGTCCAACACAAATGCTTTTATCCGAAGAAATGTGTCTGGCTTTTATCGCCCAAAGCGGGCCCAAGGAACTTGCGGTCTATAAGCAATCTACCGAAGCGAGTTTTGCCTTCAAGGAAACCTCCAAAAGATGGCTGCGCATTATTGGCCGCAACCGAGATCGCTTGCTGACCGAAATGCGCGAAAGCAAAGACCTAATGGCACTATTGCAGAAATCTACCAAAGAAGACCTCAGCCCCGAAGAAAAAGAGCAGGTCAAGGACCAATTTTACGACATCTTAAAATCCATGCCCTCGCTGGCTTTATTTCTCTTGCCAGGTGGCAGCCTTTTGCTTCCTATCGTCATGAAACTCGTGCCGGAACTCATCCCCTCTGCTTTTAAAGTCAATGAAGTAGAGAAAAAACACACCGAAGATGAACTGTAAAATACATATCCATTTGCTCAATGAGCTTTTCTCTCAAGAACTCGCCGACGAAAAACACGGCGGTAAAGAATCTGCCGACAACCTACGCTATGACTGGGAAGACGAGCTTGATATCACCTCAGCCGTTACGTTGGTTAAGGAACAAACAGATGCGGTTTATACTCTGGCAGGCTACGACGAAAACGACGCGCTATTTACTTACCAAATACCAAACATGCATCTTTATGAAATTCATTCAGAAACGGATCCGATTACTTATGTTGGTGCATCTAAAAGCATCGTAGATCACTGCACCCTAACCACAGAGAGCAGCGGCCACACCATCCGTATTTTTCTCAAAGACTACGAGCCTATGGCCAATCCGGTACCAGGAATTTTTATTGCATCCAAGGCCTTTCCTAAAGCGCTCATCCGATGATTGAACTCAAAGGTATCCAGCTCACCTACAAAAAACCTGTTCTGAAGTCCTTGAACTTGGCCGTCATGCGGGGAGAAATACTTGGGCTCGTCGGCAAAAGCGGGGCCGGAAAATCTTCTTTGCTCAAAATATGTGCTGGGCTACAAGACCCCGACGACGGGCAAATTGCGATCGATGGCAAAATGCAAACGCGCGTGCGGCACCTATTGGTTCCGGGTTTTAAGGGGCTAGCAATTGTGAACCAAGATTTCAAACTAGATCCGTATCATACCGTAGAGGAAAACATCCGCGAAGCCATTTTGCATTGGCCTTATGAAAAAAGGGACAAGCGCGTTCAAAAACTATTGCGCCTTTTCGGACTCAAAGAAATTGCAGGCACTAAAGCGCACCTCATCTCGGGTGGCGAACAACAGCGCGTGGCCATTGCCCGTGCTATCGCCGATCAGCCCACTTACCTCCTGCTCGACGAGCCTTTTGGCCATCTCGATGCGCATTTGCGTCAGAAATTGAGTAGCCACCTCATGGATCTTCGCGACGAAGAAAACACAGGTATCATTTTAGTCTCGCACGAAGGGCAAGATGTACTCGGCTTGTGCGACCACATTTGCATCTTGCAAAATGGCAAATTATCTAAAAAACTCAAGCCCGAAGCGGTATATTACCACTACAAAGCACCAGAACGCGCCAGGCTTTTTGGCCCCTTGAATACCCTCAAAATGGGCTCCGAACTGCTGCATTTCAGACCCGACGAATACAAACTGAGCAATACTGGTATTGCTGTTCAATTTGAAAAAGCCATGTTCGTAGGAGGTCTTTATCACAATTACGTGCGCAGCAACAACAACGAACGCTTGTTGCTTTATGCATTCGAAAAATTAACCGAGATCAAAGCCATTGAAATCTGCAAAAAATAAACACGGTAAACTGCGCCTCACACTAGAGGCCTTCTGGACTGCGCTCAAAGCGTATGTTCAAGATGGTGCTTTTCATCACGGTGCAGCCTTGGCCTACTACACGCTTTTTGCTTTTATCCCGATCATCTACCTCACGACCTCTATCTATGGGCGCATCATTGGGCAGCAAAACATGCGCGACATTATCACTTCACTTCTCAAATCAGAACTTGGCCTCCAAGACCCCGCGTCTATCTTGCAGCTCGTAGACAGCATGTCTTTTGACAAGCCCAATTTCTTTTTGGAACTCGTCAGTATTGGTGTGTTGCTCTATACATGTTCGGCCTTTATGATTTCACTGAAAAGAAGCTTGAATGAGTTTTTTCATGTCAGTAAAAAAAGCAGACAAGAAGCCAATCTTTTCATGGAAATCATCGGCTTTCGCTTTGTAGGCGTATTGCTCTTGGCTGTTTTTGCCTTGGTGATCATCCTTTTTTACTTTCTACAAATTTTTATCTTTTCTGCGCTCACCAGTTGGCTCCACTGGAATAACGGTTTTGTTGATTTCTCGCTACAATTGCTGCAAATTTTCTTGACGCTGCTTTCCAATGTGCTGATCTTCACACTCATCTTTAAATACATGCACAACGCCAAAGTGAGTTGGCGCATAGCCCGCGATGGCGCAATTGTGACAGCTATTTTGTTGTATATCAGTCAGTGGGTGATCGGTTATTACCTACAGCACTATTTCATCATGGGAAAACTCGGCGTGGCCAATTCGATTTTCATCATGCTGGCCTGGGTGCATTACTCTGCTCAAATTGTCTTTTTTGGAGCCCAATTCACCTATGAAATTGGCAAAGTTTTTCAGGATCGTATTTTAACTGACATCAAAGAAACGAAGGTGGTTTCCTGAATTCAATTTTGGCGTCACGGAAAATGCTAGAGGTGTTGCGGATCGTGAGCAAAAAGCTTTTATTACCTCCAATTGGTACATAATAGAACGATAGCGCCCAGCAGTGCATGTTGCGGTTCAAGGAGAAATACGCATTAGTGAGCCTGCCTTCTTGCAAGTTAAAGTTGAGGTTGCCCGATACATTCCAACGTTTGGTAAAACTGAGGTCGCCGCCGAGCACAAGCGTCTGAACAAACAACCAAGAATCAGGATTTGTTGAACTGATTTTCTGATTGGCCTGAATGCTGTAAACGTGCGACACATTCATTTTCCAAGGAATGTCATAATAAATGGCACGTTCGGGGTGCAGCGCATAGTAATTCAGATCAGCATTCCAGTCTTGTTCGTTGAAGAGTGCGCTGTGGTCTTGTAACTTTTTACGGTCCTTTTTAGGTGCCAAGACAAGTGTAGTGGTGAGATTGGTGGTGGTGAGGCGGCCCAACTGCTGAGCATTTTGCCAGGCGTAGGTTCCCGTACTTGCACCCGTTGCCGTCCAGGCATAGGGGCTCCACTGCGCATTGGATACAAAATTGATCCAGCTCGTTGGGCTGATGCGCAAGTTGAGGGCTAGATCGGAGAGTTTCATGCTGTCTTTGGTGAAGTCGTAGTTGCCCGTTAGGGAGAACTGGTCGATGAGTCTCACTTTTTTATAGCCGGTAATGGTATCCTGCGCAGATTTAAATTTGAGTTCAGCCGTATTATTGATGCCAAAAGTGAGCAAAGATGCTTCCCTGACAGAACCTACTGAGTAAATACTGCGCTCAAAAGGCGAATAAGTGACGCTGCTTTGATCAGGACCAACATTGGCCGTAACGAGCGGATTCCAACCTGGCGTATAGCGGTAGCCAATGTTTGGTGTCATGAGGTGACGCAACCTGGCTTGTTTGGGCCCCACAAAACGGTAATAGCCGTAAAGTACGGTGGTGGCCGTCAAATTGAAATTGAGCTCGTGGCGCAAGGCCATTTGCCTGACGGTATCCACGAGGGTTTTGTTTTCAATTGGATCGTAAGACTTTACAATTTGCTGGAAATTGATCTTGTTGCCATAATTGAGGCTCGGATTGATTTTCACGGCGTTCTTGAATAAACCTGTATTGGTCTGGATGCTGATGCCTTGGCTAATGCCGTTCATCAGGCGCTGACTGATCGCATTGAAATCTCCGTTGGTGAGCAAGGAGTCTGCAAATTGGGAGCGGTTTTGGGCCTCTAAATTATAAGTGATGCCAATGCGCTGAATGGTTTTTTTCCAGTTTTTGTCCGCGGTTTCAAAAAGATCTTTGAAGGGGAAAACACGCGTTACATTGACGTTCAGCACAGGGCTCGTGAAGGAAATGTTTTTGGCCAGTGAATTTTGTCTCAGGGATAACTTTAAACCTGTATTGATGGGCTTGCCTGGAAAATTGCGCGCTAAATTGATGTCTGAATTAAAGGAATTAGAAAAGTACTCCGGATTGATTGGGTCCAAGGAATTTTTGGATTGGTTGTCGGAGATGAAATTGACGTTTGAAGAGAAATCCCAAAATGGATTGGATTTAGGTGCCTTGCGGTGGGCCCAGCTGACGGTTACTTTATTGCGCTTGACATTCGTTGGAAAGCCACTATTGAATTGCTGAAAACCCAAGGACATTCGGCCGCTGTAGCCATAACGCTTGGCGTAATCGAGGTCATTGCGCAAGCCCCATGAACCCCTGCTGTACAAATTGGCATAAACAGAAGTTTGGTAGCGGTCGTTAATGGGAAAATACCACCCCAAATTCTGAAAACCAAACCCATAAGCAGAAAGCGGAATAAACTCCGGAAACAACAAACCTGAGGTGCGTTCTTTTTGATTGATTGGAATGAATGCAAATGGCAAACCGAGTGGTGTCGGGATGCCCGCAACCCATAAATTCATGGGGCCCGTAACGATGCGTTTTTTGGGCACCATGACACCTTTGCTCAGCTGAAAATGATAGTGTGGCTCTTTCAGCTCACAAGTAGTGAGAATGCCCTGACGCAAATGCAACTCCTCGTTAGCTTGTCTTTTGGCAGTTCCCATCCGAAAATAAAACTCATCTTGCTTCAACTCCAACGCTTTAATGTATGCCTTTTTCGTTTTGTAGTTCATCTTGACCGTCTCACAGTGGATGGTTTCAGCTCCTTCTGTAAATTCTGGAAACTCGACTTTAGCGCCTGTGCTATCTATGCGATAACTCGCCTCCACCTGATCGGAATCGATGTCGATGAGGATGTAGCCAGCCTTTAATGAAAAGCCCTCGCTCTGGACCTCTGCGTTGCCATAGAGGTAAATTTTACGGTTTTGAACGTCGTGTCTGATTTTTTCACTCGCCTTGTAAGTCACGATCTGTTGGAGACTTTCTCCGTCGACAACCAGGGTATCTTGGGCTGTAACCAATACCGGATGGCACATTATTAACAATGTGGCGAAGAAAAGTTGTAAAAAGCGCTGACGCTGGCTCAAGATGCTTACTTAGATTTGTAATATGCAGGAAAAACGTACAAAGCTACCAATTTTCAATGGCTTGCAAAAAAACGCAATTTGCGTCTTTTTATTGGCAGCGCTGTTTTTGATTTCAAATAACTTCATTTGGGGGCAAACAAGTAAAATCAAAACCATCGTTATCGATGCCGGACACGGCGGACACGACCCCGGTTGCCATGGTGCCCAGAACAACGAAAAAGAAGTCTGCCTCTCTATGGCGCTCAAACTTGGTGCGCTCATCAAAGAACGCTATCCGGATATCAAAATCATTTACACGCGCAGCACCGATGTATTTGTCGAACTTGCCGAGCGCGCCAATATTGCCAATCGCAATAACGCCGATTTATTTATTTGCATCCATGCCAATGCCGGGAGCACCACGGCCTATGGATCGGAAACCTACGTTTTGGGGTTGCACCGCACTGACGCCCAACAAAAGGTGGCCGAACGCGAAAACGCGAGTATTGCCCTCGAAGACGACAAAGGCGCTAAATACCGCTCCTATGACCTCACGCCCGACGGTATCATTGCACTTCAATTTCAATTAGCCGTTTTTCACCGTCAGTCTATTCTTTTTGCTGAAATGATCCAAAAGGAATTCAAGCGCATTGGTCGCTATGACCGCGGGGTCAAACAAGCAGGTTTTTTAGTGCTCTACAAAACAACCATGCCCAGCATTTTGATTGAAACAGCATTTTTACCTAACCCAACAGAAGAAAAATTAATTGGCACAGCAGAGGGCCAACAGAAAATGGCGCAATCCATGTTTCAGGCTTTTGTCAACTATAAAAATGCGACTGAGGGTAAAACGGTAGTGGGGGGAACAACTACCCAACAACCATCAAATGAAAACAACCAGGTGATAAGCAATACGACCAAACCGGTAGAAATACCTAAAGAGACACCAAAAGAACAAGGATTAGTTTTCAAAGTACAAATTGAAACATCGAACAAGCCTATTCCCATCAAATCAAGTCACTTTAAAGACTTAGAAATATTTGAATATCAAGATAATACACTATTTAAATACTGCGCGGGTTCTTTTCCAAATGACCTCCAAGGCGCAAAAAATTACAAGAACGAACTCATTCAAAAGGGCTTTCCGAATGCTTTTGTAGTGGCTTTCCTAGACGGAGAACGCATCAGTATTGAAAAAGCGCTTAAATTAGCAGAAAAAAACTAGCTTGAAATTCTCCAAAGAAATCAAAGCCGCGCTCATCGCGCTTTTGGCCATTGTGGTGCTCATTGCCGGCATCAACTTCCTGAAGGGCAATAGCTTTTTTGGTGGCGATGACGTCTACACCGCTTATTTTCCAAATTCTGGCCAACTCATGGTGTCCTCAAACGTGACCCTTGATGGTGTAGAAATTGGTAAGGTTATAAGCATCAAATCCAATCCGCAAGGCGATTCACTGCACAAAGTGAAGATGACCTTCAATATTCACAACAGCGATATTCGCTTGCCAAAAGGCACCATTGTAGAAATTGGATCCCTAGATTTCTTCACCAAAGCACTTGTTGTGCAGTTGCCATCTGTTGGGGACGGTACTTTTTACAAAGTTGGCTCTACCATTCCTGGACGAGTGTCTGTCGATATGGTAACACAAGTTAAAGCCTACGCCGACCCTATCTCTCAGAAATTGCAAACCATGATGCTCTCCGTGGACAAAATGGTGAGCTCGCTTTCTTCTTTCTGGGACACCACCGCCACCTCAGAACTCGAAGGCAGTCTTAAACAAGTCAAACTAACTATCAAGAAATTGGGCAATGTTGCCGACGAACTACAGGGTTTTGTAGCCGCAGAACGCGCGCAATTTTCCAAAATCATGGCTAATGTAGAGGCCATAACGCTCAATTTGCGCAAAAGCAATGACCAAATCACAGGCATCATTGGTAATACGCGCAAAATTACAGATGAGCTCGTTACTGCTGATTTCAAAGGCACCATTTTAGAAGCCCAAACCACCCTAAAGAAGTTCAATATGGTCCTGACCGAAGTTGAAAAAGGTCAAGGAACGCTCGGCAAACTCATCCACGACGACAAACTCTATGCTGAACTCGTCGCTACCAACAACGACCTTCAGAATTTAGTTAAAGACCTCGAGGCGCATCCAGAGCGCTACGTTCACCTTTCCTTAATTGGTGGCAAAACCAAAGGATTGCAACTTTCTAAGCAAAACGAAGACAAGCTGCTCAAGATATTGGATAGCTTGCCTGAATAAACTGAACTCATGCAACAACTCATTTTTGGCGTTCTGACGCTCTCTAGTTTTGGTTTTTTTGCATTCAACTTGCGCAAAATTGCCCAGAATATCCACATGGGCCTACCCTTAGACCGCTCAGACCGCAAGGCAGACCGTTGGCGCACCATGCTGCTAGTGGCACTAGGGCAAAAGAAAATGTTTACCCGCCCCATTCCAGCACTTTTACATTTGGCCATATATGCCTCGTTTGTCATCACACAAATTGAGCTCATTGAAATTTTAGTCGATGGCCTCAGTGGCTCTCATCGTTTTTTCCAAACTAGCCTAGGTGGCTTTTACACTTTCATGATCAGCTTCATTGAAGTGTTATCTGTTTTGGCTTTTGTAGCTACAGTCGCCTTTTTGGCTCGCCGCAATATGCTCAAGTTACCGCGCCTCACCATGAGAGAACTCGCTGGCTGGCCTAAGCAAGATGCCAACCTCATCTTGATTTTTGAGCTCATTTTAATTGGCTTTATTTTCATGATGAATGGCGCAGATGAAGTACTGCAATCTTATGCAGGCCACTCAAATGGTTTTGCTATTAGTTCTTGGTTAGGGCCCATTTTATTTGAGGGCAAAAGCGCGCACACCCTGCATGTTTTAGAACAAATTGGCTGGTGGGGTCACATCGCGATGGTCTACACCTTCATGAACTACCTGCCCTATTCCAAGCACCTGCATATTTTCATGGCTTTTCCAAATACTTATTTTTCCAAATTGGAACCAAAAGGCCAGTTTACGAATATGCAGAGTGTCACCAATGAAGTGAAGCTCATGCTCGACCCCAATGCTGATCCCTACGCTGCGCCAGCTTCGGATGCTACACCTTCTCGCTTTGGCGCCAAGGATGTCAATGACCTCACCTGGAAAAACCTCATGGACGCTTACAGCTGTACGGAATGTGGACGCTGTACCTCTGCTTGCCCAGCAAACACAACAGGCAAATTGCTTTCGCCGCGCAAAATCATGATGGACACCCGCGACCGCATGGTTGAACTCGGCGATTTCAAGCGCAAAAACGGCCCCGACGCCGAAGACGGCAAAAGCCTACTTGGGTCTTATATTACCGAAGAAGAACTATGGGCATGCACGAGCTGTAATGCTTGTGTACAAGAATGTCCGGTGAATATCGATCCGCTGTCTATTATCATGGATTTACGTCGTTTTTTAGTGATGGAAGAATCAAAAGTGCCGACCGAACTAACCGGCATGCTTACCAATATTGAAAATAACGGTGCACCTTGGCAATTTGCACCAACGGAGCGCATGAATTGGGCCAACGAAGAATAGTCAAAAAGACCTAGCAATGAGTATACAAGTACGCACAATGGCCGACATGATGGCCTCAGGAGAAAGCCCAGACATCTTATTTTGGGTTGGTTGCGCCGGATCTTTCGATGACCGCGCCAAAAAAATCACCAAAGCATTGGTCAAGATTTTAAACCATTGTAAGGTCAACTTTGCGGTATTAGGAACCGAAGAGAGTTGCACCGGAGACCCCGCCAAACGCGCGGGCAATGAGTTTACCTTCCAGATGCAAGCACTCATGAACATCGAGTTGCTCAACGGCTATGAAGTCAAAAAAATCGTGACGGCTTGTCCGCATTGTTTCAATACACTCAAAAACGAATACCCGGAGCTCGGTGGCACCTATGAAGTGATCCACCACACACAGCTCATCCAAGACCTCATCAATACCGGCAAACTCACCCTTGCCGACAACGGTACCTTCAAAGGCAAAAAAATTACTTTCCACGACCCGTGTTACCTCGGACGCGCCAACGACGTTTACGAAGCGCCGCGTGAACTGATCGAAAAATTAGACGCCGCTTTGGTCGAGATGAAACGCTGCAAAACCAACGGACTTTGTTGTGGTGCAGGCGGCGCACAAATGTTCAAAGAAGCTGAAAAAGGCCATAAAGAAATCAATATAGAACGCACCGAAGACGCCCTTCAAACCAGTGCCAACATCATTGCAACAGGCTGCCCCTTTTGCAACACCATGATGACGGACGGCGTCAAGCACTTCGAAAAGGAAGAAGACGTCAAAGTAATGGACATCGCCGAACTCATTGCCAATGCTGCAGACCTCTAACATTCCAGCTCATTTCGGCCCCGACTGTCGCGTATGGGTCTTCATTGGCGCTAGAGCCCTAGACGCTACAGAAGCTCATTGGGTCAACGAACAACTTATTGCCTTCACTAATACGTGGCAAACACACGGAAAAGCCATGAACGCCACCGGTTTTGTCTTTGCGCAGCATGCGCTCGTTATCGCGGCGAATGAAGAAGGCGTTCAAGCTTCTGGCTGCTCCATGGATAAAATCAATCATCTAGTGCGCCAAATTGGAAACGAACTCGGCATCGATTTTTTTGCACGCATGAACACTTTGGTGAAAGAAAATGACCAATGGATCCACTCCCAATTTGACCCCTCAGAAACACGCCAAACCATCTCTGCACTTACGCAGTTATTGGGGGAGTTGTTGTAGGATGAAAAAATCATAGTTGACGTTGATAATCAACTAGAACCAATCATCACTGTTTTGTCGCATATGGTAAACAGCTAGTATAAAAACTGTTTGATTTTCAATTATATAATGGATTCCAATATTGAACTTTTTCAAAAATTTAATGCGGATATTTTTATACCTGAGTTGACATTTTAAAGGGCTTTTTTGAATAAAATCCATTGAATAAAAAAGTTCATGTAAGAACTTTTTCTCAAGCCCTGGCGCTTGATCAAAAAACCACCAACTCATTCGCTTTAATTGTTATTTGGCTTTATCGCTTACAACCAAAGCATATTTCATTTCTCAATGAACTTTAAAATAAGCTCATTCTTAACTTCTTGCCAATCCGAATAATGAAGAGCGCCATTATCATGATCGCTTAATACTTTATCAAGTTGTTCTTTTTGCCAGTCCGGCAGCAAATCTTGCTCATTCGATACTTCTATCCCTAATTGTTCTGCGAGTTCAAGAAAAAGATTAACTTTTTGGTCTGGAACTTTGAATGTTATCTCTTTCATTTTTTCAGATTTAGGAACTTAGATGCAATAACTTGAAATTCAATTTAATTATTCAAACTGCTTTGAATAATAATTATTGTTTTACTCTAGTAAAGATACAAAATCTAGCTTCCTTTTCCATCCTTGTTGAAATTCGACACCCTCTTCTTTGTCCTCCTCTTTTCTGTTCTCGGCCTTATTGTTCTAGGCTTTTTCCTTTGGGCAATAGCAGGCCTGCAGGCTTAATACCCACCTGCGCCACCCGCAATTTGTTCAACAGGATGCCACGTGGTTTTGATCTCTTGAAAATCGGAAATATAAGATAACCCTTGCGCGCTTTCTGCGTATAAAGGCTCCGCAAAAATGCGAACGCGTTTGAGGTTGTCTATGGCCTCTTCTTGAGCCTTTTGTTGGAGTTTTGCTTCAATTGGTGCGATGCTCAGCGCATTGACATCCATATGGGCAGAGAGCGTTGGCAACATTTCTGAAACTTCGCCAGTTAAGATATTGACTACTCCGCCCGGTACGTCTGAGGTAGCTAAAACTTCTGCCAAAGTGATTGCACATAAAGGAGATTTTTGGTTAGCGATAACAACTACCGTATTTCCTCCGATGAGGGCAGGTAATACTTGTGAAATGAAGCCGAGCAGTGCCGTTTGCTGGCAAGCAACTACACCCACTACACCCATCGCTTCTGGAACCGAAAAGTTAAAATGTGAAGACGCCACCGGATTTACACTCCCGAGTAAGGTCTGGAATTTATCGGCCCAACCAGCATAATAAACACAACGATCAATACTACTTTCTACTTCTTGAGTTGCACTTTTGAGATCTGAACCAAGGGCTTGAAGCTCTTCGAGAAACTGACCTTTTCTTGCCTCTAACATTTCAGCAATGCGGTAAATAATCTGACTGCGATTGAACGCAGACTTACCAGCCCAGGAGGCTTGGGCTTTGCGGGCAGCTTGTACCGCATTGCGCACGTCTTTTTTGGAGCCCTGGCAAGCATTGGCAAGGTGCTGGCCACTCGGCGAAACGACAGCGTAAGAACGACCACTCTCCGTGCGCGGAAATTGGCCGCCGATGTATAATTTATAGGTTTTGAGGATTTCCATTAGTTTGAGAATTTGAGGTAGGCACTGAGGCCATGGCGGCCACCCTCGCGGCCGAAGCCACTTTCTTTATACCCGCCAAAAGGTGAGGCGGGATCAAATTTGTTGTAGGTATTGGCCCAAACAACTCCAGCTTTCAATTGCTGGCTGAGGCCAAAAATACGCGCGCCTTTTTCGGTCCAGACGCCAGCAGCTAAACCATAAGGCGAGTTGTTGGCTTTCTGCACCACCTCTTCCATGGTGCGGAAGGTTTGAATCGTGAGCACCGGGCCAAAAACTTCTTCTTGGGCAATGCGCGCGCTTTGTGCCACATCGGTAAAAAGTGTTGGTTTACAGTAAAATCCTTTTGAGGGTAAGGCGCAATCAGGTTGATACATTTCTGCACCTTCGGCGAGCCCTATTGCGATATAGCGCTCAATGGTTTCAAGTTGCTTTTTGGAATTAATGGCTCCGATATCGGTGTTTTTATCTAATGGATGGCCTACGTAAATACTTTGCAAGCGGAATTTCAACTTTTCAAGCACCCGTTCGGCAATTGACTCCTGAACAAAAAGGCGAGAACCTGCACAGCAAACATGTCCCTGATTGAAGAAAATGGAATTGATCACCCCTTCAACAGCCTGATCAATTGGGGCGTCTTCTAAAATGATGTTGGCCGACTTACCGCCGAGCTCTAAGGTGAGTTTTTTGACGGTGCCAATACACGCTTTTTGAATGTATTTGCCAACGGCGGTACTGCCCGTAAAAGCAATTTTATCGACGTCTGGATGCGCAACGAGCGCCGCGCCAGTATCTCCATAGCCTGTTACAATATTGACCACACCAGCTGGCAGACCAGCTTCTTGGCAAATTTCGGCAAACTTCAATGCGGTGAGCGAGGTGGTTTCTGCAGGCTTGAGTACAACAGTATTGCCGCAAGCTAAAGCGGGCGCAACTTTCCAGGCGAGCATTAATAATGGAAAATTCCAGGGTGTAATTTGACCTGCCACACCCAAAGCGCTAACTTGCTGTCCTGCAAATGCTTCTTGTAGTTTATCGGCCCAGCCAGCATAGTAAAAGAAATGATTGCAGGCCAACGGAATATCGATGTCTCTGGACTCACGAATAGGCTTGCCACCGTCTAAGGTTTCGAGTATAGCCAGTTCTTTGGCCTTTTCTTGCATGAGGCGCGCGATGCGAAAGAGGTATTTTCCGCGCTCGGCACCACTGAGCTTTGACCACACGTTGTCATAGGCCGTGCGTGCGGAACAAACAGCTAGGTCTATGTCGGCAGCGTTGCCCCAAGCAATTTTGGTCAAATGGCTCTCATCTGCCGGATTCACGTTGTCGAAATAGGTGTTTGACAGCGGTGCTTGCCACTTTCCGTCGATGAAAAGTTCGTATTGTGCTTGCAATTGGATCTGTGCTGCAGATTCCAAAGAAGGCTCTAGATTCCAGTTTGTTTGACTCATCATTAATCGATTGAAAAGTAAGCGGCAGACTGGTACTTACCAGTGAGCTGTTTTTGGTATTGCATGAGCAGGTCGTTGGCCAGGCTACTGGCGCCAAAACGGTACCATTCATTACTAAGCCAGGCCTCGCCTAAGACTTCCTTTACCAGTAGCAAATGTTGCAGCGCAAGTTTGGAAGAAGAAATGCCACCTGCGGGCTTCATGCCAATCATTTGACCTGTTTTGTCGAAATGATCTTTAATGGCACCTAGCATGGTGAGCACGACAGGAAAGGTTGCGGCAGGTTGAATTTTGCCAGTTGATGTTTTGATAAAATCTGCACCGGCAGCAATAGAGAGGTCTGAAATTTTTCTGACCTGATCGAGGGAATCGAGTTCACCAGTTTCAAAAATAACTTTGAGGCGCGCCGTGCTGCACAATTCCTTGATTGCAGCAATTTCGTCGTAAATGAATTGGTAATCGCCAGACAAGAAACGGCCTCTTGAAACGACCATATCGATTTCGTCTGCGCCGTTATCTAAGGCGTACAAGGTGTCCAGTTTCTTGACTTCAAATGGTGCCTGACCAGAAGGAAATGCGGTGGAAACACTTGCTACCTTGATACCTGAATTGCCAATTGCTTTTTTGGCAACGCCAACCATTGAAGGGTAGACACAAACCGCTGCCACGGTGGGCAGATCGGCAGCTTGGTCGTGAAGATGTTGGGCTTTGAAACAAAGTTGCCGAACCTTGGCGGGCGTGTCCTTGCCCTCAAGGGTAGTGAGGTCTATCATGGATAACGCCATGCGTAACCCTTGTATTTTGGCAGCGCCTTTAATGCTGCGGGCTTGAATGCGTGTAATGCGCTCTTGAGTTCCGATCTGATCTATAGAAGGAGACAGCGCAAGTAAGGAAGCTAATTCTGTTGAAAGGTTTTCAAGCATGACCCAAAGTTAAAAAAACTTGGGTACCTAAAGCTTAATCTTCGTCGTCGTCGGAAGGTTCGTCGTCGGCAAAATCTTCTTCTTCATCGTCGTCATCGTCGAGCTCATCGTCTTTGAGGTCGTCTGGCTTGTCGAAATCGTCTTCAAAGTCGTCGTCTTCTGAAGCCGGTTTGGCCTTGGGCTTGATTTTATTGATTTTGACTAAATAGATGACTTCGTCGGTCTCCCAAACAAGGGCGTCTAGCACCTCACCAGTTGGTGTTTTGATGGAGGTCAGGTGGTTGATATACCCATCCGGAAAATCGCGGAGGATTTGTTTTTTCTGCTCAATGGTGAGTTTGTCGTAACTGATGATTGCTCTTCTTTTTGACATAGGATTGACAACTATTTACTAAGCAAAATTATATTTTTTGATATTGTGGCAAACAACAGAATAAAAAATCTTTAAAAAAATAAAATTCTTTTCAGTAATGATACTTATTAAGTACTTAGAAGCCAGCAGCCGACAAGCTTTTTTGAATACCTTTGTCAAAAAGCAAAACTTTCCATGTCTAAAGCCAAAAGCGCCTTTTTCTGTCAAAATTGCGGTCATGAAACGCCAAAATGGCTCGGCAAATGCCCTGGTTGCAAAGAATGGAATACTTTTATTGAGGAACGCACCGAAAAAACGCCCAAGCACGTCGTGAGCTTTTCAAAGTCTTCGCAAGCCCAGCAAGCCGTCCTGATTCAAGAGGTCCATAAGAGCGAAGAAAGCCGCATCTCACTCCAAGATTTCGAACTCAATCGGGTACTTGGCGGCGGTATAGTCCCAGGTTCCATCAACTTACTCGGTGGCGACCCAGGTATCGGGAAATCTACCCTTTTACTCCAACTTGCCATCAAAGAGCAGCTCAAGGTACTTTATGTCTCTGGCGAAGAAAGCGAACAGCAGATCCGCATGCGCGCCGAACGTCTCGGCCTAGACAACCCCAACTGCTACCTACTCACCGAAACCAACCTCCAGCAAGTTTTGGTGCAGGCCGAACAAATTCAGCCCCAACTACTCATTATCGATTCTATTCAAACGCTCTATACCGACAGCGTAGAAAGCTCTCCGGGCTCAGTAGTTCAGGTTAGGGAATGTACCGCTAATTTGCTGCGCTTTGCCAAGCAAACAGACATTCCGATCTTCTTGATCGGGCACATTACTAAAGATGGCACTATTGCCGGCCCAAAGGTCTTGGAGCACATGGTAGACTCCGTTCTGCAGTTCGAAGGCGACCGCCACCACATCTACCGTTTGTTGCGCAGTATCAAAAACCGTTTTGGCTCTACCAACGAACTCGGTATTTACAGCATGCAAGGCAACGGACTGCTACCTGTCGCTAATCCGTCCGAAGTACTGGTTTCTATTGGTTCTGAAGCCCTGAGCGGCGTGGCTATTGCCTCAATGGTAGACGGCATTCGGCCTTTGCTCATAGAGGTGCAAGCTTTGGTATCTTCGGCAGCCTACGGCACCCCGCAACGCTCTTCTACTGGTTTTGATGTCAAACGCCTCAATATGTTACTCGCTGTGTTGGAAAAACGCTGTGGTTTTCGTTTGGCCGCCAAAGATGTTTTCTTAAATATAGCGGGAGGCATCAAAGTAGACGACCCTGCCATCGACTTAGCTGTGGCCATGGCTATTTTATCCTCCAACGCCGATCTATCCATAGACAAAACCATCTCATTTGCAGCCGAAATTGGCCTCAGTGGAGAGCTCAGGCCAGTCAACCGCTTAGAACAACGCTTGGGTGAACTCGAAAAACTCGGTTACAAAAAAATCATCGTGTCCAAATATTCCAAAGGCATCAAAGGACACAAACACCAAATAGAAATCATCCCTTGCACCAAAATTGAAGAAGTGGTGCGCGCGGTTTTTGCTTAACAATATGCCCAGACTGATCCTCGTCCCGACCCCAATTGGCAACTTAGAAGACATCACACTTCGGTCCTTGCGCATCTTGCAAGAAACACCGCTCATCTTTGCCGAAGACACCCGCGTGACCAACAAACTTTTGAACCATTTTGAAATCAAAAAGAAGGTCTTGGCCTTTCATGCCCATAATGAACACCGCTTTTTGGAGAAAACTGTCGAACTGATTCAACAACACGAATTTTGTGTGTTGGTTTCCGACGCCGGCACGCCAGGTATTTCAGATCCTGGGTTTTTATTGGTGCGCGCTTGTGTTCAGGCAGGAATTGAAGTGGAATGTCTGCCTGGCCCCACTGCATTTGTACCCGCATTGGTTTCTTCTGGGTTTCCTTGCGACAAATTTGTTTTCGAAGGCTTTCTACCCCACAAAAAAGGCAGACAGACGCGCATTCAAGCACTTTCCCTAGAAAACCGAACTGTCGTTTTATACGAATCACCGCACCGCATTGCCAAAACACTCAACCAAATGTGCGAATGGCTAGACCCCCAGCGAGAGGCCTGTGTGGTCAGGGAAATCAGCAAAAAATTTGAAACATATCACCGCGGCACACTTGCCGAACTTCAAAGCTATTTCGCTCAGCATGAGGCAAAAGGTGAAATCGTGCTGCTCTTGAAAGGGAACACCGAATAATTGCGGGTTTTTCGCTATTTTTGAGGGTGCAATTTCAGCAAATCATAGGCCAAACAACCCTCAAGCAAGAACTCATCCAGGAGATCAATTCGGGCAAAATTGCACATGCCCAATTGCTTCAAGGTTCTGCTGGCTACGGCGGCCTGCCGTTAGCGCTAGCTTTTAGTCAATATCTCTTTTGCACAGATCGTAGCCATGAAGACAGCTGCGGACACTGCGCCTCTTGTCAAAAAGTACAGCAGCTCCAACATCCAGACCTTCATTTTGTGTTTCCTGTCGTGCTGAGCATTGGCAAAACTTCTGACTTATTTTTGGCAGATTGGCGCGCTCAGCTCCAAGAATCAGCGTATTTCGACCTCTTCAACTGGACCGAACGCATCGATTCCAAATTGCGCAAGCCCATCATTGGCACTGAAGAAAGCAAAGAAATCATCCGCAAACTGAGTCTGAAAGGTTACGAAGGTGGCTACAAAGTCATGATCATTTGGCAACCAGAAGAAATGAATGCAGATTGCGCCAATAAGTTGCTCAAGATACTCGAAGAGCCGCCAGCGCAAACCTTATTTCTATTGGTGAGTGAGGATGCCAGCAAGCTCATGATCACGATCCAATCCCGCACGCAGCTCATTCGGGTTCCTAAAATAAGCAACGAAGACCTCAGTGCTTATTTTCAGCAAACCAAAAATCAGACGCGCACCAATGCCGATGCGTTGGCCGCTTTTGCCGATGGCTCTGTACTTGCCGCGATGTCTTATCTGGCTACCTCCGAAGACCAAGACCAACAACGCAATCAATTCATCCAACTCATGCGTGTATGCTACAAAAAAGAAGTGTTGGCCATGATGAATTGGGCCGATGACATCGCATCCATTGGCAAGGAAAGACAAAAACTATTTATTCAATACGCGCTGCACATGATGCGTCAAAGCTTGCTCACCAACTATATGGGCGATGTTTTGACTAAAGTATCGAGCGAGGAAGCTGCATTTTTAGAAAAATTTGCGCCTTTTATCTCAGGCAACAACATCCGAGAATTCATGAGCACCTTCGACGCCGCCTATTTTCAGATAGACCGAAATGCCAATGCACGCATCTTATTTACGCAACTTTGTTTTCAAACGATGCGCTACATCCATCAGGCGTAGTTCAAACGACATTATTTATTAACTTTACAACAAAAAAAATCAAATGGGTTGTGCGTCATGTAGTAGCGGTGGAGGAACACCAAAAGGTTGTAAAAACAACGGCACATGCAGCAGCGGCGGATGCAACAAACTCGAAGTATTTGACTGGCTTGCCAACATCAGCTTACCGGCTGGTCAGAGTACTTTCGAACTTGTTGAGGTCCGCTTCAAAAATGCCCGAAAAGCTTTCTACAGAAACGCGGACCAAATTTCCCTACAAACCGGCGATGTCGTTACTGTAGATACTTCCCCAGGATGGGATATCGGCGTGGTTTCTGCCCTTGGTGAGCTTGCACGCATTCAAGTCCAGAAAAAAGCCCCCAGCCTCAAAACCATGGAGTGCAAAAAAATCTTGCGCATCTCCAATCAAGAAGAAATTGACAAATGGATCAAAGGCCGCACCCTTGAGCGCGACCTCCTCACCCAATCGCGCACATTAGCTCAAAATCTCAAACTCGACATGAAAATATCCGATGTTGAGTACCAAGCAGACCTGAGTAAGGCCACGTTTTACTACACTGCCGAAAGTCGCATCGATTTCAGACAACTCATCAAAGACATGGCTGAACGATTCAAAGCACGCATCGAAATGCGTCAAATTGGCTCACGTCAAGAAGCTTCACGCCTTGGAGGTATTGGCTCTTGCGGTAGAGAGCTCTGCTGCAGCACATGGCTTACTGACTTTAGATCGGTATCCACATCCGCGGCGCGTTATCAACAGCTATCTCTGAACCCACAAAAATTAGCAGGTCAGTGCGGTAAACTCAAATGTTGCCTCAACTACGAGCTCGACATGTACCTAGACGCTATCAAGTCTATGCCCAAACCCGACAGCAAGCTACAAACCGAAAAAGGCGATGCTGTTCATATGAAAACAGATGTTTTCAAACGCATCATTTGGTATGCCTACAAAGGTGAAAACGGAATGGTCGCTCTTACACCTGAGCGCGTTTCAGAAATTAAAAAACTAAACAAAGACGGCGTTAAACCAAAAGACCTCGCCGATTTTGCACAAGTCAAGGAAAAAGTAGAAGAAATTGGTTATCAAAATGTTGTCGGTCAAGACAGCCTTACGCGCTTTGAAAAATCTTTCAGCAACAATAGCAACAATAACAACAAAAAAAGAAGACCAAATCGCAAACCCCGCAAACCGAACCCCGGAGGGCCAAAAAATGAAAAAGCTAATTAGTGTTTTTTTCTTGCTGACCTTGCTTAGCGTAAGTTGCACCAAAAAGGCCATTTACACCAAAGCCTATCGCTTCAAAAATGAGCAATGGACACAAAGTGTAAAGCCATCTTTTGAAGTCAATATCCAAGACACAACCCAACCCTACGATTTCATCTTTACGCTGCGCAGCACAACAGATTATGCCTACAATAACCTCTGGGTTTTCTTGCGCACCACCCCGCCATTTGGCAAAAGCGTCCGCGAACCTTACGAAATCAAAATGGCAGATGTCAATGGCAACTGGATTGGCAAAAAATCTGGTACTATCGTTGAGCATCAACTCATTTTCAAGCGCCGTAAAGTGCCATTCAAGGGCAAATACCAATTCAAGCTCGAACAAGCCATCACCGAAAAAAACGTAGATGAAGTACTCGACATCAGTTTAGAAGTAAAGATCAGCGAAGCAGAATAATGCTCAAATTTAGACCACTTACGCAGCAAGAATTGAGCGAACTTGAAACAGAATTCAAGCATTTCCTTGTCATTAACGAACTCTACGACGCCGAATGGCGCCAACTGGCCTCCGAAAACCCCGCAAAAGCCCAAGAGTTCATCGACCTATTTGCCAATATTGTCCTTGAGAAAGCATACAATCAAATGCCTGGCTTACTTCAGATTGGGAATGATTTCATTACGGTTTTTGATTTTCGACACGACGTCTGGAACCTTTTTCATTTTCAGTGGAATTCAGAAGAAACCCGTACAGATATCAACCCCGAAAATTGGCTTGAGTATATTCAGGAAGCTTGGCCAAAGCTCATTTTAAAAAAAGGCACCAAAATAAGTTCTGAACAAAAAGCTGAAGAAGTTTTCTCCCTGATTTGCAAGGGGGCGGCACCACTCCACCCTCAAATACTTCAGGACTTTCTGCAGCTCATCTCGACCCTATAATCCACCTTTTTTCATGCCCAAGGCATCTTTTTTTGGACAATTCCGTTTATAGAACTAAATTTGAGACATTGTTATCTAAACACAAACGCATGAAACTGACGCGCTTTGCTTTCTTAGCCACCTTACTTTTACTGATTTCTTCAGCCTGTATCGAACATGAAATTATTCCACCCCCAAGCAATAAAGTCGATCTCAACTCAAGCTTTGTTGGCTATGTAAATGGCACGCAAGTCGAGCTCACACAAAATGTCAACAACTATTTAGGCTTTGCTCTTGACTCCCAAATTGTCAATGTTGCACCTATCCTTTCTAAAGTAATTTACACTTCTGGAATTGCCTCAATAGCTAGTCCACAAAGTATTTCATTAACTTTTGGTTCACTCGAGTGGGATGCCACCGGCAGCAACACCCCTACGCTTGCCATGTTCAATGATTTTCACATGACCAACTCTGGCAATCCAGTGCCTTTCAAAGATATAACCACACTTGCCACTAATAGCATCAACGGTATTCAGGTTTCTTACACTGACAACACTGGTAAGTTTTGGATTTCTCGCGAAACAGACCTCGGCCAAACAGCCAACTTCACTATTTTGAAACAAGCTTCAGATGGTACCGGAGACTACTCCTTGTTTGAAGTGACTTTCAGTTGTAAAGTTTGGTATGTAGATCCACAGACAGCCGTGGAAGAATCGATCCAAATCGATAATGCCAAGCTTCGCGGTTGGTTCAAGCGCTAAACATAAGTTGAACTAAAACGCCTGAATGAGTGAAGCACTCAAAATAGCAATCATAGGCGACTATAACTTCACCTACAATTCGCACCATGCGACAAACCTTTCCTTGGACCATGCTGCCGAATTTTTAGAACTCGAAATCAATTATTATTGGATCAAAATCAATGAGGCACTACAGCTCAAGAAAACAGTTTTTGAACAATACGACGGCATTTGGGTAGCACCAGGCCCCTACCTCAATCCCTTTTTTTTAAATGGTGTTTTCAGGCATCTTGTCGAACTCAAAATACCTGTCTTTGCTACAGGCGACTGCTTTAAAATCTTCATTGATTACCTCATCTCTGCCAATAACATGAATCCTTATGGCGAGAAGCTCATTTCTGAGAATTTGATCAATAGCAATCATTTTGATCGCATTGAGGTGCTTCCAAAAACAAGCTTCATGGAGCGCCTGTATGAAAATTGTAGTTCGGTAGAATTGAGCGCAACGCGCTACAGCATGTATCCGCAATTACTCGAGCAATTGATTGGTGAGTTCATTGATATTGAAGCCGTCAATCAGTTCGACGACCCTGAAATCATTACTCTTAAAACGCATCCGTACTTCTTGTCTTCAAGTTTTTGTCCGCAAATATCCTCTACCCGAGACCTCCCACATCCTTTGGTCTATACTTTTTTAAAGATTTCGGCAGAGCTAGCCGGTCTCGAGTCACAACTCCAAGAATAAATCTAGTTGTGTATAGTATAAGAACGGACGCACGGGCAATCTAAAAATTGTCTCTAAGAGCTTGGCATACGAAATAATTTGCTTCATGTGGGAATCTTGCCTGAGTCCCGTTTTGAAGTCAATCACAACAACTTCATTGTGCTTGAGCCAAACTTTATCGGGTTGCTTCATTTGATTGATATCGGCAATGATGCGCTGCTCATTGAATTCTTCCAAAATACCTTCTGCTAATTGTTGGGCAGTTACATGAGTCCAAAATCGTGTAGCTGCTGCATTGAGTTCAGTGACTTGATCTTGTGCAACGGATCCCTCTTGCAAGGCTGTTTGCAGCGCAGCAGACACTTGGTCTGATGCAGGACACAGGGCCATGAGGCGGTGAAATGCCAAGCCAAACAATTGATCCGGAACCTGCTCTAAATCGGGCGCTCTGAATACCAAAGAAGGATACCACAATTGATCTGGCAAGGCCATTGGATGATAAAATTTGGTATTTGCCGCCTCAAGCTTGGCTTTTTGCTCCTCAGTACGCGATTCTGGAATGGCTTGTCCTGCAACAAAGACATGCTCCTCTGGCTGGCTGAGGCCGGGGTGTACAAGTAGTTGTTCGTGAATTTGGGCACCAAAACCTTTTGCTTTGTGGTGATTCCAAACATAAAGCCGGTTTTCTGGTCGGGTCAAGGCTACATACAACAAGTTGAGTTTATCAAGGAAGATGGCCGCAAGTTCTTGTTCTTTGAAAGACTTAAAGGCGGGAATGCCTTCGGTCGGGAAGGAATAGGCCAAACCATCGCCTGCCTGCATCAAGAATTTAGACATGCCGTGAATGATGATACTGAAATCTAGACTTGGCATGAGCACCACCGGATATTCCAAGCCTTTGGCTTTGTGAATGGTCATGATGCGGATGGCCTCCGTAGACTCGGGCATCTGAAGGGCTAATTTGTCTTTATTTTGCTCAATAAATTCGAGAAAAGGCAGCAACTCCGCATTGCGATTGAGTTGGTATTGAAAAGCGACATCGAAAAAATGATGCACATAAGGCTCGGTGGTATCGTTGATTTGAAAACATGCGGCTACTTTCTGCAGCAAGTCAAAAAGGTGCTCATAAGGCATAAATAACGCTTCTTCAGATCCAAATTCGGCTTTATAAAAAGCATTTTCATCAAAGTAGCGCAATTGCTTGCCTTCCTTCTCGTAGGTCTTAAAGTAAGACATGTAGCTCGCAACCTCAAACTTACCTTTAGCACGCAAGTAGGCTTCTGCAAGGCGCTTTCCGAGTGTAGGGTTGGACGGCTTTGCGCGTTTCTTGAGGTATAAAATAAATAACTGTACTAGTGGGTTGGAAACTAACAAAAGTGAATCTTGCGACACGACTTGCATGCCCACTTGCGTGAGAGCAAGCGCAATTGCATTGCCTTTTTTGTTGGTTTCGGTGAGTATACAAATATCGCAAGGTCTAAAGCCGTCGAGCAAAACTTGTTGGATGGTGTTTCGTATTTTTTCTTGAAGAAGCTCTTCTGGTAGGTCATTAACAAGGCTTTCGATTTGTACATAGCCAATCTTGTTGGATTTTGGGTGTTGGTGCAGTGAGGCGTAGAAATCTTGGTGCTGCGGGGGCAAGGCAAGCGCTAATTGCTTAAATAGCGCATTATTGAACTCGACGATTTGAGCCGCAGAACGGTAGTTGTCTACAAGGCTGTTTTTTGCTGCGCTGGCCTCAAAACGCGCGCTATTTTGCGCCATTTGAGGGTCGTTTTCGGGATTGTACAGACTTGGCAAAGCGACGAATTGCTCGGCCAAACCGTTGTTGAAGCGGTAAATACTTTGCTTGGCGTCGCCGACAATAAGGTTGGGGCGCTCGTAAGAAACGGCCTCGAGTACCAATGGAATCATGTTGACCCACTGTAAGCGCGAGGTGTCCTGGAATTCGTCGAGCAAGAAGTGTTCAAAACGAATCCCTAAACGCTCGTAGATGTATGGCGCTTGTTCACCTTGCACCAACTGACTGATGAGCTGATTGAACTCTGAAATGCGGATTTGCTGCTGCGCAGTCATGAGGGCCTTGGTTTGCTGCGCCACGTATTGCAACAGGGCCATATCGTAAAAATTTTTGCGCTGAGTTTCAAGTAGTTTAAAGGCTCCCAAGGCTTGATCATAACTTGTTTCGAGTTCCAAAAGTGCGTTATTGACCGCAGATGGGAGGTCATAAAAGTTTTCTTCGAGTTTTTCTTTGAATTTGGGAGCGTAAAAAGACCCTTCCTTTTTGCCCAGCCCCCAATTTGGGTCTTCTACAAATGCATCTATGCGTTTTTGATCGGTTGGAGTCTTGAAATGTGCCCCCTTGAAAGGTGTTGCAAGCACATGAACCGCTGCGCACTGAGCCAAAAAATCTGCTTTAACCCGCTCAGCTTTTTCTTGAAATTCTTTGTAGGTATCGGGTGTATAGGTGTTGGTAAGCAGCTGCGCCACTTCTTTGGTATTGCGTTCTTTGCTCAGTACCTCCGAAAAATGCAGCAAAGATCTTTTGAAGTCCCAAGATTCACCTTCTGCTACTTTGGTTCTAGAGTAGGAGAGCATCCAGCGGGTAAGCTCCTGCGCATCTGGCTGCCCTAAGCGCGCAAAAAGCAGGTCTAAGACTTCGTCGAGGATGAGTTTTTCATTAAGGACAACTTCAAAGTCCGCGGGTAGGTCGAGGTCGCGACTAAAGGAGCGAATGAGGCGAAGATTGAATTTGTCTATGGTAGAAATATTGAAATCTTCGTAGTGGTGCAAGATGCCTTGGAGTGCGCCCGCTGCGCGTTGCTGTAATTGGACCTCCGTGAGCGAAGTTTCATCGAGGAGGTCTTTTTGGAGCGCTTTTGTTTTGGAGTTGGCACTTGCGGGGTAGGCCAAACCACTCAAGGTTTGAAGGATGCGGTCTTTCATTTCGTTGGCCGCCTTATTGGTGAAGGTCATGGCGACAATATGCCTGAACTTTTGACGGTAGTTGGCATCGGAAAGCAAAATCTTAAGATACTCTAAAACAAGACGATGCGTCTTGCCGCTACCCGCTGACGCGGCATAAACTTGCAAGGCTTTAGGATTAGTTTGGGGCATTAGATGAATTTGGGCTGAACTTTTCCTAAAATTAAGAACATTTTAAGCGTTTTGACGTATTTTTGTTAGATGAGACCAACATTTTTAGTGATCTTTTTTGGCTTGCTGCTCACTGCTTGTGGCGACGACAAACCCACTGCTCCAAAAGCGCAGATTCAAGTCAGTATGCAACCCATATTTGGGGCGCTCCCTTTCTACATGGACAGCATCTATACCACTCAAGAAGGTTACAAAATCAAATTCTCAGAACTCAAGTGCTATTTTACCTTATTTGGCAACGGCTCTAACGCACTGCATCAGGCCGCATTTTTGGATTACCGCGAAACCGGCAGCCTCCTTTTCAAAATAGAAGGAGACTATGCGTTGTTCAACAACATAAGTGCAATTCTCGGCGTCGACAGCAGCCTCAATCACCTCGACCCGAGTGCGTTTCCAAACGAAAGCCCCCTCAACATCAGCAATGCCGGCCCAATGCACTGGGGCTGGAATCCGGGTTATATCTTCATGAATGTCGAAGGTAAAGTAGATACAATTATAGACGGCACTACCTACCCCGACCTCTCTTTTAGTTTCCATATCGGTACCGACACCTATGCGCAAAACCTTCAATTCAATGCAGTCAACTGGACCGACATCGGCAACCAAACCCGCGAATTCAAACTCAAACTCGACTTGCTCGCCTTTCTAGGACAAGGCGTCAATAGCATCAACCTCAGCACAGAAAACCTCACCCACACCGCAGCCGGACAAGAAGCCCTTACGCAAAAAGTCATTGCCAACTTTAAAAACGCCATAAGCCCCTATTAATGAAAGGTTTCTTATTTCTCTTAGGTTTTTTATTGTTGTTAATCTCATGTAAAAAAGACAAGGCTAACTTTCAAGCTACACCTTATGCGTTAGAAATTCCAAGTCACTTTCCGGACATGATCATCCCGGCAGACAACCCCATGACCCAAGAGGGTGTAGACTTGGGGCGCTGGTTGTTCTACGAGAAAAGACTTTCCGCCAACGACTCCATGAGCTGTGCATCTTGCCATTTACCGCAAAGTAGTTTTTCAGACCCTCACAAATACTCAACGGGCATAGACGGCATTGCAGGCAACCGCAATTCTATGGCGCTCATCAATCTCGGTTGGGACAACTACTTTTTCTGGGACGGACGCGCTTCTTCGCTCGAAAAACAGATCTTGGAGCCAGTTCCTAACCCTATTGAAATGCACCAAAGCTGGACTGACGCAGTCTATAAGCTCAACCTAGACATCAACTACCGCAACAAATTTTACCGCGCTTTTGGCGAACCAGGTATTGACTCTATCAAAGTTACCAAAGCCATAGCGCAGTTCATCCGCACCATGATTTCTGCATCGTCGAAATACGACGTTATGTACAAATACGAAAACGGCATGACACTCACCGCTCAAGAACAAAACGTTTTGCAAACAGTTGACGTCGAGGAATGGGCGGGCTACGACCTCTTTAAAAGCCTCAATGGCGCCGACTGCTTTCATTGCCACAACGGCCCACTCATGCGCGTCAAAAAATACAGCAATAACGGCTTGGATGCCAATTTCACCGATCTCGGGCGCGGCGCTGTTACGAACAACCCCGAAGACAACGGCAAATTCAAGGTGCCCACACTGCGCAATATTGCACTCAGCGCGCCATACATGCACGACGGTCGTTTTCAGACCCTCGACGAAGTCATCGAACACTACTCGAGCGGCGTACACGTCTCTCCTACCATTGACCCACTGATCGAGTTTGCCAATCAGGGTGGCGTACAGTTGAGCGCGCAAGAAAAATACCTGCTCAAAAAGTTTCTGCTGACACTCACAGACGACTCCTTTATTTCCAATCCGAATTTCAAAGACCCACACTAACATGAGCGCAAGTCGTTTAACCACCGAAGACAAGGCCCTAAAAATCAATCTGACCCAAGATATCTATGGATGTTTTGCTGAAATTGGCGCTGGTCAAGAGGTGGCAGCAAATTTTTTCAAAGCCGGCGGCAGCTCAGGTACAATTGCCTACACGCAGTCTGCCTACGACATGAAAGTATCGGACTCCATGTACGGAGCAACCGTTCGCTATGTCTGCGAAGAGCGCTTGCTCACCATGCTTCAGACAGAATTCAAGCACCTACAGGATATCTTGCCTGTTAAAAACCGCGACGCCCGCTTTTTTGCTTTTTGCAACACTGTTGAATCGCTCAACTACCACAAAACCAACCAAGGACAAGGTTGGGTGGGCATGCGTTTTCAACTAGGGCTCAACAAAAAGCCAAACGACGTTATTCTGCACATCAAAATGCACGACAACAGCCACAAAGCGCAGCAAGAAGCTTTAGGGATCTTAGGGGTCAACCTCATCTATGCCTGCTACTTTCAGTCTAGCAATATCGACGACTTCATCGATGGCATCGTGCACCGCTTGCCACCGGACCGCATGGAAATCGACATGCTACGCATTTCGGGACCCGATTTTGAAGACACCGACAACCGCATTATTGCACTCAACTTGGTCAGACGCGGCATCACCAACGCCACCATGTTCGACCTCGCTAAAAATGTGCTACAACCCTCTACGGCCCTCTACAAGAAAAACATCTTGCTCATGAGAGGTCGGTTCAGACCCGTTACCAAAGTACACATCGACATGATTGAGCGGGCACGTGCGGCCTTTGCCAAAGAAAAACGCGTCAAGCCAGAACAGCTCGAGGTCGTTTTTGAACTCACCCTCAAGGACCTCACCGCCGATGGCAAAATTTCAGATAAGGACTTCCTCGACCGCGCCGAACTGCTGGGTTCTTTGGGTTACACCGTGATGGTTTCCAACTACCTCAAGCACTATAAAATGCTCGAGTACCTCTCTTCTATTGCACGTGGTAACTTGGTTGGCGTCATTATGGGCATTTACAATTTGCACATCATTTTTGACGAGAAGTACTATGACAACTTACCAGGTGGCTTACTCGAGGCATTTGGACGCGGTTTTGGCCATAATGTCAAGTTGTATATTTATCCGGCCATCAATGTTGAAGACGGCAGCTTGTATCACTTAGGGAACATCAAGCTACCCGAGAACTTAATTGGCCTGCTCAATTACATGCAAGCCAATGACAAGATCACGGCCTTGCAAGAATACGACACCAGTTTACTGCACATCCTTTCCGACGACGTCTTGAGTAAAATCAAAGCCAACGCACATAGTTGGGAAGACGACGTACCTTACGAAGTGGTCAAGGCCATCAAGTTTTTTGAACTCTTTGGCTACCAGCAAAAACTGGAAACCCACTAATGCCACACATTAAAAATGCCCTTATTCGTTACCGCATCATCGACAGAATGCTGCGCAACAAATACAAACCGCATCCGTCTAAAGAAGCCCTCAGATCTGCTTGTGAAGACGCTTTGTTCGGTTCGGAATCAGGCGTACATATTTGCGCTTCCACCATCGAGAAAGACCTTTTCACGATGAAAATGGAACACGACGCCCCCATTCGCTACAGCAAAAAAAATGGCGGCTATTTTTACGAAGACCCCGATTTCAGTATCAATGATGTTCCGCTTTCCGAAGACGAACTTGCCTCTATTCGCTTTGCTGTTTCTACGCTTCAACAATTTAGAGAAGTGCCTTTTTTTCAGCAATTTGGCATGGCCATCGACAAAATTGTAGACCGCGTAGCCGTGGGCGAGCAAAGCCAAGAAATGTCGAAATATATTCAATTTGAAGCGGCGGTTTCTACAGGTGGTAACGATTACTTACCCACACTTTTAGAGGGTATTCAGGCGCAAAAACGGGTGTGGTTCATGTACACGAGTTTTCAGCAACAACAAGCCAAACCGCGAAAAGTGAGCCCCTTATTTTTGAAGGAGTACCGCAACCGCTGGTACCTCATTAGTTTTGACCTTCAAAAGCAAGACATCTCAACTTTCGCGCTCGATCGCATGACCGAACTACGACTTTTAGATGAAGCCGCACAAATACCCGCAGATTTCAATGCCACGGAATACTTTCGAGACGCCATCGGCATTACCGCTTTTAAAGGTGCAGCGCTGCGCATCGTCTTGAAAGCCGATGCCATTGCAGCGCGCTACATCGAGACCCAAGCTTTTCATCAATCGCAAAAATTACTCGAAAAGCAAGATGCCTACAGTATTTTTGAATTGCGCATTTTAGTCACAGAAGAATTTATCCGGAGTCTACTCGGCTACGCCGGAGAAGTAGAGGTACTCGAACCCGAAAGCCTGCGCTTGACCTTAAAGGAACGCGCCCAGGCCCTACTCAAACGCTATCAATCTTAAAAAAATATGTCAGCAATTATTTCTCATTTCGAAGAGGGCGTTCTTACCCTCACCTTGAACAGACCAACTGTATTCAATTCATTCAACCGCGCAATGGCCCTGCAATTGCAAGCTGAACTCGACCGCTGTAGTTCGGCTGACAAGATCAGAGTAGTTGTATTGACCGGAGAAGGAAAAGCCTTTTGTGCCGGGCAAGACCTCTCTGAGGCAACCGATCCGGAAGGGCCAGACTTACAGCAAATTGTGGCCGAACACTACAACCCGATTATCTTGAAAATACGCGCACTCGAAAAGCCGGTCATTGCAGCTGTTAATGGGGTAGCCGCGGGTGCTGGCGCCAACATCGCGCTGGCTTGTGATCTCGTTGTGGCTAAAGAAAGTGCCTCTTTTATTCAAGCCTTTTCGAAAATTGGACTCATTCCAGATTCGGGTGGCACCTTTATTTTACCGCGCTTGGTTGGGTTGCAAAAGGCCACGGCACTCATGATGACCGGAGAAAAAGTAATGGCCAAGGAAGCCGAGCAAATGAACATGATTTACAAAGCCGTTGCCGACGAAGACTTCAGTGCAGCAGTTGCCAAACTCGCCAGCCAAATGGCACAAATGCCCACCAAAGGCCTAGGGCTCACTAAAAAAGCGTTAAACCTGAGTTTGAATAATTCGCTGGAAAATCAATTGAAAATCGAAGAAGTCTTGCAAACAGAAGCTGGGCAAACACACGACTTCAAAGAGGGCGTCACAGCCTTTCTCGAGAAAAGAAACCCTGAATTTAAAGGACACTAAAATGAAAGAAATTATTGGTGTAATTGGCGCCGGCACAATGGGTGCTGGAATTGCCCAAGTAGCTGCCCAAGCTGGGCATCAAGTTGTTTTGAGCGATACCAACCCCGAGCAGCTTTTGCGCGCTGAGCAACAGATTAAAAAAAGTATCGATATACTCGTTGAAAAAGGTAAGTTTACAGCTGAATCAGGCCAAGAAATCCTGCAGAACCTTCAGTTTTCGACCCAACTGAGCGAACACAGCCAAGCGAGTTTGGTCATTGAGGCCATCGTCGAAAATTTAGGCATCAAGCACCAAGTTTTTCAGCAGCTCGAACAAGTTGTTGGGCCCACATGCGTGCTGGCTAGCAACACCTCTTCCTTATCCATCGCCTCTATTGGCGCCTGTTTACAAGATGCCAGCCGCTTCATGGGGATCCATTTTTTCAATCCGGCTACACTCATGCCGCTTGTTGAAGTGATTCCAGGAGTAGCTACCTCCGATGAACACACCCAACGCATTGAACAATTGATCACCAGTTGGTACAAAACGGTTGTCGTTTGTAAAGACACGCCAGGTTTTATTGTGAATCGAGTCGCGCGGCCTTTTTACGGAGAAGCTCTCCGCATTTACGAAGAAGGCTTGGCAGATTTTGCCACGATAGATTGGGCCATGACCACAATTGGCGGCTTCAAGATGGGCCCCTTCACCCTCATGGACTACATCGGCAACGATATCAATTATACGGTCACAGAAACTGTCTTTGCCGCATTCTACTACGACCCGCGCTTCAAGCCGTCTTTTACACAAAAGCGACATATGGAGGCTGGGTTTCTAGGCAGAAAATCGGGCAGAGGATTTTACGACTACAAAGAAGGCAGCTCCGCACCTGTTCCTACCGAAGACCACAACTTGGGTCGACAAATTTTTGAGCGCATACTCGTACTCTTAATCAATGAAGCTACTGATGCAGTGTTCATGCAAGTAGCTAGCCCTGAGGCTGTAGACCTCGCCATGACCAAAGGCGTCAACTACCCGAAGGGCTTATTGGCTTGGGCCGACGAACTCAGTGCAGGCTGGGTACTCGAACGACTTGAAAGTTTGTTTGCCGAATACGGCGAAGACCGCTACCGACCCAATCCTTTGCTGCGCAGAAAAGCGCGCGAGCAAAGCAAATTTATTTTGTAACTTTGCGACCTAATATTTGAAGCTCATGGCATACCTATTTACATCCGAGTCCGTTTCAGAAGGGCACCCAGATAAAGTCTCTGATCAAATTTCAGATGCACTCATCGACAACTTTATGGCTTTTGACCCGAGTTCAAAAGTAGCTTGCGAAACCCTCGTGACTACAGGTCAGGTAGTATTGGCAGGCGAAGTCAAGTCTACCGTTTACCTCGACGTTCAAAAAATTGCCCGCGAGACCATTCGTAAAATTGGATATACCAAATCGGAATATATGTTCGATGCTAATTCTTGTGGAATCTTATCGGCTATTCACGAACAATCTTCTGATATCAATCAAGGTGTAGAACGCAGCAACCCAGAAGACCAAGGAGCTGGCGACCAAGGAATGATGTTTGGCTACGCCACCAAAGAAACAGACAACTACATGCCATTGGCCTTAGATTTGGCACACAAAATCTTAGAAGAGATGTCTGCTATTCGAAACAACGAAGCGGCACTCATTCCTTATTTGCGCCCAGATGCCAAATCGCAAGTTACTATCGAATATTCCGACGACAACGTGCCGCAACGCATCGACACCATCGTTGTTTCAACCCAACACGACGATTTTGCTCCAGAAGCAGAAATGTTGGCCAAAATCAAAAAAGACATCATTGAAATCGTGATTCCACGCGTGAAAGCGAAACTCAAGCCTGCTTTGCAAGCTTTATTCAATGACGCCATTACATACCACATCAATCCAACCGGTAAGTTTGTGATCGGTGGGCCTCACGGCGACACCGGCCTCACCGGACGCAAAATCATCGTGGATACCTACGGTGGCAAAGGTGCACACGGCGGTGGTGCTTTCTCCGGAAAAGATCCATCTAAAGTAGACCGCTCAGCAGCTTATGCAACGCGTCACATTGCCAAAAACATGGTGGCCGCTGGTTTGTGCGACGAAGTACTTGTACAGGTTTCTTACGCCATTGGTGTAGCGGAGCCTTGTGGTTTGTACATCAATACTTACGGTACTTCTAAAGTAGCAATGAGCGACGGCGACATGGCCATCAAAATTGGCGAAATCTTCGATATGCGCCCTTACTTTATCGAGCAGCGCCTCAAATTGCGCAACCCTATTTACCAAGAAACGGCAGCTTATGGCCACATGGGACGCACCAATGAGGTCGTGACCAAACACTTTACCGCTCCTGACGGCAGCAAAGTGAGCCGCGAAGTAGAGCTCTTCACTTGGGAAAAACTCGATTACGTAGACCAAATCAAAACGGCTTTCGGCCTTTAATTCAAACTTAGAAAGCCCGTTCAAACGGGCTTTTTTCATTTTAAGCCCTATGTCAACAACATTTAGAACCATCTGGACTACCCCACAGCGCGATGTAGAAGTCATTGACCAACGTCAGTTGCCACACGAGTTTGTGGTGGTGAAACTGCAAACCTACAAAGACGCCGACTTAGCCATTCGCAACATGACCGTCCGCGGGGCTCCGCTTATTGGCGCTACGGCAGCCTACGGCATTTTCTTGGCCGTACGCCAAATGGTCAATGAAGGCCTAGATGGCAGTTTCCTAGATGAAGCTTTCAGTACGCTGCGCGCATCTCGCCCAACAGCGGTCAACTTATTTTGGGCGCTAGACCGCATGCGCAATGCCCTAGACGAAGCGACAGACTTTGTGGAGGGTGCTTGGGCAGAAGCGCAGCGCATTGTTGATGAAGATATCGAAACCTGCCGCATGATTGGTGTGCACGGATTGCCACTCATCGAGGCCATTGCTGCACAAAAAAATGGCGAGCCCGTACAAATTTTAACCCATTGCAACGCCGGCATGCTCGGTTGCATTGAGTGGGGCACGATCACCTCGCCAATCTATCAAGCTGTTCAAAAAGGCATTAAAGTGCACGTATGGGTAGACGAAACCCGCCCTCGCAACCAAGGCGCCAACCTCACAGCCTACGAACTCACGCGCCATGGCGTTGACCACACCTTAATTGTCGACAACACCGGCGGGCACCTCATGCAACACGGCATGGTAGACCTCGTCATTGTCGGCACAGACCGCACCACCAGAAACGGCGATGTCGCTAATAAAATAGGCACCTATCTCAAGGCCCTCGCTGCCAAAGACAACAACATTCCATTTTACGTGGCGTTGCCCTCCACTACCCTCGACATGAACATCCGCGACGGAATCCGAGAAATTCCGATCGAGGAACGCGACCAAAATGAAGTCAAGTACGTCATGGGTAAATCGGCAGCTGGCAACATAGAACCCGTACTCATTTGCCCAGAAACCACCCCTGCAGCCAATTACGGCTTTGATGTGACGCCTGCCCGTTTGGTGAGCGGCCTCATTACAGAACGAGGTATTTGCGCAGCATCAGAGGAAGGGATTCTTTCTTTGTTTCCGGAATATATTTCAAAATGATGATTTGAATTGATGATTTGCTCATCAACCTTTAAAAACTTGAACATGAAGTTCTATCTCCTTTTACTCGTCACACTTCTTTCTTGTATTCGTCATACGCTTCACGCTCAAATACAAGGCACTTGGCACAGCAATTTTCAGGTAGCGGGCAAATCTTTGTTAATGGATTTACAAGTTGAAGGTATCGGGCGCGACGGCTCAATCACTGTCTCTATTCCGGATCAGCCCAAACTGAAACCGCAAATCATGGAAGACTACGCGCTGTTTAGCGACAGCCTTTGGTTCAGCTGGAAAATGATTGGCCTCACCTACGCTGCCAAACTGCAAGGAGATTCATTGGTAGGGACCATGGCGCAATCTGGTCTCACTTGGAAGGCCGTATTTTACAAGGAAGTTCAGAACGTCAAAGCAGTACAAGGAAAAGTTCAGGATCCGAAAGCACCTTTCCCCTATTCAGAACAAGAAATCGAGATAGCCACAGCCAAAAAAATCAAGATTTCTGGAAGTTTCATTTTGCCTGAATTAGAGAAAACGAGTGCCTTCCCGCTGGTCATTATGGTATCCGGTTCAGGTGCCCAAGACCGCAATTGTGAAATTTTAGGACACAAACCATTTTGGGTTTTGGCCGATCATTTAGCTAGAAATGGCATTGCCTCTTACCGCTACGACGACAGAGGTACAGGCAAATCAAGTGGAAAATTCCAAAGCAGCACACAAGTTGATTTCGCCAATGACTTGGTTTCGATTATTGCTTACTTCCGTAAAGCCTATCCAACAGCCAAGATTTATATCTACGGACACTCAGAAGGAGGCATGACCGCCCTACGCGCAGCAGTTCTGACCAATAAAATTTCTGGAATTATTGAAGCAGCATCGGTTGGGACAAGTGGCAAGGAGGTGCTTATTGATCAGCAATATCTGATTCCAAAGGCGAGCGGCTTTACAGAAAATGAAAGTATTTGGAATCAACGGTTATACGCAGAAGGTGTAAGAATTGTACTCAGTACAACAAAAAATGATTTTTCAAAGGAATACAAAAGCTGGCTCGACCTCGCATGGGATAGCATCCCAAAAAAGTTGTTAGACGGCGCTCAAAAAGAAGATCTTATTGTGCAGATGACAGCCTTTTTCAACAACGATTGGGCACGCCAATTTTTGGCATTTGAGAGTAAACCGTATCTCGCGCATTTAAACGTGCCATTTTTAGTCATCAACGGATCTAAAGACGTTCAGGTACCTGCACTTGTCAATCAAGAAGGATTCAAAATAGGAATGACGCCAGCGTCGTTGGTCAAAAGTAAATTTTATGTTTTAGAGGGAGCCAATCATTTATTTCAGCAATGCAAGGAATGCAACCTCAGTGAATACGCGACCCTTGAGCAAACCCTAGACCCCACTTTAATGTATTGGGTTACATCATGGATTTTGGGACAGCCGTAAGGCCATCGATATAGCCAAAATTCTTTTCGATGAGCTGAGCCATGTTTTGTTCCAGGTAAGTTTTAAAAGCTGCCGCTACTCCGCTGTGCTTTTTGCCTTTGGGCCACACTACCCGCCACATTGACTCAAGTGGTAAATCTGGTAACGTTGAGACGGTAAGTTGACCTAATTGAAGTTCGTTTCGGATGCCAATGAGTGGCATAATGGAGTAGCCGAGACCGGCAATGAGCGCTTGTTTAACGGCTTCGTTAGAGGTAAGTTCGATGTGGCGGCGGACATGAATGTCGTGACCAGAAAGGAATTCATCGAGTGCCTTTCTTGTTGCTGAACCGGTTTCGCGCTTGACCCAAGTGATGTCTTCGAGCTCTTTGTGCCATGGACCCTTCTTTGGAAAGGAAAGCGGTTCTTTACCTACCAAAAACAATTGGTTTTTCATGCACGGAATTTCCTCCAAATTGAGCCGATCTGGCAAAACCGAAACCAATGAGAAATCGGTTTCATTGCGTTCTAAATTGATTGTGACGTTTGCGCGGTTGGATACATCGAGCACCAATTCAACACCCGGATGCGCCTTCATGAAGTCTGCAAGGAGATACGGAATGATGTACTTACCGGTGGATACGACGCTGATCCGCAAACGGCCACTGAGCTGCCCTTTATATTGCGATGTTTTATAGTTGATGGCGTATACCTCTTCTAAAATCTTCTCGGCGGCTGCAGCTACTTCACGGCCAAATTCCGTGACATACAATTTTTTATTAACGATTTCTGTGAGTGGAATATCGAACTGATCTTGAAAGTTCTTGAGCTGGATAGAAACAGCAGGCTGGGTTAAGAACAAGGCTTCTGCAGCGCGTGTGATGCTCTCCTTTTGTACAATTTTCAAAAAGATGCGGAGTTGATTGAGGGTATAGTTCATAAGTTTTATTTATGTTTAATATATCTTTATTATATAATTATTTATGCAAATAATGTGCCAAATTTGCAAAAAAAATCAATTCCATGATACAAGAAATTGAATTAATTCAAAGTAGTTATCATCCTGAGGAAGCACTTGAGGTATTGGGCAACTTGATCCAGCAAAAAATTGCTTATCACTCCCAAAAAACGCTCAGACACCAAGAAATGTTTGGCACCCCGGATACCCAAGCAGAACAAAGGCTTTCCGAATTACAAGCCATCAAAAAAAACCTGATCCAAGAACTCAAAGCACTAGACCCCGCTACCCTGTTGCACATCAATGGCCATGTTTCCATCTCAGTTGTTACTCAGCAGCAAGCATCTTAAGGAGCAAATTCTTCAGCCTTTGTTTGAACCACACGGCGTTGAACTCTTTGTTCCGTTAGGCTTTGACACAGACCAGTTCGGCACATTTTGTGGCACCACGCCAAGAATGGAGGGTCCGCGGCAAACGGTCAAAGAAAAATGCCTTGCCGGAATGGCTTTTGCCAATCAGCGTCAAGGCCTTGCCAGTGAAGGATCGTTTGGGCCGCATCCGGCCAGCCCCTTTCTGAGCATCAATGAGGAGTGGCTCGTGTATATTGACCTAGACCAGAACCTAGAAATATATGGCCACAGCGTCAGTATGGATCTTTGCCACCAGCAATTAGATTACCGGAGTTTGCAATTAACAGAATTCTTGACAAGAATTCAATTTGGTGCGCAAGGCTTGGTTTTAAAAGATGTCAACAGTGGAGCAGTCATCGCCAAAGGCCTTACGAATGAAGATGAGCTACTTCAATTGCTGCAAAAACACCCGCAATGGATCCTTGAAACTGACTTGCGGGCCCACATGAATCCCAAACGTCAACAGACTATTGCTGCTGCCGGCAAGGACTTGCTCCAACGCATGCGCAGCTGCTGTCCGAAATGCGCTGCACCGGACTTTTCGGTTGTTGAACGCGGTGGGCAGCTTCCCTGCAGTTGTTGCAAACAGCCTACCCAGACGCATGCATTGCTTACCTTCTACTGCGCTCATTGCCGATTCCAAAGTATTGAAAACAGAAAGGATCTAATGGCAGAAGATCCGCAATATTGCCAGCATTGTAATCCCTAAACAAATCCAAAAAATAAAGAATGAACTTAGCCTTTTTATCGCACGACCTCAGCAACCCTACCATCTTGTTCTTTTTACTCGGCATTGTTGCCGTTTTAATCAAAAGTGACCTCGAAATCCCGGAGTCTTCCTTCAAATTTATATCGCTTTACCTTTTGTTCTCTATTGGCTTTAGAGGCGGACAAGAGCTCCAGCACAGCCCTTGGACTTCTGAAATTTCGTGGTCTTTGATCTTTGGAATGGCCATAGCAGCTTGCATCCCACTCTACAGTTTTTTCATCATCAAAAAGCGTGTGGGCGTTTCAAATGCAGCGGCCATTGCAGCGGCATATGGCTCGGTGAGCGCAGTTACCTTTGTGGCAGCACTTTCGTTTTTGGAATTGCAAAACTTGGCCTTCAACGGACACATGGTAGCGGTCATGGCATTTATGGAGTTTCCTGCCATCATTGTGGGGGTCTTGCTGCTGCGCATCTATGAAAACAACGATACCAAGTTTTCCTTGCCCGAACTGCTCAGACACTCTTTGGCCAACGGCAGTGTTTTAATGATCATGGGGAGCTTGGTCATTGGTTTGCTTTCAGATAGCAAGCAGGCAGCCGACATTGCCCCGTTTACAACGGACATCTTCAAAGGATTTTTAGCGCTCTTTTTGCTTGAAATGGGCATGACAACAGCCCGACGCATCAAGTCTTTCAAGACACACGGTTGGGCAATGGCGGCATTTGCACTTTTGATTCCGGCGCTCAACGGCATAGTGGTGGCTTGGCTTTCACAGTTCGTGACGGCGGATGTCTCGAACCGTTTTGTATTTGCTGTTTTGGCAGCGAGCGCCTCTTATATTGCGGTCCCGGCTGCGATGCGCTTGGCCGCTCCAAAGGCAGACCCGGGCTTATATATACCGATGGCCTTAGGCCTGACCTTCCCTTTTAATATCGCGATTGGAATGCCGCTTTATTACAGTGTTATCTCACTAAGCTAGCTTGTAAGAACTCCCATTTGAGCCACAACTGCTCGCATTTGGCCTGGTATTCA
>JBIIZO010000052.1:0-12663 GCA_044346245.1 Crocinitomicaceae bacterium
CCAATGGTTCTTCAACAAATTCGTCTTCTGCAACCGGCGCCATAAACGCTTGTGTTTGCGTCATTGGTGGTGGAGGTGGCGTTGTTGGAGGTGGTGGCGGTGGTACGTCAGTTTTTGGAGGCGCAATAGTAAAGTTTTTGTCACTTACTCTTGGCTTCTTGATTTCATCCTTAGGAAGGTTTTTAATGATAATAGAGGCAACAAACGCCAATGCTGCAAGTGCAACAAGACCACCCAAAATGAGGGTCATGCGTTTGTTGTAGCCACTTCTGAGCACGTAGGCGCCATATTCACGGTTGCGGTGGGCGAAAACGGCTTCATTGCGGCTTACTGAAGTAATAGCTTCCCAGTTGCGATTGACATAGTAATCGAAAAGTGAGAATGCTGTGACGAGCGCGACGATAACATAAATGACTGTCATGACCTTAGTTTTTAGCTTTTAACAATTCTTTCTCTCCGGCTGTCAAGTCAGTTGGTGCAATTACACCAATACTTGCAATCTTGAGTTCGTCTACTAGATCAATAAAGCTTTTACAGAGTGCCTTGTCGTCGGTTTTGATCAAGACTTTAACAGCCTCTCTTTCAACCGTCAGATCATTGAGCTTCGCATCGTAGATGCTATCTGAAATTTGTTTCTTTTCTAGCTTCTTATCAAGTTCAACCTTATTCTTAATAACGTATTCGTTCCAAGAAGCTAACAATTTTCTTACACTATTTTCTCCTGATCCAAAATTAGCCTCGGTGAGTTCGGTTGGTCCGTTGGCTCCTGGACGGGATTTTGGGTAGAATTCACCACGGTAATAGTAAACTTTGTCACCTGCTAAAACGAAAGTAGTAACGTTGTTCGCTTTTGGTGGGACAGGGTCGTTTATTTTTGGTTTGGCGGGGTAAGCGAGAGGCATTACCTTAGGCTTGCTAAAGGTAGAGGTCAAGACGAAGAACGTGAGCAAAAGGAACGCGAGATCGACCATTGGGGTCATGTCTACGTGCGTTGAACCTTTCTTTGCTCTTTTCTTGCCTTTGCCGTGGTCGCCACCGCCGCTTTCTGCGATTTGTGCCATGTGTTTGTTAGTTAACCGGAATTGCTTCCGCAGAGGTTACAAAATTCAAATTATTCAAATTCAAGTCTCTGAATACATCAATCACAACTTGCGCGTCTTTGTACAAGGTTTTGGAGTCTACGCGCAAAATGAATTTAGGCTTGAAGTCTTCCATTTTGGGTTCGCCACCTTTTAGCTTTGCTTCTTCAAAAGCGGTGCGGCCGGTATTGCCAGCAGCGGTTGCTGCAAATGAAAGCCAATCTAAAAGCTCATTTTTTGTAGAATCTGAAGGAATCCCCTGTGTAGGGAAACTTGCACGTTTTGCGGCTTCGGTGTTCATGTATGCAGGAAGTTCTTGCATGGTACAACCAAAGGTTGACATAAAAGAAAACTCTTCTATTTTCTCCTCACTAAGACCAATCTTATATTTTTGGAGCATGTTGTTGAGCATTTCTTTACGGGCTTCGGCATCTGAAAGGTTAAAGAACACGCGACCGTCTTTGTCTAGGGTTACCATCAGGATATTTTCAGGGATGATTTTATCGCTGATACTTGATGGCGTTTCTACGGTTACGGGTTCGGCATTTCGGAAAGAAGCCGTCAACATAAAGAAGGTTACAAGCAAGAACGCCAAGTCCACCATAGGCGTCATGTCTATGGAAGGAGTGCCTTTGGGCATTTTGATTTTTGGCATTGCTTGAGTATTTACTTAATGATGAGTCAATTAGTTGTTGGCTGCAAAATCTTGAACGATCGTGAAGCTCGCTTCGTCGATACCATAGGTCATGGCGTCGATTTTAGTAGAGAAGAAGCTAAACGCGATGATCGCGATTGTAGAACCAGCAATACCAAATGCGGTGTTGATAAGGGCCTCAGAGATACCTGTAGAAAGTTCTGCAGTATCAGGAGCACCTTGTGACATCGCGGCAAATGAGCGGATCATACCAAGTACCGTACCGATCAAACCGATGAGGGTTGAAATAGAAGCGGTAGTAGAAAGTACAGGTAAGTTTTTAGAAAGCATTGGCAATTCCAAAGAAGTTGCTTCTTCTAATTCTTTTTTCAAAGCCTCTAATTTTTGTTCTTTATCCATGTGTGCGTCTTTCACCATCATTTGGTATTTCACCAAACCAGCGCGAACGACATTGGCCAAAGAGCCGCGTTGTGCATCACATGCTTCGATAGCGCCATTGAAATCTTTGGCAGCCATTAATTCTTTGATTTTTTCGATGAATTGGTTGGCTTTACCTTTACCATTAGCAAGTAATAAAGTCACCAAACGCTCAATCGTGAAAATTAATACGATAAGGTTGATTGCAACCAAACCTGGTACGATGAAACCACCTTTGTAGATTACTCCTAATAAGTTCCCTTCTACTGGTTCAGCTTCTGGATTTCTGTCTACAAAGTTTCCTGGGTCACCAAAAATGTATTTGTAAATCATGATACCTGCAATGAGTGCAAGTGCAATAGCCAAGAATGCAATAATTGCTGAAAATCCCCCGGCGGTTTTTTGTTTTTTGTCCATAATGATCGTTTTTAATTTTTCATTTTTTACAATTGAACGCCAAATATAAAAAAACTTTAGCCCCTTTTCAAAACGAAATTTACATGTTTCCGTTAGCCAGACGCAGAATTATGGTATTTCTTACACAAAGTCGGACAATTTGAGTGATTTAAGTCCAAGACTTCGGATTTGCATTAGTAAAAGTTAATATAGATTTAACATACTTTTTTCAGTGTTTGCATGCCTTTCACTACCGACTTGCGAAAAACAAAACTGCTTACAGTGGAAGTTGCGAATTTCAATAACATATTATTGCGTTCAAGCCATAGATTTGCGACCAAGGTCAGTTGTCATTTGTATTTGTATCCAAAAAAAATGTATCTTTTGCTTTGTTATGAGATTTTATTTAGTTGACAGAATAGAGGCAATCATTCCCGGTCAAAAGGCTTCAGGAATCAAATGTTGGACTTTATCGGAAGATTATTTTGCCGAACATTTCCCGGGTTTCCCTATAGTTCCAGGGGTTTTACAAATTGAAACAATGGCCCAGCTCATGGGCATCCTTATTGAGCACTCACACGCCGAGGCTTTTCCAGGAGAAGGGCGTTGTTATCCGATTTTGAGTATCGTTCAGAAAGCGAAATTTCGAGATATCATTGTTCCTGGTGACCAAAGTTATATTGAGGTGGTCCTTACTTCGCTAGACACCATGCGTGCAACGGGCAGTGCTAAGTTGCTTGTCGAAGGTAAGGTGCGCGCCGAAGCCGATCTGAGCTTTACTATTTTAGAGGCTAAACAAGCGAGCAACAATCCGTTTATTAGCCAACGCGATGAATATTATTTGTCTTTAAAGGTAAAGGAGACACTTAAAAAGCGCTAATGCTCGCAAGCATCACAGCTATCGGATTTTGGGAAAGCACACAGTTTTCTGTAGACGGCAGCATCGGGTCGCGCGCTGAACTATTACCTAATTTGGCAAAAATACAACGTCAACTTCCTAATTTAGATGCTGCATTTAGGCAGTTGGCGCTTGATCCAACGCATCCTAACTACCCTAAGCCCAGCGACCTCAAGATTTTGCGAAATGACACCATCGCTGCCCTCATATTGAGCCAGCAAATGCAGGCTTTTCATCAATGGGATGCTGCTTTTTTGGAGCGTGGTGCGCTACTTGTGGCCAATAGCAACTTTATCGACGACGACGTACTCGATTTTGAAGCAATTGCAGCCGCAGTGAGCCAATTGCAGAATGCTCAAGACCCTGCAACAGAAAATAAATTATTTGGTTCTACCATTTCACCGCTTCTTCCACTTCGCACCTTAACCAATGGCGCCCAAAGTTTTATTGCCCAGTATTTGGGCTTTCACGGGAGCGCCACCACCTATGGGAGTACCGGAAATGCGAGCGCGCAAGCCTTGCGCGATGCATGTAATTTATTGCAAATTGGCGCAAGCCCAGCGGTATTGGTTGGCGGCTGCCATTACGCCAATTTGTTTTCCTTTCTCAATAATTGCTTGCTCTTGTCGGACACAAAAGGTTACGCCGAAGCGAGCGCGGCAAGTTTTTTAATGTTGACGCCTTTTAATCAAGCTACGACGGGTCCATTTCATTTACATATTACTCAATTTTATCACGAGCTTGCAGCGCTTGAAGGAGAACAAGTAGATTGGTTGTTCTATGGTGGCGCATTTACACCACAGCAAGACGCCGAGCTGCAAGCGCGTTGCAAACATTTGTGCTATCGCGAAGCCTTTAGTTGGTTTGCACACACTGGCAACCTAGGAGCAGCCGAACTCGGAATGCTCTTGGCTGCAGCTGCAAACTGGCTGCAAATTGGCCAAACGGCAGTCATTGTTTTGCAGGACGCATATGGTGTTGTTGAACTGTTTAAAGTCCAAAAGGCATGAGCAGGGCAAAAGTATACATACTCGACACCCATACCTTGAGTCCGCTAGGACTGGGCACCGAAGCGCTGTTGGCATCTTTGCAAAACCAGCACCAAGCTACGGCTCCAATTAGCCAGTTTGATGCGGCAGGTTTGAGCCAAACCCATGCTTGCGAAGTGGCCCAGGCCCATTTAGCGCAGCTTCAAGAACTTTCCGAGGCCTGGCAAGTTGTGGCGGCCAACGATCGAAAATTTGCGCTTTGGGCCAGTGTTTTAGAAAGCAAGCGCACTGTATTACAAGCTTTATTTGGCAAAACTTCAAAAGCGAGAACAGCGCTTTTTCTTGGCCTGGGCGCCAATGCTTTTCCGGTTCAGCGCATTGCTATGTCTGTTGCAGACTATTCCGCATTTGGGCTGAACGAAGCCATTGCCCAACTTAATTTCTACAATGGTAAAAAAGCCAATTCCATCTTCAATCATGCCGATTTATACGGCGCCTATTTTGCACAAGAAATTGCACCCTTCGGTTTTTGCCGCAATTTAATGACCGCTTGCTCGAGCAGCACGCAGGCCATCGCTTTTGGCGCTGCCCATGTTATGGCTGGGCAAGCCGATTTAGTGTTGGCTGGGGGTACGGATTCGATCATCAATCAGTTTGCCTATATTTCTTTTGGCAAGTTGGGAGTTTTGAGCCCAGACCAATGCAAGCCTTTTGATACGGGGCGCAATGGCACTATTGCAGGTGAATGCGCGGGATATACGCTCTTGGCCTCTGAAAAATTTGTCCGCGAAAACGGTTTGCAACCCCGAGCTGCTTTAATTGGTTTTGGCAACAGCATGGATGCGTACAAAATCACTGCTCCCGACCCAAGTGGGGCAGGGGTAGAGCGCGCATTGCGCAGTGCGTTGGAAATGGCGCAATTGCCGCTAGATGCTTTAGATTACATCAATGCCCACGGCACAGGCACGCGATCCAACGACGAAGCAGAGCTGCGGGCCATTGAGCGCATTGTTGGCGCTACAGCACCATATATTGCCGTGAGTTCAACCAAAGACCGCCACGGGCATGCCATTGCTGCAGCAGGAATTCAAGAATTTCATGTGCTCATGACTTGCATGGCCAATGACCTCATTCCAGCCAACCTCAGTTGCAACCAACCCATTCAAAGCTCACTTGCGCTGCCTTTTGCAAGTAATCAGACCAAGCAAATTAGGTATGCACTCACTAATAATTTTGCATTTGGCGGTGTCAATTGCAGTTTAGCTTTAGAAAACTTAGCCTTATGAATCTCGATTTAAATGATAAAGTAGTTTGCATCACGGGCGCTTCAGGCGGCATCGGTTTGGCGCTTGTGCGCGCTTTTTTGGAAGAGGGCGCCATTGTCTGTGCCATGTATCACCGCAATTTAATGGCTCTTGATGCGCTGCGCAGCGAGCTCTCCACGGCGCAGCAAAGTCAATTAAATCCTTACCAGCTCGACCTTCAAGACAACAACAGCCATAAAAGTGCTATTTCCGCTATCTGCAGCGCACATCAGCGCATCGATATTCTAGTCAATTGCGCGGGTTCAGCATTGGAAAAGCCATTTTTACTGTTAACGCCCGAAGAAATTGCCCAGCAGGTCACGACGAATTTCAGCCAACAGGCGCTGTTTACGCAACAAGTTGCCAAGATCATGCTCGCACAACGCAACGGCAGTATTGTCAATGTGTCTAGTTTACTTGCCAAGCGCTTGGGCAGAGGAGTGGCGGTTTATGCGGCAGCAAAAGCGGCAATAGACCGATTTACGCAAACACTCGCTTTAGAGGTGGGCAAGAAAGGCATACGGGTCAATAGCGTGAATCCTGGCCTGATCGCCACCAAAATGAGTAAAAACATTCAAGCCAATATGCCTCCAGACCTCATGAACATGAGCCCTATCGCCAGACCGGGCAGGCCAGAAGAAATTGCCAATGCAGTTTTGTTTTTGGCTTCAGACCGCGCGGCAAGTTACATCACGGGCGTTTGTTTATCTGTGGATGGCGGCCTCAGCATTTAATTTCAAATTTATATATCAAACATGACACAAAACGAAGAAATCATCGAACAAATCAAGCGCATTATTCAGCAATCTTGCGGAATAGACCCCGAGGTCATGCAAGCAAACTCAACCATTTTTGATGAATTGAGCATTGATTCTATCGATATGGTAGACATCTTGTTTCAGCTCGAAAGACATTACGACATCGAACTTAAAATCTCAGAAATTGAGCAGCAATCTAAGCTAGAAATGGGCGATGAGCCATTTGAAGTCAATCAGGTGATCACAGACAAAGGCCTTGAGGTATTGCGCCGCCGCATGCCCGAAATTGACCCAGAGAAACTCACTGAAGGCCTCACGATGTTCGAAGTCATTAAATTGATCAATATTCAAAGTTTGGCAAATATGGTAGCGCATCAGCTCGCTAAAAAATAAATTGATGCCAGGAGTCATTTATCGCATAGCGGCACAAGAACAGCTTTATGGCTTTGGGGATCCTATTTTGGAGGTCCCCATCCTGAACGAAAGTTTAGGACAGTACCAAGCACGCATTTGTGCGGCGTGTGGCTTTACAATTATCGATATTTCGTCTGTGGCAGACTTGCCGTCATCCGATTTTCCGCTATGGTATTTTGATGCAAAAATGCTTTTCACGCTAGACTTTTTGAAGGCAGCAATCCAAGAAGCCAACACCCAGGCACAATCTTTTGTACAATTTGGACTTAAAAAATTGCAGTCTGTTCAGCAACATGCTTTACCGATAGCACAGCAAGACCCTGAGCTCATCTTTCCATTCTACTACAAAGGTAGGGCAGCTGAAGCACAAGCCATACGCATTGATTTAGCAGGAAAAGAGTACGAATGGCAGATCCAAATGCCAAGTCAGGTACTGCCAGGTGGCGTTTATAGTTTGAATCAAAATCCGGTCTTTGCCACTTTGTTGTTGTCGCCATTTCATTTGCATGGCGCCAATATGGCCTTGAATTTAAACAGAGGACTCCAACTCCAAGCGCTGCTCCCTGATTGGCTGCGCAAGCGCATTTCCAAACCCTTCACCAAACTGACATCAATTGGCTTGAAGGCCATGAACCAAAAAGGCAAGAATTGTCGGATCCATCCGAGTGCTGTGGTGGAAGGTTGTGTGCTCGGCGACGACGTCACTGTGGGTGCCAATGCGGTATTGCGCATGAGCGTTATTGGAAGCGGGACTTTCATCGGCGATACAGCGGTGGTCAGTTTTTCTGTACTTGGTCCAAATAATTTTGTCAGCACAGGCAATCATTTGGTTAATAGCCTCACGTATCCATCGGTTTTCACCATCCATGGGCCTTATCAGTACAGTGTTTTTGGTCGGAATTCAGCGGTGTTTGCCACCATCAATTCGGACATCCGACTCGATGCCAAAACAATCAAGATTCCAACAGCCATCGGCGTCTGCGATTCCGGTCAAATTTTACTTGGCGTAGCTTACGGACACCGCGCCAAAATTGGCGGTTCGAATATCATCGCTGCGGGCCGCTTGGTGCCGAATGATTATGTCTTGAACCCACCAGATTTCATTACCCTGAATTTCGACTGATGACACAACCAGCATATATTATTGGTGCTTACGGCTATACAGCAAAGTTGGTCGCGTCAAAAATGGCCGAGGCCAATTTGGCATTTATAGCTGTTGGCCGCGATCCGTCCAAACTTGCGCAAGTGCAGCAGCGCTTTGCCAATTGTGTTGGCCTCATCGTTGCAGATTGTCAGCATGCTGCAGATATAGATTTTGTGGCAAAAGGGGCGCTTGTGGTAAACTGCGCCGGGCCGTTTAATCTTTTTGCGCCCGAACTCATTAGCCGCTGTGTAGCTGTTGGAGCACATTATTTAGATATCACCGGAGAACAAGAAATTGTGCGCCACAGCTATGAGCACTACGCCGCTCTTGCGGTGCAGAACGAAGTTTGCGTGGTCCATTCCATGGCTTTTGAGTCGGCCCTGACCGATTTATTAATAAGTAGGGCCCTGCTGAAGACCGACCAGAGAGCCGTGACGCAAGCGAATTCTTACTACAAATTGGGGAGTCAGCAAATGAGCCCAGGTACCAAACTGACCATGAAACTGGCAAATTTTGCGCCCAACTACATCGTGGAAGATCAGCGTTTGCAGCCTTTGTTGCAACAAGTGGCAGATGTCCCTCAAGATTTGCCCTTTGACGCTGCTCGAATCGTACCTTACCCAGAGGTTATCTTTGCTTTTGAACGCCTCAAACCTCAACGTGCTGCATCGCATTTTGTGCTTGAACCAGACAGTAATTTAGCGTTTGCGGGCAACTTTGCCAAGATGGGTACGAATAATTCAGCGCAACAAGAAGCAATCGTGCAGCGCTTCAAAAACGTGCAGCATGTGGGCCCAGACGCTGCTGCAAGATCAGCACAAGATTTTGAACTTTATGTGTCTTTGCTTTGCGCAGATAAAAATTATGTCGAGGCCATTCGAGGTCATAATATGTATGAAATAACCGCCGCTCTGGTGGTTCTTGCAGTTCAGCACTTCGCTGCGCACCCAACACATTTTGGGGTGCTGAGTCCGGGTCAATTTCTAGGTCAAATAGGCTTAGATTGGCTCTCCAACAATCCATATTTTCAGTTCATTAGTCCTAAATCTGATTGATCGAGATGCAAAAATTCAGGTTTACATTGCATTTGTTGGTTTTCCCGGTCTTGCAGCTCATAGCCATGCTGGGTTTATGGATGCTTCCACTTGCTGGTATAGCCCACCTAGCATTGGTTTGTTTAGCGGCCTTTTTGCTGAATTGGAACTTGCATGTGAGCGTCCACCACTTGGTGCATCATCCGCCAAAGCATAAAGACATCCGCCATTTGTGTTACCTGTTTGCTTCCTTACTACTTGGTCTCCCGTTTCATTATTATCAGCTCCTTCACCGCAATCATCATTTCTACAACAACGAACCTGGCGATTTTACAAGTACCTGGAAACTTCAAGATGACAAGCTCAAGCAACGTCCATTTTGGTCTTATGTCCTATTTTGGTGGGTTCCTATCGTTCCGTTGCGCAAGCAAATTGAAACAGCTAAAGCCGCTGGATGGTTGAGTCAGAAAGGGGCACGATTTTTACGTTTAGAGCTGCTTTTGATCCTGCTCTTTTATGTATTGCTCTTTTTACTAGTTGGTTGGAAAGTCCTGTTGTATGCACTACTTGTTTATTTGGGTTGGGGGCTGATCAGCGCTCAAAATTATGGCCAGCACTTACCAGCAGATCCTCAGATTCAAACGACTAGCATTCATAAGAAGTGGTATAATTACTTAACGCTCAATAATGGCTTGCACCACGAACACCATCAGAAGCCACAACTCAGTTATGATCTTTTAGCGAAAGACCAAAACCTAAAAGCAATAGAACAGCCTCATTTAACTGCCGGATTTTGGCCAAAAGCTTGGAGAGGCAGTTTTGTGGTGACGTTGCTGCTCATTTTAGGTCTTTTAGCGCAACTGCCGAGTTTGCAAATGACCGGTAGCTTAGATGGTTTTGCTGCAGGTGCTACGCCAGTTTTTAATGATGCGCGCGCTTATGATTCCATTTTTGGACAAAGTAAATACCGCTATTATTGGAGCATCACGCCGAGCCCAAATGCCAAACTCAGTTTTCTAAGCACTTGCACCGAATTTGAGCAAGCACTCAAAGCCCAGACACCTGAACTCGAGTTACTCAGTTCTGCGCGTCAGTTGCGCAAATTCTCCCAATTGCGCTTGTATCCAAAGCACATGGCCGCTAGCGATTTTTTGAAAATTGCAGCCAAACATCCGCAACTTGGCAAGCTCATTTCAAAAGATGAGCGCTCGTTTTTAATCATTGCAGATTACCACGGTGTTGCCATTCCTTTGAAAAAAGTAACGGCGCTACAAGAACAAGCGCGTCCTCAAATCGAGGAAATTAGGGGTTTTGGCATGCAAGGGCTCGAGGCAGCCATCGCCAGCTCTATGCAAGAAGATATCGTAACCATTACAGGACTCATCTTTATTTTATTTGGCGCTTACTTATTTTGGCGTTACCGACATTGGAGTGCGATCGTTTATTTGGTGGGCAATATGTTGTTGTCTATTGTCTTGACGGTTTGTTTGTTCCCGGTCTTTGGCTTTCAAATGAATGTGGTAAGCATCCTCGCCTTGCCGATTGTACTGGTGCTTTCTTTGAGTGATGCAATTCACTTACTCGGCGGACTCGCTAAAGGGCAGACGAGCAGCACAACCATTTCAAAAATTTGGGTACCATCCTTACTGAGTAGCCTCACCACAGCCATTGCCTTTTTTAGTTTTTATTTCAACGACGCGCCAAATATGGTGCAGCTTGGCATGGTCACTGGAACGGCCGTATTGTTGGAATTCTTGGTTTCCATGGCCATGGCACAGCAGTTTTTACACAAGGTGCGTTTGCGCAAAGCAGAAAGTCAGCTTATGCGTTCAACCAACCATTTTTTGGAACGCCGTCAAAAAGCCATTGGATGGGCCTTGTTGGGCTTGGTATTGGTTGCCGTGTTCATGCTACCAAAGTTGCGCTTTGAAGCGAGCACCGACGACTTCTTTCCAGATGGGCATCCCGTGACCAAAGAACATGCTTATTTTAGGAGCCAATTTGATGCCCAAAAAGTCCTGCATCTTTGGTTTAACAAACAAGACATTGCGGAACAGCAGCGCCGGCAAGTTGAGGCCTGGCTTGGGAACCAACACGCACCACAGCTCATCGGCTATGACTTCAAACCACAAGCTGCTGGCCAGCCTTTGGCGGCAAGTTTGTATTTTTCGGACACCAAGGCAATCGGGGCCTTTTACAAAAAACTCGAGCGGCAGGGGGAATTGCGCAAACAGCGTTTAGGCCTGCACGCATATAGTCCGTTTGTGGTTTTTGACGTCGTGAACCACCAAGTAGCGGCATCTTTGTTTTGGAGCTTGCTCACGGCAAGTTCAGCAATAGTATTACTCATGTTATGGCTGACCCAAAATCCGCTTCAGGCTTTGCTTGGGTTTGTCCCGAATTTAGTGCCTCTTGCGGCTGTAGTGGTCTTTTTTGTTGGTTTTGACCAAGGCCTCAATATGCTCACGGCACTCACTTTGGTGGTGTGTGTGGGCCTGCTCGACGACGACACCATCCACGTGTTGTATCAAAAATATGTATTGCGTGCGCCGATAGCACAAATGAATCCAGTCATTATACACGCCGCAGTGCTACTCGCATTAGGTTTTGGGTGTTTTGTCTTGAGTAATTTCAAGCCAACGCGCTTATTTGGTGGTGTAAGTGCCTTGGTTTTCGTGGTGGGTTTGCTCGGTGAACTCACGTTATTTCAATGGATTTTAAATCAATTCAAAAAGGAAAACAATGACCAACACTAAGCTGCAAATACAGGCCAAGAAAGTTTGGGCGCTCAATGGAAATGAGGCGCTGGCTTACGGTGCACTCCATGCTGGTGTGGCTTATTTTGCACATTATCCGGGTTCGCCCGTCAATGGGATCGAGCCCGTATTGAAACAACTCAATACACAACATGCCGCCCAAATCACCTTTAACGATGCGCTCAATGAGCACGTTGCTGCCTGTGCTGCGATGGGCGCAAGCATGACGGGTGCGCGCACAATGCTCGTGATGAAACACGTCGGGCTCAATATTGCCGCTGACCCGCTGAATTATGTGGGATATGCAGGCATCAAAGGCGGAATGCTCATCGTGGTGGGCACCGACCCTGGGGCTAATTCGAGTACCGGAGAAGAAGACGTGCACTGGTATGCCAAACAATTTAATTTGCCCTTGTTTGAACCCACGAGTCCGCAGGCGCTTTATGATTGCTGCCGAGACGGGTTTGCGCTTTCAGAAGAACTGGGTTTACCCATTCTGATTTTCGTTACGGGCTTGATTTGTCATCAAAGTACGCGGGTACAAACGCATGAAATTACGCCAGTGAAACGCGCATATTATTTCGAAAAAGACCGCGATCGCTATATCAATGTGGGCCAACGCGCTGTTCAAAATCACCGCTTGTTGCTCGAAAAAATGGCGGTTTATGCCCAAACTCACGCTTTTTTGAAAGTGGACGGACCTTCAAATGCCCCTTTGGCCGTGATCACAAGAGGTAATACCACGCTCCACTTTGCTGAAATTCAAACCTACATTCCGCAATTAGCCAATTGTACCTGGATTCAACTCAATGGGGTGTA
>JBIIZO010000171.1:0-3851 GCA_044346245.1 Crocinitomicaceae bacterium
ATTGGAGGTATTCTTCGAGGGTCATGGCCTGAGGAGCCCGAAAGTAGGTGTCTGTGCCCATGACATCTTTGAACACAAAGGTGCCAGATTCTGGGTCGTAGACGATGGTTTGAGTGAGTTTGGTTGGGTCGCCGAGGTCAAAACTTTGGGGTAGATTCTGAAACGGATTGAGCGGATTGAAAATAGGGAAGGGAAGCGTTGGCTCTTGGGCAGCCACTTCCCCAAAGTTGAAAAACACCATTAAAATGAGGGTGCCAATTGCAAGATATTTTTGCCAGTAGTTGTGTTGCACGGTTATAGTAGTCTTAGCGCTTCTTTAATCAGTTGTTCTACAGTTTGGGTTCCGGTATCGATTTTATCCAATACTTTTTCGGCCGATTTTTTGTCAAAACCGAGTGAAACCAATGCAGTTAACGCATCAAATCGATTTCTATTGTTCGAAGAGAAAATATTCTCGGTACCGAGTTCCATTTTGGAGACCTTGCTTTTGAGGTCAATGATGACACGTTGGGCAGTTTTGGTGCCGATGCCTTTGATTTTTTGAATACTCACGACGTCCTCGGAAAGAATGGCGTGCGCGATGTCGTCGGGGGTCATGTAGGAGAGCATGATCAGGGCGGTGTTGGGGCCTATGCCCGAAACACTGATGAGGTGCCCAAACATTTCGCGCTCTTCTTTGGTCGCAAAACCATAGAGAATGTGCGCGTCTTCTCTAACAATGAGTTTGGTGTGTAGTACAATGGCCTCCGCATCGGGGAGCGCAGAAAAGGTATTGAGTGAGATTTTGACCTCATACCCTACGCCCGCACACTCGATGAGCAGGTTGGTCGGGTTCTTTTCTATTAGGCGGCCATTGAGTCTTGAAATCATTTGTCTTGGCTTTGTGCGTCGATGACGGCAATTTTGATCATGCTGAGGATTTCGCGCACACTTGCACCGAGTTGCAATACGTGCAAAGACTTGCGCATACCCAATAAAATCGGGCCAATGGCGTCGAGTTCGTTGGTTTGTTGCAAGAGTTTGTAGGCGATATTACCCGCTGATAGGTTCGGGAAAATGAGCGTATTGACTTCCTTGTTAGCCAAGAAGGAGAAAGGGAATTTCTCGTTCATGAGCTCGGGGTTGAGTGCAAAATTAGCTTGCATTTCGCCGTCTACAACTAAATTGGGTTGTGTTTCGTGCAAGATGCTTACCGCTTTGGCCATTTTTTCTGGATCGTCGCCAGGTGAGGAGCCGAAGTTGGAGTAGCTCAATAGCGCAATACGCGGTTGAACTTTTAAGCGGCGAATGAATTTGGCTACATTGACCGTGATTTCGGCAATTTGCTCTGCGGTTGGGTTGAGGTTGACGGTGGTATCGGCTAAGAAAAGCGGACCTTTTTTGGTGTTGAGGATGTACATCCCGGCAATAGTCTTGATATCCTTTTGCAAACCGATGGTGCTGATGGCTGGACGCAACACAGAACGGTAGCTGCGCGTGAGGCCCGTAACCATTGCATCGGCTTCGCCCATATTGAGCATCATGGCGCCAAAGTAATTGCGCTCGCGCATGAGTGAAATGGCTTCGTATTCCGTGATGCCTTTGCGCTTGCGTTTTTCGAAGAATTGTGTGCCGTATTGGATGCGGCGCGCTTCTTCTTCGTCGGACTTGCAATCGATGATCTGGACATCCGGAATTTCGATGGCATACTCGTCCATGAGTTCTTGGATGCGCTGCTTTCTGCCGAGTAAAATCGGGAAGGCCACCCCTTCGTCGTAGGCTTGTTGGGCCGCTTTAAGGATTTTGATGTTGTCTCCTTCTGGGAACACAACGGTTTTTGGAGATCCTTGCGCTTTGGAGGTGATGTTGCGGTGCAGTTTGTTGTCTAGGCCGAGGCGGCTCTTGAGCTGGATTTCGTATTCTTCCCAATCTTCGATGGGTTCTTGGGCCACACCAGATTCCATGGCTGCGCGCGCAACGGCTGGCGCTACATAATAAATGAGGCGCGGATCGAGTGGCTTTGGAATGATTTGCTCATGGCCAAAAGAAATATTTTTGCCGCCATAAGCTTCAATCACTTCTTCTGGGATGGTTTCTTTGGCAAGCGCAGCAATGGCCTTGACCGCTGCTAATTTCATTTCTTCATTGATGGTGGTGGCGCGCACGTCGAGTGCACCGCGGAAGATATACGGAAACCCGAGTACGTTATTGACCTGGTTAGGATGGTCCGAACGGCCAGTAGCCATAATGATGTCTTTGCGCACCGATGTAGCTTCTTTGTAAGAAATTTCGGGCTCTGGGTTGGCTAGGGCAAATACGATAGGGTCTTTGGCCATGGAGGCGATCATGTCTTTGCTGACGAGCCCGGCTTTGGAAAGTCCTAAAAAGACGTCTGCGCCTTTAAATGCGGCTTCAAAATCGACATCTTTCGGGTGCGCTGCAAAGGTTTTTTTCATGTCGTCGAGGTCGGTGCGCCCGGCGTGAATGAGGCCTTTGGAGTCGTACATAAAGACGTTCTCGGGCTTGACGCCCAAGCGGTGGTAGAGCTTGATGCAAGACACAGCTGCGGCGCCTGCTCCAGAAACCACAATTTTGATTTGGTCGATTTGCTTGTTGGAGAGTTCGAGCGCGTTGAGCAGTGCAGCAGCGCTGATGATAGCGGTACCGTGTTGGTCGTCGTGCATGATGGGAATATCGAGCTCTTCTTTGAGTCGGCGCTCGATTTCAAAGGCTTCTGGCGCTTTGATGTCCTCGAGGTTGATGCCGCCAAATGTAGGGGCAATGGCCTTCACGGTTTGAATGAAAAGCTCTGGGTCTTTGGCATCTACTTCGATGTCAAAGACGTCGATGTCGGCAAAAATTTTGAAGAGTAAGCCTTTGCCTTCCATCACTGGTTTAGAGGCTTCTGGGCCGATATCGCCCAAGCCGAGTACGGCGGTTCCGTTGGAAATAACAGCAACCAAATTGCGTTTGGCGGTGTATTTATAGACGTCGGCTTTGTTCTCGGCGATGCGCAAGCAGGGCTCGGCTACACCGGGAGAGTAGGCCAAGGAGAGGTCTCGTTGTGAGGCGTAAGGTTTTGTAGGAACTACTTCTATTTTTCCTGGTCGGCCCGAGGAATGGTAATCTAGAGCGTCTTGCTTCCTGATTTTTGACATTATTGCTACAATTTTTTGAACAGCAAATATACGAAAAGCAATCTAAAGCTCCGAAGCAAAAAAAGCGCTCCGAAGAACGCTTTTGACGAGAGATTTTGAGGCTTTTTTTAGAGGCCGAGCAAGATTTGCATTGGGTCTTTTGAGCCAAAGAGCATGCGCTCCGGATTTTCGAGCATTTCTTTGACTTTCACCAAGAAACCAACAGATTCCTTGCCGTCGATGATGCGGTGGTCGTAAGAAAGCGCCACATACATAATTGGTCGGATTTCTACTTTGCCGTTGATTGCAACAGGGCGTTCTACTACGTTGTGCATGCCGAGAATGGCTGATTGCGGTGGATTGATGATCGGTGTTGAGAGCATGGAGCCAAAGACACCGCCGTTGGTAATCGTGAAAGTACCGCCGCTCATGTCTTCTGGCGTCATTTTGCCGTCGCGTGCTTTGATGGCCAAACGCTTGATTTCGCGCTCGATGTCTGCAAGACTCATTTGCTCGGCGTTGCGCACTACTGGCACCATGAGGCCTTTTGGTGAAGAAACGGCAATACCGATATCGGCGTAATCGTGGAAGATCATTTCGTTGCCGTCAATTTGTGCATTCACCGCTGGATACAATTTAAGGGCTTCAGTAACCGCTTTGGTAAAGAAGGACATAAAGCCGAGGTTGACTTCGTGGTGCTTGGCAAAGGCGTCTTTGTATTTGGCGCGGATGTCC
>JBIIZO010000004.1:0-40438 GCA_044346245.1 Crocinitomicaceae bacterium
ATACCTCGACTACCTCACCTCCTGCATCTGGAGTGTCGATACCTTTCGCTATGGCTATTTTGAATGCAGGGCTGTTGTGCCCGAAGGCAAAGGTTTGTGGCCCGCATTTTGGCTTTTTGGGCAGAATGGAAAAGACGAAATAGATATCATGGAATGTAAAGGTGAGCGCAGCAACGATGTACATGTCGATATCCATTTGCCCGAACGCAAAGATTTTGTCAAAAACAACATCGGTCTCAAAAAAGACTGGGGCGGTTGGGTCAAAATGAAAACGCCCATCGTGAATGACACCATTATTTATTCAGGCGTTTGGTTGCCGAATTCACTTACGTATTTTGTGAATGGTGTGCCCGTATCGCATTTTGACGGCGATTTTTCTACGCCCATGAACGTCATTGTCAATCTAGCGGTGGCCCGCGACAATTATCCTTTCAATCCTGGTCCCGACGCCCAAACAGATTTCCCCGCCGACTACCAAGTTGACTACGTGAGGGTTTGGAAATTGGAGCCAAATGCAGCCACAAAAATGACAGTTTTTGCTCAAGTTGATATCGAAGATAATGGCTGGATTCCCAGCAAAAAAGAAGTGCTCAAAAAGAAAATACCACTTATTTATCCTAAAAAAGAATTGCAAAAAGAGCAGGGTTTTGTGAGCCTCATTCCTGTTAATCAATCGAATTACTTGGTGCAGGTCAATGGCAGTGGTGAAGTGCAGGTCAGTGCTTGGGTAAAGGGAATCGAACAACCAAAATTTATTGCGGAAATTGCCAAACGTCAAGGCGATACTTTACTCAGTAAAGATATTGCTATTCAATTGAAAGATGCCCCAAGAAACATCGAGCTGCGCATCACTTACAACGGAAAAACGGCTTCCTACTTTCCCTTTAATTAGGAGCAATTTTTTCTTTCTCTTTGAAACGGTAACCTGCCACAAATTTGAGGGCAAAATAAACTTGGCGGTAACGGAAATCTGAAAAACGCAGGCTTTTATTGTCAAAATCACTAACTAGAAAAAAGAACTTTTCATCTGAAGAATAGCCCCCCATAAATCGGACATCGAAGCGCGGTGCGAGGCCCATTTTGATTTGAGAAAAGGCGTCAGTTTGGTATTCCTTGAATTGAACAACGGGCCCCACACCTGCCCAACCACCAATTTGCCAATTCTTTTTGCGAGTGACATAAGCCAAGCCTGAAATTGCACCAAAATCGAGCGCTTTGAGTTGCGTAAGCAGTGTAAATGGGTCGTTGGGGTTTGCCAAGTTTACCGGGATTAGCATGCCGGAGCGTGCGCCTGAACCAAAATAATTAAGTGTTCCTTTGACATACCAAGTCAGTATTTCTTGCTTGTAGTGGGCACGTTTACCCAACAGCCCATTGATTTGAAAAGCTGGATTGCCAAAATACCAAGCGTTGGTCATGACATTAACTGAATAGGCATCGGGTAAAATGACTTTTGGTTTTTTAAGGGCATAACCAATAGTTGATTTAAATTCTAAATCATACCAGACGCGCTTGTACGTAAAATCATAAGCAAAATTATATTGGGTAGTTTTGCCGAATTTGTTGTTTGGGCGCAAGTTGCCAATAACGGGAAAGCCTAAACGCAAATGAAACAATTTGTAGGCAAAGCCAAGCCCTAAAAACGGACTGAAGTTGTTTTTGTAGGCAAGTGTGTTGGTTTGAGATCCAAAAGGGTAGTCGATGCGAAATGGGTTGACGTTGTAACCCAAATCGGCATACATGATGGGGCGGTGTCGAAAACTTTCAAACGCCTCGGTTTGGGCCTTTAAACTAAAAGCCCAAAATAGCAACCCAAAACTAATGCGTAATGCCTTGCTCAAGCCCTAAGATAAATGCATATACTTTTGCGCGCTCCAAGCGCTCTATACTTCGGCCTGAACCGCCACCATGGCCCGCGTCCATATTGCACTCAAAAATAAGTGCTGCGTTGTTGGTGCGCAGGGTTCTGAGTTTGGCTACATATTTGGCGGGCTCCCAGTATTGTACTTGAGAGTCGTGGTAGCCAGAAGTGACATACATGGCTGGGTAAGCCATGGCGTGCAAGTTATCGTATGGCGAATACTTGAGCAAGTAGTAATAATAATGCGGGTCAGTTGGATTGCCCCATTCTTCATATTCGCCTGTTGTGAGTGGAATGCTTTCGTCTAGCATAGTAGTCACCACATCGACAAACGGTACTTCTGAAACAATACCCTTGAATAAATACGGCGCCATGTTGGCAATGGCACCCATAAGCAAGCCACCCGCGCTGCCACCGTTGGCATAAATGCGAGCAGGGTCGCAATAGCCCATGTGGCCAAGGTATTCAGCCGCATTGATGAAATCGGTAAACGTATTGATTTTTTTGTCGAATTTTCCGTCTTGGTACCATTCTTCTCCTAAATACCTACAACCTCTAATGTGCGCAGTAGCAAACACAAAACCGCGATCGAGTAAAGAAACTCTGGTCGGGCTGAAAATATCGGGAATCGTGTAACCATATGAACCATAGCCATATAACAATAAAGGCGCTTTGGCCAAAACCGTTCCCTTCTTGTAGACTATACTCACCGGAATTTGCGTGCCGTCGTTGGCCGTGGCCCAAACGCGCTCAGACAAATAGTTTTCAGGGTTAAATTGGGGGTCTCTGAGTTTCTTTTCAAAGAATATTTCACGCTGGTTGGTTTGCAAGTCATAGGTGTAAACCCTTGAAGGCGTGGTCATGGAATTGAAAACGTAATAGATTTTTGAAGCCGCGTAGTCGTCATTGGTAGCCAGCCCTAAATAATAGGTTTCGCCATCCACATCTATGTACTTTTCTTGGCCATCGGCCACATTTTTCAATTTCAATTTCAAAAGCCCGTTGTCTCTTTCTTCAATGAGTAAATGCCTTTTGAAAACGCTCAATCCTTCAATTAAAACCTTCGGATTGTGCTTGACAACCTCTTGACAAGAAGCGATGTCTTTTGGGATGTCTTTTGAAAATAAAATTCGATTATTGACGGCGTTGTCGTTGCTCAAAATATAAAAACCATTTTCGTGGTGCTCTACTTCATAGATGTGGCCAGCTTTTCTGGCCAAAAATACTTTTGGCAAGGCTTTCGCCGACGAGGCATCTATTACTTGGATCTCAGATGTGGTTGAGCTGTAACTATAAATCAGGATATAGGCGTTGGTAAGGGTTTTACCGATGCCCACACTGAATTTGTCGTCTTTCTCTTCGTAAATCAGTTCATCAGCACTTTGTGGCGTGCCAATTTGATGGCGATACACTAAATACTCTCGGAGTGTTTCTGGGTCTTTTTTAGTGTAGTAAACTGTTTGGTTGTCCTTTGCCCAAACGATACTTCCGCTTGTTTCGGTCAGGACATCTTTGAGGTATTTGCCGTTTGATCTGAAACGGATTTCGTACTTTCTGCGACCTTTGAAATCTTCGCTAACGGCTAAAATCTGATTGTCTGGAGAAGGCGCCCAACTGGCCAATTCATAAAAAGACTTGCCCTTTGCCCGCTCGTTCTCGTCAAAAAACAAGACCGCTTTACCATCCAATTCGTAGCGAAAAATTTGCTGGTAATCTTGGCCTTCCACATTGCGCGATTGATACTGATAACCATTGATCACATAAGGGGCGCTGGTTTCATTTGGGTCTATGCGCTGCTCGAATTCGTCTAGAAGGGAAGTGACCAAAGGGTCTAAAGCATTGAAATACGCTGCTGCATAGGTGTTCTCTGCTTGCAAGTAATCCAAAACAGGCTGGGTGTCGCGCTCGCGAAGCCAGTAGTAAGGATCTTGGCGCTGGTGGCCATGTTTTTCCAAAATTTGGTCTTTGCGCGGCGCAACTGGTTCTTGGGCAATGATTTGGTCTTGCATAATGAGAAGGAGACTTGTAAAAATGAGCAGCAGTTTCATGACAGGATTTCTAGCAAAATTAGCGATATTCTCTCTTGAAAAGGTTAACTTTGAAAAGTGAAGAAACTTTATAAATACCTCCTCAATACCTTACCGCGTCCGCTACTCATTCGCCTGAGCTATATTTTCAGATTGGTGGCGCCTACACTTTACAAAGGCAACAACGTACATTGCCCGGTCTGCGACAAATCCTTCTCTAAGTTTCTTTCTTATGGTTCGGATGTCGCGCATCGCGACAACGTACTTTGCCCCTACGACCTCACCCTCGAGCGTCACCGCCTCATGTGGCTCTACCTCAAAAACCACAGCACCTTCTTTACACAACAAGATCTTTCCGTATTGCACATGGCGCCAGAGCAGTGCTTTTTAGACCGTTTCAAGGCGCAAAAAAACCTCAACTACCTCACTGCCGATTTAGTTTCACCAATCGCTGACCTCCACTTTGACCTCCATCAAATTCCGCTCGAAGACAACCGTTTCGATGTCGTTTTTTGCAACCATGTCATGGAGCACGTCCAAGACCCCATTCAGTGCATGTCAGAACTTTTCAGGGTTATGAAGCCAGGTGGCTGGGCCATTATGCAAGTTCCCCAAGATTTCTCCCGCGACACCACCTATGAAGATCCTTCAATTGTCAGTGAAGCAGACCGCGAAAAACATTATTGGCAAAAAGACCACGTGCGCTTATTTGGCAAAGATTACCCTACTTACCTCGAAAAAGTGGGCTTTGAAACACATATTTTTGATTTCACTGCACACTACAGCACAGCCGAAATTGAGCGTTTTCGCCTCATGAAAAGTGAGGTCTTGTACATCTTCAAAAAGCCGCAAGCATGAGAATTTTATTTTTGACCTTACTCTTTTCCACCGCCATTTCAAGTTGGGCTCAAAAAAATATCTTCTTGAACCTTACACCGCTTTTTGGCAACCAAAACTTTGCACTGAACCAAACCTTCATTGGCAACGATGGCATCGCTGTAGAAATCCAAGATTTCAATTATTACCTTTCCGATGTCAAAATTTTCCATGACAACGGCCAGCAAACCAACCTCCCAACTTCCATTTGGCTTGTGACCCCAGCACAACACAGCCTTTACCTCGGGTATCTCGCTGTGGAACAAATTGACTCCATTAATTTTACCATTGGCGTACCCAAACGCTACAACACCCAAGCCGGAGCACTCGCCCAAGATATTTCTACCTACCCAGAAACCCACCCGCTCAGTTTTCAAAGTCCTTCTATGTATTGGGGTTGGTCTTTTGGCTACATGCACATGATCACAGGAGGCAAGGCCGATAGCAACAACGACGGCGTTCCTAACGCATACTTTGAATTACACAACCTCGGCAACAACAACCAACAAAGTGTTTCACTGCCTACCATTCAAACCACAACAGGTTCCCAAACCGACCTCTTTTACAATTGCCACATCGACCGCTGGCTCAACCAAATGCCGCTCTCAAGTGTGGGCGTTCTACACGGAGAAACCGGCCTCAACCAAAGTGTCATGCAAAATGTAAACACGCAAGATGTATTTACACTCAACCATTCTGCAACCATTCAAGAAAATGACAATCTACTTGTTTCCTGGAAACAGAATCCTACAGCACTTACTATTCAAGGCCTTCAAAATCAGTCAATCAAAAACTATCAGGTATTTTCCAATACAGGACAAAAAGTCCTAGACCATCAAGTGAATACACCATCCGCAAGCGTTCCACTCGAACATCTTCAAAGTGGTCTGTACCTGGTCAACATGGAGATGCACAACGGGAAAACACAGGTCATTCGATTCGTCAAGCCCTAAATGATGCTGCGCTTTCTCTCCATAGCGCTGCTTTTGATCTGTGGTTTTGTGGCCCTGCGCTGTGGCCAAACCCAAGACCTGAATGCAACCGTTCTGGTTCCTGCACCTTCAGACAACCCTCAAAACGCCGAGAAAATCGCTTTAGGACGCAAACTCTTTTTTGACAAACGCCTATCCTTAGACGGCAGCATCTCTTGTGCAAGTTGCCACGATCCACATAAAGCTTTTAGTGACCAACGCAGCAAAAGTATCGGAATCAATGGCCAACTGAGCGAGCGCAATGCGCCCAGTATTCTCAATGCCGCCTTTTTGAAAACGGCGATGTTCGATGCACATTTGGCAACACTAGAGCTCCAAGCAATTGTGCCCATTCAAGAACCCGTAGAAATGGGGCACAATATGAAAATCCTGATCAAGCAATTGCGCCAAATTCCGGAATACCAAGCCGCGGCGCAAGCTATTTTTGGCCGTGATTTCGATGCTTGGGTACTCACGCGCAGCCTGGCCGCTTTTGAGCGCAGCCTGCTCTCCATGAACGCACCTTTTGACCAATACATGGCCGGCAATAAAAAGGCAATGAGCAAAGACCAACTGGCAGGGTGGCGCATTTTTTCAGATCAATTGTACTGCACCAAATGTCATCCGGCGCCGTATTTCACAACCTACGAAGCGGCCAACAATGGCTTGTATGCTAGCTATGAAGGCAAAACCGATCAGGGGCGTTTTCGCATTCACAACGATTCTTCAGACATCGGCAAATTCAAAATTCCGTCGCTGCGCAATCTGCCTTTGACTTATCCTTACATGCACGACGGCTCCATCAATTCAATGGCAGCTGCACTTGAACACTACCAAAAAGGTGGCGCCGGACACCCCTTACAAGATCCCCGAATTCTTTCTTTTGAACTGAGAACAAAAGAAAAAGCGCAACTTCTTGCCTTTTTCAACGCTTTGGTCGATACTTCTTACCTGCGCAGAAACGGCTTTTAAGCGAGATTGCTTACCTTTGTTGCTTCAAAAACAAAGGCTATGTATCGCTCACACACTTGCGGAGAATTAAGAATTGAACACATCGGAACAAAAGTCACACTTGCTGGCTGGATGCAACGCTCCCGAGACCTCGGCGGCATGACCTTCATTGACCTCCGAGACCGCTACGGCCTCACCCAATTGGCCTTCAACATGGAAGTCAATGCCGCACTTTGCGAGCAAGCCCGTAAGCTCGGACGCGAGTTTGTGATCCAAGTAGAAGGAGAGGTCATTGAACGCAGCAGCAAAAACAAAAACATCCCAACCGGCGAAATCGAAATCAACGTCACCAGTCTAACGATCCTCAATGCGTCCAAACTGCCGCCGTTTACCATCGAAGACGACACAGATGGCGGCGACGAACTCCGCATGCAATACCGCTATCTTGATTTGCGTCGCAATCCCGTATTAGAAAAACTACGCCTGCGCAACCGCGTGGCCCTAGAAACCCGCAAATACCTCGACTCCAAAGATTTCTTAGATGTCGAAACGCCAGTCTTGATCAAGTCTACACCAGAAGGCGCACGCGATTTTGTAGTGCCGAGTCGCATGAACGAAGGGCAATTTTACGCGCTTCCGCAGTCGCCACAAACGTTCAAGCAGCTTTTGATGGTGAGTGGCTTCGACCGCTACTACCAAATCGTCAAGTGTTTTCGCGACGAAGACCTCCGTGCAGACCGCCAACCAGAATTCACGCAGATCGACTGCGAAATGGCGTTTGTAGAGCAAAACGACATCCTCAATATGTTTGAAGGGCTCATCAAGCACCTTTTTGAAACCGTTCGCGGTGTCAAATTTGAAGGAGACTTCCCGCGCATGACCTACGCTGAAGCCATGGAGCGCTATGGTTCAGACAAACCCGATATCCGCTTCGGTATGGAGTTCGTTGACCTCACTACCCTAGCCCAACAAAACGATTTTGTGGTTTTCAATAGCGCAGAAGCTGTTTTAGCCATCAATGCCGAAGGTTGCAGCGAATACACGCGCAAACAACTCGACGAGCTCACCGAATGGGTCAAGAGACCACAAATTGGCGCCAAAGGCTTGGTCTATATCAAGTGCAACACAGACGGCACTTTCAAATCGAGCGTAGACAAATTCTACTCCGAAGATGACCTTCGTGCCATGGCCGAGCGCGCCAATGCCAAGTCAGGCGATTTACTGTTACTTCTTTCTGGAGATCTTGCCAAAACACGCAAACAACTCAACGAACTGCGTTTGCACCTCGCAAGCCAACTTGGTCTGCGCGATCCAAATGTCTTCAAACCACTTTGGGTCATGGACTTTCCTTTGCTCGAATGGGACGAAGAAAACGAGCGCTACCACGCCATGCACCACCCATTTACTTCGCCAAAACCCGAAGATCTCCACCTCATCGATACCGAACCAGGTAAGGTGCGCGCCAATGCTTATGACCTCGCCATGAACGGCGTAGAACTTGGCGGTGGCTCTATCCGAATCCACGACCGCGCACTCCAATCCAGAATGTTTGACCTTCTTGGTTTCAGTAAAGAAGAAGCACAAGCTCAATTTGGCTTTTTGATGTCGGCATTTGAATACGGCGCGCCTCCACACGGTGGTTTGGCCTTTGGCTTAGACCGCTTGGTAGCCACAATGGGCGGCTCAGAGTCTATCCGCGACTACATCGCCTTCCCTAAAAATAACTCGGGTCGCGACACCATGATTGACGCGCCATCGCCTCTAAACGAAGCGCAACTCAAAGAATTAGGTCTCAAGCTCAACTAAGCCGCTTGTTATTTGTTGTAAAGATATGAACCCACAAATCGATCAACTCCAAGCTGCGCTCAGCGCACAACGCACCAAACTTTTGGCGCACCCGATGTATGCTCAAATCCATAGCAGCACCGATTTTCAGGTGTTCATGGAACAACACATCTTCGCCGTCTGGGATTTCATGAGCCTGCTCAAAGCCCTACAGCGCAACCTCACTTGCGTAGAAGTGCCTTGGTCGCCAAAAGGTTCGCCCATTACGCGTCGCTTCATCAATGAAATTGTGTTGGGTGAAGAATCCGACCTCGATAAAGAAGGTAAAGTCTTGAGCCACTTTGAAATGTATCTGGAAGCCATGCAGCAAATTGGGGCTAATACTTTGCCTATTCACCAACTCACTGAATGGTTGTCTTACGGCAAAACCTTAGACGAAGCGTTGTATCAGCTCGACATCCGCGAAGAAACACGCTCGTTTGTGCGCTTTACATTCGACATCATCAACAGCGGCCAAATCCATAAAATTGCAGCGTTGTTTACTTTTGGGCGCGAAGACCTCATTCCAGATATGTTCATTGAAATCTTGCGCGAAATGCAAGGCCAAGGACAAACAAACATCGACAAATTGCTCTATTATTTGGAGCGCCATATCGAAGTAGACGGCGGTGACCACGGGCCTATTTCACTGCAAATGATGGATGAAATTTGTGGAACGGATGTCATTAAATGGCAAGAAGCCACGGATGTATCGATTCAAGCACTCGAAAAGCGCTATGCTTTGTGGGATGGCGTGCAAGCCAATCTTAGCTCCAAGTAGTTCCTTCTTTACCGTCCTTCACCACGATTCCAGCTTTCGCCAAACCATCTCTAATCTGATCTGAGGTAGTCCAATCTTTGTTGGTTCTGGCTTGCCCGCGCAAATCGAGCACGAGGTCCATGACGGGAGCCAAGCGACTTTCTGAACCCGCAGCTTCTTTTTGCAAGCCCAAAACATCATAGACAAAAACAGCCATTTTCTCTTTAAGCAACGTGAGGTCTTCCGCTGCAATTTGTTCTTTGCCGTCGTTAACAAGGTTGATCAGGCGCGTGGCCTCAAATAAATTGGCAACAAGAATAGGGGCGTTGAAGTCGTCGTTCATGGCTTTGTAGAACGTTTGCACTAAGGCAGTGACGTCAAAAGTAGACGCTGCTTTGGCTTCTAGGCGCTCTAGAGTAGCAAGAGCATCTGTGAGCTTAGACAAGCCCTTTTCTGCCGCGTTGAGAGCGTCTTGGGTGAAGTCTAGGTTACTGCGGTAATGCGCTTGCATCATGAAAAAACGCACGACGTTCGCAGAATAAGATTTTTCAAATAAGCCCGTACTGCCATCTAGGATTTGCTTGGGCAAAAAGTAATTCCCAAAGGATTTAGACATTTTTTGGCCGTTGACGTTGAGCATGTTGGCGTGCATCCAGTAACGCGCAGGATTGCAGCCAAAAGAGCCACAGCTTTGGGCAATTTCGTCTTCGTGATGCGGAAATTTGAGGTCCATGCCTCCGCCGTGGATATCGAATTGCTTGCCGAGGTATTTGGTGCTCATGGCCGTACACTCGATGTGCCAACCAGGGTTGCCATTGCCCCAAGGCGAACGCCAAATTTGCATGTCGTCGGGGTTGGCTTTTTTCCAAAGTGCGAAATCGGCAAAAAAACGTTTTTCGTCTTGGGCATTGAGTGCTCGGGTTTCGTTTTCGAGTTCGTCTACCTTGCGACCGCTCAAGGTACCGTAATGGTAGTCTTGCATGTAGCGACGCGTGTCAAAATAAACCGAACCGTTGGCTTCATAGGCATAGCCGTTGGCTAAAATTTGCTCTATGATTTCGATTTGCTCTTGAATGTGTTGGGTAGCAGTAGGCTCAATACTCGGCGGCAAGAGGTTGTAGATGCGCTGTAATTCTTGAAACTTGACGGCGTATTTGTAGACAATTTCTAAAGACTGCAGCTGCTCTGCTTTAGCAGCAACACCAATGCTGTCGACTTCTTGGCCTGCAGAATTGGTAATATGGCCCGCGTCGGTGATGTTGCGCACGTACTTTACGCTGAAGCCCAGATGCAACAAATAACGGTAAATCAGGTCAAAATTGATGAAAGTGCGCATGTTGCCCATATGCGGTTCGCTGTAAAGCGTTGGTCCACAGACATACATCCCGATCTTGCCCTCTACAAGCGGAACAAAAGGTTCTTTTTCGCCTTTTAAACTATTGTAGATAACGAGTTGGTCTTGCTGAGCTTTCATTTTGTGTGATTATTCTTACAAATTTAGCCAATTTTACGGCATCATTTTTGTTAAGTTTGTGGCATGAATGTAATTTACAGTTTCCTGACTGCCATGTTGTTTTCACTTAGCCTAAGTGGAGATTTACCCTACACCACCATTCAACGCGGGATGGAAACCAACGACGCCCATGCGATCGTTAGTCTAGGTAAAGATAAAATCGTTTTACAAGTGCCGGGTTCCGATGGCGCGTATCCGCTTTCACAAGCCGAAATGATCTTAACTAGCTTCTTTCAAAAAAATCCAAAAGGCACGTTTGTGTTCAGGTATAAAAACACCAAATCTGTCGAAGGTAACGGCACCGTTATCGGCTCTTACGTTTCCAAAGGCAACAGCTACCGCAGCACTTTTCAGTTCCGCAGTGGCAAATACGAAACCAAGCTCGAAAGCCTGAGCATCGTCAAAGAATAAATCTTAAGCTTGCTGCCCTCTGTTTTCTTTGAGGGTATTGAAGAAGATGATGCCGTAACCAATTGCGAGCATCAGGTGGAAAGGCACCATTCCGAGGTCGCCATAAAGTGCTCTGTTTACTGCCGTAAAGCCAAACGTCACCATGAAAATACCTTCCATGATATTGATGATCGAAAGACTCTTCTTGTCGTATTTGTTGCCCTTGAATTCATCTTTCTTGGCCACATTGAATTTAGGCGTGCGCACAAAAGAACTCTTGATGCCGAGGTAGCCCTCAATCACCGCCACCGCATTGCTGAGGCCGAGCGCCATTGAAACCGTTAAGAACTGGACAAAACGACCCAAGAAACGGAAAAGATCGCCAAAGAAGTTGCCGCGCTTGTCGCGGAATGAATTCCAGTAGTAGAAGCCCAAGAAGATGGTGCTCGAGAAGAAATACATCCCGTACTTGATGTAAATATTGAGATCAGAGAAAGAATCTTTGATGTGCAATACCGCCAAACTAAGTAAGGAAAGGATCAAAATAAAGACGAATACCGAAGAGTTGAATAAGTGCGCCAAACCGTGAATGCGGTCGCCAATTTTGAGACCTTTGGTTGTAGCCAAGCGCTTCCACATCTTGATGAATACCTCTGCGCCACCTTTCATCCAACGGTGCTGTTGGCTTTTGAGTGCAGACATCGTGATAGGCAACTCTGCCGGAGACTCTACTTCTTCTAAGTAAACAAAACGCCAGCCTTTCATTTGGGCACGGTAGCTGAGGTCGAGGTCTTCGGTGATGGTGTCGTGTTCCCAACCACCGGCGTCGTCAATGGTGGCGCGGCGCCAAACACCTGCTGTTCCATTGAAGTTGATGTAGTGTCCGCTGGCATTGCGACCACCTTGCTCAATGGCGAAGTGTCCGTTCAAGCCAAAAGCTTGCAACTCGGTGAGCAATGAATAATCTTTATTGAGGTGACCCCAACGCGTCTGAACCACACCCACGTTTTCAGTGAAATAAGGAATGGTGCGCAACAAGAAATCTTTGCTCGGCACAAAATCGGCATCGAAAATGGCAATGAATTCGCCCTCTACTTTGTCCATCGCACAATCCAAAGCGCCCGCCTTGTAACCAGTGCGGTCTGTGCGGTGCACGTGTTGGATATTGATGCCACGGGCAGCTACTTCAGCACACTTGTTGGCAATGATATCTTTGGTTTCGTCTGTAGAGTCGTCGAGAACTTGAATTTGAAATTTGTCGCGCGGGTAGTCTATTTCTGCACAAGTTTCGATGATGCGTTCTGCCACGTACATTTCGTTGAACATCGGCAACTGAACCGTTACTTTTGGTGCATTTGCTAAATCAAAAGGCGGTGTAACGCGGCTTTGCTGCTTCTTTCTGTTCTTGACATAAGCGATGGCCAAACTCAATTGGATCACACTATAGAAGAAAATCAGGACCAAACACAAACCGTAAATCACCAAAATGACGCGCGCCACCATATGTGACCAATAATGTTCTTTACCTTGGTAGTCGCCCCAGTTGAACAACCAAGATACTTTGAGTTGCGCAGAAAAAGGCTGGGTTTGGCTAAACGTATAATGTACCAGGTGCTCTTTGGCATTCGTTTCAAATACTTTCAAGACCTCAGCACGGTAATCTTTATCGATGAGCTTGATGGTTGACTTCCCGATCGGTACATTGCGGAAAGTGAATTTTCCGTTTTCGTCGGTTTCGGTGGTATAAACTTTACCTGTAACCGCTGATTTGAGTTGAACTTCAACTTCTTCAACTTCAGATTTGGTCTTGAAATCTACTAGAAAACCTTCAATTTTTTTAGAAACAGGGATCGCTAGGTCTTTGCTGGCGTGTGTGGAAAAGGCCAATGACAAGCCAAAAACGAGCAATAATAAAGAATTCTTCATTCGAGAAAACGCAATAGGTGTGAAAATAAAAAGCAAATATAGATTTATTCTTTCATTAAGGTCATTTCGTCGACCAAGTGTTTGGCCCCCGAATAAATATCCATGACCCAAAGTACATAACGGATATCGACGACAATGTTTCGGCAGCGGTTCGGATCAAACAAATAATCGCTCATGGTGCTCTCCCAACTGCGATCAAAATTGAGCCCCATCAGGTAACCGTTTTCGTCAAGTACTGGCGAGCCAGAATTACCGCCTGTTGTATGGTTAGAGCCCGTGAAACAAACCCACAATTCATCGCCCTGCGCATAGGGTCCATAGTTTTTGGCAGCGTGCAATTCGAGCATGCGCGGCAAAAGTTCAAAATCCGGGTTGCCGGTATTGTATTTAGCCACAATTCCATCTAAGGTAGTGTGTTCGGTATAGCGCATGCCATCTGTAGGTGCAGAGCCTTCGAGCTGCCCGTAAGTAATGCGCAATGTCGAATTGGCATCAGGCCAGTGCTTGTAGGTCGAAAACATTACGTATTTGCCTTCGACATAGACCTGCATCCACTTATTGACCTCTGCTTGAAAAGTCTTGTAAGCAGGCGCTACTTCATTTCTAAACGGCGTAAAAAACGCATTGAAATGCACAAAGCCAGCATCTTTTTGCAATTTTTTGATCGATTTTACGCTAAAACTGCTCAAAAACGCTTTGTATCGTTCCGCATCAGTAAAGATTGATTTACTGTAAATCAATTCGGTTAATTGCTCAACTGTGGTTCCTTTCAACGTTTGTTGGGAATAATTGAGGTATAATTTGGTCAACTCTAAGAAAATTTGACGATCAACACCTGTGTTGTAATTTTTAAAATAGCCATCGGCACTGGTTTGTAGTTTGGCTAAGACACCCTGCAATTCATTGTTGGCTATATATTTAGCATAGTTCGTCAGTAAATCCTCTAAGCCACGAACCAATTTGAAATATTCAGGACCCACAGAAAAATACTCGACTCCTATCGCATAGTTGTACTCCGTTTTGGTTCCTTCGGCCATGAGGCCATTGAGTGTTTGCAGCGCAACGGCATATTTTGCCCATTCAGGCTTACTGATCGCCATTGCCTTGTAATTAGCTTCGTAGTCGAGCTTGAGTTGCACAGCGCCCAGATTCTCCAAACCTTCAGCTTGCCCAATCCATTTTTTCCAGGCATTGGCAATGCTCGCTTGCTTGGCCGAATACTGAATGCGGGTGAGGTCAGAAGCTTTCATGCCGGCGTCGATAGCCGCTAAAGAATGATTGCGCATTTCAATGCGTGCAGGACGCTCTTTCTCAATAATAAATTTGAGGTATTCCGAAACAACGTGTTGCTCCGTTAAACCAGGAAAGCCATAAACCATAGTAAAATCGCCTTCTTGGCGGTTTTGAAAAGAAATCGGCAAATAATGTAGCGGCTTATAAGGTTGGTTATCGTTAGAGAACGTCGCCGGCTTGTTGTCTTTGCCCGCATAAATTCTGAATACCGAGAAGTCGCCGGTGTGGCGCGGCCAAACCCAGTTGTCGGTGTCGCCACCAAACTTACCGATAGAATTAGGAGGTGTGCCTACAAAACGCACGTCCGTAAATGTTTCCTTGAGCATGAGGTAGTAATCATTGCCATAATTAAAGGCCTTGATCTCCGCCTCATAATGCGTGCCGGCTATGGCCGCAGCCACTAATTTCTTAATGTTAGCCGCAATGACCGCCTGATCAGCTTTTGAACTGGCACCTGCCAAAACCGCAGCCGTGACATCCTCGATGCGCACAATACGCGTTGCCGTGAGGCCCGGATTGGGCAATTCTTCTGCCAAATTTTTAGCCCAAAAACCATTTTTCAGGTAGTCGTGCTCCAAAGAACTGTGCGCCTGTATTTGGCCATAACCACAATGGTGATTGGTTAAAAGCAAGCCCTTATCGGAAACCAACTCGGCTGTACATCCGCCACCAAACTGAAAAATAGCGTCTTTGATACTCGTGTTGTTCACGCTATAAATATCGGCCGCACTGAGCTTCATGCCCTTGGCTTTCATGTCGTTTTCAAACGCCGCAATCAAAGACGGAATGAGCATGCCCTCTTCTGCCAACACTGGCTTGAGACCCAAAATAGCTATACAAAATAAGACGAGTAAACGCAGTTTCATAAGGTTGAAAATTTGAATACGAAGGTAGGGAAATTATGGAAGTTGTAATATATACCCGAACGGGTGTATTTTATTCTCGGATATTTATTTTTATACCCTTTAAGGTATATTTCTGACGTTTTCATCTATATTTGTACCCTAAAAGGTATAAATATGGAGTCTAAAATCGCTGATTTTATCAAGGAAAGAAGAAAGCAACTCGAACTTACACAACCCGAATTAGCAGAAAGAGTAGGTGTTGGGCTACGCTTTATTCGCGAATTAGAACAAGGGAAACAAACCGTTCGCCTAGACAAAGTGAATCAGGTATTGCACTTCTTCGGGTGTCAGTTAGGTGTTGTAGAAATGGAGATCTTATGAGAAAAGCAAACGTCCATTACAAAGATGAATTCGCAGGTATACTCTATGAAACCGAGGAAGGCTTCACGTTTCAATACGATGAAAACTACTTAAAAAAAGAACACGCCAAACCCATAAGCCTTACCCTACCACTCCAGCAAAAGGCTTTTGAAAGCAACACACTTTTTGCCTTTTTTGACGGCCTCATTCCAGAAGGTTGGTTGTTAAATATTGCCATTACCAACTGGCACATAAAGCCCCTTGATCGTTTTGGGCTCTTACTTAGCCTGTGTAAAGAAAATATTGGTTGTGTATCCGTTACTCCATCTATCTGAATACCATGAATAAATGCCTCATTTGTTATCAGACACTTGATAACACCACTATAGATTTTCACCCAAGTTGCGCCAAAAAACTCTTTGGCTCAACAGAAGCACCCATTCTCGATTTTGAACTCCATCAACTGGAAGATTTAGCCAAACAATTTATCATTCAAAACAAATCAGTTACAGGCGTACAAGCAAAGATATCTCTGAATATAGAGAAATCACAACAAGCACCAGCCAGACTGACCCTAGTTGGACTACATGGCGACTACATTTTGAAACCGCCATCTGATTACTTTGAAGCACTTCCCGAGAACGAAGACCTTACCATGCATTTAGCCGCTTTGGTCAAAATCAAGACAGCACAACACGCTTTAATTCGACTCAAATCGGGCGAACTCGCCTACCTCACAAAGCGCTTTGATCGGGACAAAAAAAATAAACTCGCCGCTGAGGACTTCTGCCAATTAAGTGAAAACCTAACTGAACACAAATACCGTGGTTCTATCGAAAAAATCGGCAAACTCACACAAACATTCACAACCAATAAAGGATATGAAGCGCAGCGCTTATTTGAATTGGTTCTATTTTGCTTCCTGACGGGCAATGCAGATATGCATTTAAAAAATTACTCAATTATAGAAAATACCTTGGGTGGTTTTGATTTATCACCGGCCTATGACCTCGTCAATACAACTATCGTCATGCCCGAAGACAAAGAAGAGTCTGCGCTTACCATCAACGCCCGAAAAAGCAAACTCAAACGCCAAGACTTCGACTTACTTGCCACCTCATTCAAATTGAACGAAAAAGCCCTTCAGTCCATCTACCAACGCTTCGAAAATAGTTTAGACCCTTGGCTCCACTTTGTCAATCAAAGTTTCTTGCCCAAACGCCTTAAAACTGCCTATTCAGATTTATTGAAAGCTAGACATGTGCGAATTTTTGGCTAATTGTATTTTGTTATCGATTATTCCCGAATTCCACCAACCGAAACGCACGCTTTGTTTGTTCTATCTCGCTGTTACTAATTCCAAATTTTTTGGCAACTGCACGCCAGTTAGAAATTTCATCAATCATTTCCTTTAAGATACTTTCTGCTTGATCACTTTTCAATTGATACAATTGAGCGGTGTCTAAAGCCAACGTGAGGTCTAACTCATTGCTATTTTCAGAAATATTCAACGTTAAACCATTCCCCATTTCATTGGGGTTCATATCGTACGCAGGAGATAAACGCCATCCTAGTGGAGTGAGCATAAATCCATGGTTTCGCAAATGGTCGTCGGTGTTCGACACCAAAATATTAAATGCCATTCTTCTCCATAATTGCTCTAAATCTTCTTTTGCTTCCGGACTATGTTGCATGATAAAACCAACCAAATCCAGGTAACCAACACCTTCCACATGATCCGCTCCATCTTGCAGTCCCAACAAAGTCATTGCCGATGCGAAGTGAATGCGTTTTTGCTCATCTGTTCTATCGAAACGTTTGGATAAAAAAGTATGATGCTTGCCAGAGAATTTTTGTAATCGTGTTTCTGAAACATGAACTCCACAAGCTTTGGCTAATTCGTGCAATACCATTTCCCAGGCACCCGCATTTTTGTCATCTCTTGAACTTGGAAACTTGGCAATCCACAAATGTCCATTGTCATCGATGACACTTGCTTTGGGCCTTGCTCCTCCCAAAGACGATCCCGGATCAATTAACACATTCAACCATTGCGCATACTCGGGGTCATTTATGGCATCATCACCTTCTAGCTGCAAACTCGCATGCGCTAGTTCACGAAGGGATGTCCAGGGTGGCGTTGCCATTTTCTTCTGGTCATTCATGAAAGGTCCATCTTCACACAATTTAAAACGCACTCCACCCATTCGATGTCCGTCAAAAACTCCCAATAAAAAATCACTTTCAAAAATTGTTTTTTCGTCTCGACCTTCTTGCTGTGCTTGCCATGCTTCTCTTCTTCGCATCAATAGCCTACCCCAACGATCCGGCGATGAGTCAAGGAAGATACCAAAGTTGTTGTTCTCTTCTGGCAAAAATTGTTTCCCCTTGTAAAACCCCAAATTCGGATCCAAGGATAAAATCGGATTCTGATGATTCACCCAAGACTCTGTGTATTCAAATGAGAATATCTCTTTTCCACGTACACGTTGTGAAGTCAACCAACCCATTAATTGAGCTTCTTCCAGGAAATCCCAATCTGCATAAACCCATATCTTAGTTTGATTTTGCTTCATGATTTTTTCGTTTGTTTGGGTGCGCGTTTATTGCTTAGAATTCCAGCATCTTGCAATTTTCTACCTAAAGGATCAGCTGCTGCAACAGTGGTTAAATCTTTTTCTAATCCCAAAACAAAGAGCACTTGCAAATAGCTTCCAATAGCAACAGTTGGACTACCTTGCTCTATATTGTAGATGGTTTTTCTACCAAGGCCTGTGCGCTCAGCAATTTGCTCAGCGCTCAATTTTCTGCGCAAACGAGCCAATTGAATGTGCTCACCGAGATCTTCTAAAATCTTTAAGTTCTTAGGCAATATAGCGGGTGCTGTTTTCATTTAACTTGTCTTATAAAGGATAAAAATAAAGTATTTTATCCGTTTTATGACAAGTTATGTTACTTCCCGATACAAAACTTACTAAAAATCGTACCCAAAATATCCGTATCCACATCAATCTGGCCAGTAATTTGGCCGAGTTGGCGCATGGCTTCGCGGATGTCCATCGCGATGAAGTCGGCGGTGGTTTGGCCGTCGAAGCCTGCCTGGGCGCGGTCTAGGGCGGCGGCTGTGAGTTGGAGGGCGGCGTGGTGGCGGGCGTTGGAGACGATGGTTTCGTCTTGGATGCTGAAGTCGCCGAGGACGAGTTTGACTAATTTTTCTTTGAGTTCAGAAATGCCGGTGCCGGTGAGGGCGCTGATTTGGAGTCCTTCATGCGGAGTTAGATTGGTAGAATTCGTTAGGTCGGCTTTGTTTTGAATGAGCAATATGTGTTTGTCGGGGTGCAGGCTTTTCAAGGAAGCTACCCATGAGGAAGTTTCTTTGAAATTGGCAACATCGCTTGCATCTGTGAGGCAAAGGACAATTTTGGCCTGCTCGATTTTTTGCTGAGAGCGTTCGATGCCGAGCGCTTCGATGGTTTCGGTGGTTTCGCGGATGCCTGCGGTGTCGATGAGGCGAAACTGAATGCCGTCGATGTTGAGGACTTCTTCGATGACGTCGCGGGTGGTGCCGGCGATATCAGAAACGATGGCGCGCTCTTCGCCGAGCAGTTGGTTGAGTAAAGTACTTTTGCCGGTGTTGGGGGCGCCGACGATGGCAACAGGTACGCCTTGCTTGATGGCGTTGCCGAGTTCAAATGAAGCGGCCAAGCGACGCACCATTTGCAAAACGGAAGCTACTAATTGTTTGAGAGAACTGCGGTCGGCAAACTCGACGTCTTCTTCGGCAAAATCGAGTTCGAGTTCGATGAGGGCAGCAAAGTTGATGAGTTGCTCGCGGAGTTGCTGGAGTTCTGAAGAAAAACGGCCGCGCAATTGTTGCAGGGCCACTTGATGGGCTTGCTTGGACTGCGCGGCAATGAGGTCTGCCACGGCTTCGGCCTGCGAAAGGTCTAGGCGGCCATTTAAAAATGCCCGCTTCGTGAATTCGCCAGGCTCGGCAAAGCGGCATCCGAGCTCAACCAAACGCTGCAACAACAATTGCTGAATGTACGGCGAGCCGTGGCAGGCCAACTCAACGCTTTCTTCGCCAGTAAAACTTTTGCCGTGGTCGAAGAGCGTGACGAGCACTTCATCTAGGCGCTCGCCGCTGGCACTGAGCATCCAGCCTAAATGCACGCTGTGGCTAGATAAAGCAGACAAATCTTTTGAAAATCCTTTCGAAACCAAGGCCTTTACACCAGTACCACTGACGCGAATAACGGCGATGGCACCCATACCGTTGGCTGTAGCTAAAGCGCAAATAGGGTCTTGGTGAATGTCGTGCATGTGACAAAGTTACGAATAAAAAATCCCTACCTTTGCCTTCAAAATCAACACATATGTCACTCCAAGCAGAAATCAAAGACATCTTGGGCCAATTTGGCATCCAAGAAAACAATAGCGGCGCCTCTACAGGTACCCAATGGATCCAAACGAGCGGTGCAAGCATTGCTTCTGTGTCGCCAGTAGACGCGCAAGTAATTGCGAACGTTACTATGGCTACCGAAGCTGAGTACCATCAGGTCATCGAGAAAGCACAAGCAGCTTTTGTAGAATGGCGCAAAATTCCCGCTCCAAAACGCGGCGAAATTGTACGTCAGTTGGCTGAGCGCATTCGCTTTTATAAAGAACCACTAGGCAAACTTGTTTCTTACGAAATGGGCAAGTCTTTGCAAGAAGGCCTCGGCGAGGTACAAGAAATGATCGACATCTGCGACTTCGCAGTTGGTTTGTCGCGCCAACTTTATGGCCTCACCATGCACTCCGAGCGCCCAGGCCACCGCATGTATGAGCAGTATCATCCGCTCGGCATTGTCGGTATCATCTCTGCATTCAACTTCCCGGTTGCGGTTTGGAACTGGAACACTGCCCTTGCATGGGTTTGTGGCGATGTTTGCGTATGGAAGCCATCCGAAAAAACACCACTTACTGCTATCGCGTGTCAGCGCATCACAGAAGAAGTATTTGCTGCCAATGGCGTGCCTGAAGGCGTTTCTGGTTTGGTCATCGGCGACGGCGAAATCGGCAAACTCATGGCCAACGATACACGCGTTCCTTTGATTTCTGCTACCGGTTCTACCCGCATGGGCAAGTCTGTAGGAGCAGCAGTTGGGCAGCGTTTGGGTCGTTCCCTTTTAGAATTAGGAGGCAACAACGCCATCATTATTGCACCTACTGCTGACCTCAAAATGGTGGTGCCAGGAGCTGTATTTGGTGCAGTTGGTACGGCTGGTCAGCGCTGTACCTCTACGCGTCGCCTCATCATCCACGCTTCTATTTACGATAAAGTGACAGAAGCACTTACTTCGGCATACAAACAATTGAGCATTGGCAACCCACTTGATCAAAACAACCACGTGGGCCCACTGATTGATCAAGATGCCGTCAACAATTACCTCAACGCTATTGAAGCTGCCCAAAAAGAAGGTGGTAAAGTGTTGGTAGAAGGAGGCGTATTGAGCGGCCCGGGCTATGAGTCTGGTTGTTATGTGAAGCCTTGTATCATCGAAGCTGAAAATCATTTTGCGATTGTGCAGCACGAAACTTTTGCGCCTATTCTCTACGTCATGAAATACTCCGGTGACGTTCACGAAGCCATTGCCATCCAAAATGGCGTGCCACAAGGGCTCTCATCTGCCATCATGACCAACGAACTCAAAGAATCTGAAGCCTTCTTAAGTGCAGCAGGTTCTGACTGCGGTATTGCCAATGTCAATATCGGAACTTCAGGTGCCGAAATCGGTGGCGCTTTTGGTGGTGAAAAAGAAACTGGTGGTGGCCGCGAGTCTGGCTCAGATGCCTGGAAAGTATACATGCGTCGCCAAACCAATACCATTAACTATTCCGATTCCTTGCCACTTGCACAAGGTATCAAGTTCGATTTATAAAAGAAAAATGACGACAATCAAAAGGGGGCTAACTGTCCCCTTTTTTTGTTTTGTGCTTGACCAACAGGAAACGGGCAGAGATAAAGAAGCTATTGCTCTTGAAAGTGGCATTGTCTACAACTGCAAAAGGTGCTAGTAAATACATCCCAGTTTGAACGTGTAGTTGCCACACTTTGATGCCCACGCTCGGGCAAATGCCAAAACGCAACTGCTTAAGGTCGGTGCGAACCGCAGCACTGAGGCCATAGGTGAAGTCAAAATTGCCGGTACGGCGCCAAAATCCTAGGTCATAGCCTAAGACGGGATTTAAGTAAGCGAAATCAAAAGTGGCGTTGAAGCCATGATGTAAAGCTGTTGTATTCGAGTTCAATAAACCTTTCTTGTTCTTATATTGTAATTCCCAACCATACTCTAAGGCATAAAATCTACCACTTTGCAAACCAAAATAAGTCCCGGACTTAAATGATTTTTGTTTTTTGTCAAGTAAAGTTTGTTTTTGGAGTAAAGGTGCAATCGGGTCATTAGCGGCCAAAGTCGAAGAAACTACCATCAAAAAACAACAAGCTAAATAAATTTTGAATAAACGCATCTCTTTTAATTCTCTTTAGGGGTTTCATCTTCAACTAGCTGCTCTTTTGCTTGTTGCAAGTAAGCATCAAATACAACACCTTCACTGATTTTTGGTAAGGTATTTTGCAACATATTGGTATAGAATGGCACAGCCACGGATTGGTTACGGGTTTGGGCAGATATCAGGTTTTGCTTGCTGTCGTTGGCCAAAACAAACAGCAATAGCGTCCCGACCAAATACATCCATTGCAAAACACCAAGCAGGGCGCCCGCCAAGTTGTTGAGTATGGATAGCTTCACCACCTTGAGCGCTGTTTCGAGTAATTTTCCGCCAAAATAAACAGCGGCGCCAATACCCAAAAACAGCAGCACAAAACTAAGGGGCATGAGCGTTGTTTTATCCCAATGTAGGTTCGTGCTTCCCCATTCCACCACGACATCGGTTAGTTGAAAAGCGGCATAAAGCCCAACAACAATAGCCAACAACATGAACAAAGACATGATCAGGCCACGTTTGTATCCCTTGTAAGCGCCGTAGGCCAAAGGAGCAAAAAGAAAGAGGTCGAAAAGATTCATAGCCGAAAATTAAGAGAAAGTTTGTAATCTTGCGCTATGCTGAGCCCTTTCAACGACGAATATTTCATGAAACAAGCCTATCAAGAGGCTTTAAAGGCATTTGAGGCCGACGAAGTGCCCGTTGGTGCCGTTATTGTTTGTAAGAACCAAGTGATTGCCCGCGGACACAACCTCACGGAGCAGCTCACCGACGTCACGGCGCATGCCGAAATTCAGGCCATTACTGCTGCCGCTCAATATTTAGGCGCCAAGTACCTCAAAGAATGTACGCTTTACGTCACGCTCGAGCCCTGCTGCATGTGTGCTGGAGCTTTGTATTGGTCTCAAATTGACCGCGTGGTATTTGCCGCGCGCGATGCCAAACGCGGTGCAAGTGCAACTGGCATTAGCTTGTATCATCCGGCTACGCTCGTAGAAAATGGCATCATGGATGCTGAGTGCAGTCAGTTACTAAAAGATTTCTTTGCTAGAAAACGTTAGTCGTAAAGGGTGTCGTGTAAGATTGCTAAAGTCTTGTCTATATTGAAATTGGCAAGATGAATCGTTGCATACTGGATCAATACACGCAAACCTTCCTTGTGCACCACTCCCGAAAATTGAACACCCGTTTTTGGCCAAAATTGTGCGGCTAAGTAATCGAGCATTGTTCGGTCTTGAATACAATTTGAATTCTCGCCAAGCGCATGGCTAAAGCGGCCTGTATTCATGTCAAAAACACTATAACCATCGTCATCCATTAAAGGTGTATAGCCTAAAATCATGAGGTATTGCGCCAAAAAAGTACCGGGAAAATCACGGAGTTGCTCATTGGTTTCTAGCTGCAACAGTTGATCTCTAACGAAATGGAAAAGCTGTGGATCGGCACCCTGATACCGCAAAGTTTGCTGTAGAATATCGGTCATAAAAAAGACCAAAATGACCTTTTGAGGGCGTTCAAACAAGGCCAGAGGCGTCCAGGCAAAGTCCAGCTGAGAAATGATTCCTAAATCAGACTCCGGGCGCTTGAAATAACTGACTTCATAAAGACCCAATTGATTGAGTGCTTTCTTTTTCTTGAGGCCACCTTTATAAATATAAGTTTGAAATCCGCGGTCCAAAGTGTAGAAATGGAGCACAAGACTGCTCTCAGAATAGGAGGTTTTGTCTAGTAGTATCCCAAGATCTTTACTTTTCAAGAAGATGCAATTTAGGCGAAAACCTTGATTTTGGCATCAACCTCAGTAAGTTCTGACCAAGTTCCCATATAGGTTACCGCCCTTACTTTGCGGTTATCAATCCAGACGTATTCTTGACCATCTTTAATGCGTGGTTTATCCATTACCAAACCATGGTATTGAAAACCGTTTTCTGCCAACCACTTTTCAGTAACAGCGCGGTCCTTGGACTCGCGAGCCGTAAAGAAAGTGATGATATTGCCTTCGTTGTACCACTTATTGATGACTTCCAGTGCATTTTCAAAAAGTTGTGCACTCGGATACAAATGACTTTCCTCGTTTTTGATATCGTCGCAGATGGTACCATCGATGTCGATGAGAAATATTTTAGTAGGGTTTTCTTCCTCTAAATGCAGCTTTGCAACAACAGCATGCTGAATTTTGGTTTGATCGCTCACCTTACAATTTGGTTCAAGCTCAAAAACGACCTCAGAACCTTCACTAACGGCATAGCGCCCGCTCACGATTTTTTTAATCGATAGGTCACTTACCTTGTAGGCTCCGTTTTCAGATTCTATAAACCATCCTTCTTCGCTATTTGGCAACTGAGGATCTACAAGCTGATAACTTAAAATTCCCTTCATAACTTGGATTAATATACAAAGTTAGCAGGAATTTTAAAGTGGTTATTTGCGCGTCGCTCTAAAGTCTATTTTGTAATAGAAAATCGGGAAGAAGCCCAACTGAGTTTTTTCTGCGAATGGCTCGAAATTCGGATTGGCAATTTCTTGAGGTGTTAGTGCAGGACGGTAAGCTAGAGTGAGGAGGTTTTTAGTACCCAAAATATTCACCAAATCTAGACCAAATTCGTGCGTAACGCGGTCTGCATTTTTGCGCCAAGAAATCTTGAGGTCTGCTCTGAAGTAATCTCTAAACTGACGGTCATTGAACATAGAATCCATGAATATGATTTCTTTTGCTGCATTGGTGGCCGCAATATCAACGAAGCCGTAGCGTTTGCCACCAGCTGCCGTTACTTTTCCGCCGATGCCAATCACGCTGCGCTCTCCTACTTTGAACTCTTTACCGCCTAAGAAATTGACGACGTAGTTGCCATTGTAAGATGTGTTGCGCCAAACCATATCGCTGCCGCGGTATTGCGAGTTGTAGACCGTTCCAGAGAACAAGAAAAAGAACGTTTTGTCAAAGTATTTTTGAACGGTGAGCTCTAAACCATAATTGTAGCCGTCGCCCGTATTTTGCAGTTGATCCATAAACAAGCGAGAGAAGCCACTACCCACGTTGATCATCGAGAAAGAAGAAGGTGCTACGGTAACTGGAATGTTGTAAAGGTATTGGTAGTAAGCTTCTGTTTTGATGTTGAATCCTTTGTTGAAAGATTTCTCGTAACCGATACCAGAGTGCGCACTACGCGAAAAATCCATATTCAAATTGCTATTTGGATTGTTCACCCCTGGTAGCACTTTGTAAGCATAAGTGTAATAAGGTTGGATCATGCTGTGCAAACCTCCACCCACTGAAATAGCCTGGCCGTTGTCCATGCGGTATTTCCAGCCCAAACGCGGCTCGAACGGACTCACACTATTAGTGAGCGTAAAGTACTGTGCGTGGACCCCTGCTGTGAAGTCCATGTGGTCAGAAATGCGCCATTTCCACTGTACAAAAGGTTGAATAATAGCGGCAGAACCTTGGTAATTCCAACGTGTTTCAAAACCAAGTGCTGTGCTGTCCAAATTGTATAAGCAAGAATCTTGAAAATCCATAGAAATCAAATCAAAACTTATACCCGCTTTGAAAAGGTGTTGCTTATTCACTTTATGATTGATTGCCGTATAACCACTCACCTTCTGGACCTCAAATCCATAACCCATCATGTAATATTTTTCATCATATTTGATCAATGAATCACTTGGGTCCAATCTTCTGTTCTTTAAATATTCATGTCGTGTTGTTTGATTTTCTTGGCTATAGGCCAAAGTAGAAGAAATAAAGGTTTTCTCACTTAAGCTCTTTTTGTAATTCAGACCAGATGTGATCATGCTTGTGCCAAAATATTGGTCGCGGTCGCCTTCGCCATACAAATCCTCGGTGTACTCCGTAAAATCAGAAATTTTAATTGCGATATCAGACTTTCCACCCATTCCGAAGAACGCTAGTTGCCCTCCGTTTTTGAGCAGCCAGTTGAATTTAAAAGCGCCATCGAAGTACTTTGGAATGGCATCAGTACCTAAATTGATATTCAATTGTTGGAAAATCGTGAGTGTGGAGTAACGCCCCATGACTAAATAACTGGACTTGCTGTCTTTGCTCATTGGGCCCTCTGCCAAGAATTCTGTTCCGAGTAAGCCGAATTGGCCCGTAAACTCGTGTTGATTGTTATTACCATTTCTTAATTTGAGGTCAAAAACACCAGACAAGCTGTTGCCGTATTCGGCTGGGAAGGCACTCATGAAGAAATCGGAGTTGCCCAAGATTTTGTTGTTGAGTAAAGAAACGGGGCCGCCGGATGTGCCTGAAATGGCAAAGTGGTTGGGGTTCGGAATGTCGATGCCCTCCACGCGGTAAATGACGCCAAGCGGTGAGTTACCACGCACCACGATATCGTTGCGAGAGTCGTCGGCGCCGTTTACACCTGCAAAGTTAGAAGCCATGCGTGCGGGGTCCATGCGTGAACCAGGATAACGGTTGGTTTCTTCAACGCTGAACTGCTGGGCAGACAACACGGCCATTTCATTGAGGACCTCTCCTTGTTTGCGGCCCACTACGCGTACTTCTTGCTGTTCTGAAACCTTTTCTTGTAAAGGAATTTGAACGATGAGTTCTCGTCCGGAACTGACCTCCACTGTTAGCGTTCTGGCATCATAAAACGGTGCAGAGGCACTCAATTGGTGCTTGCCTACTGGTACTTTGGCGATGGCAAACGTACCGTCGGCGCCAGCTGCAGCCATGTATTTTTGACCCGCAACTTCAATAAGCACTTTGGCGCCTGTTAAAGGAAAGTTGGTTTCGCTGTCAAAGACGTTTCCGCGCACTGTTTGAGTAGGTAACTGTGCGAATATCAATAGGTTTAGCGCCGAAAATAGGAATAGTAATTGTAGTTTCATAGTTAGCAATTTGAAAACGAATATAAAAAAAATTGACAAATATCGCATGCAAACAAGTTTTGCACGGTTTTTGTCTGTTGGCGGTTTTATCATTAACTTTAGAAAAAAAATTACATGAAAACAATCGCTCTATTTACGATGCTTGTTGTGGCTCAATTGAGTTTTGCACAAAAAGCGACCCTCACTTGGTACACCGACATGAACGAGGCTACGGCTGTCGCGAAGAAAGAAAACAAACCAATGATGTTGTTTTTTACTGGTTCTGACTGGTGTGGTTGGTGCCATCGCCTTCAAAACGAAGTCTTTAAAACCCCAGAATTTGAAGCTTGGGCCAAAGAAAACGTAGTTCTTGTAGAACTTGACTTCCCGCGCTCTAAGCCGCAAACAGAAGCCATCAAAACTCAAAACCGTGCCCTCCAACAACAATTTTCCGTTCGTGGCTACCCTACTTGTTGGTTCGTTAAGCCAGAAAAACTCAGCGACGGCAAAATGAATTTAGCACCACTAGGTTCTAAAGGCTATGAAGCTGGCGGCCCTGCCAACTGGATCGGCGGCGCTACTACCGTTATCAAATCAAAATAAATCAAGCTTTAAGCGAATTTCAGATCTGAAAATTCGTCGTAATTAAAACCCCTGGATGCCAAGAAGCGAAACAGCTTTTGCTTGCGCATCCAGGGGTCTTTTTCTTTATAGAGTTCACGCCATTTTCTTTCGGCTACTTCTTTGAGTATGCCAAAGTAATCTTCTTGTTCATATAAGTCTGAAACTGCTTGTGCGATCAAGTCTCGATCCAAGCGCTTGAGTTGCAATCCTTGCTTGATTTTATTGACACCCCAGTGCTTGATGCGCAGCTTACCTACCGCGTAGGCATGGGCAAAACGGACATCATCAAGAAATTTGTTGTCGATGAGGGAGTTCAGCACTTGCAATATTTCGCCATCCTCAGCGCCCATGCGCTTGAGTTTTTCAATGACTTCAAAACTACAGCGCTCCTGATAAGCACAAAATGCCTCAGATTTCTGAAGCATTTGTGTAAGGTCATAGGCACGAGGCGCCGACATTTAGAGCGGTATTTCGTTGTTCTCTTTGTCGACGAAGGTGTACTGCAATAAGTGATTGGCAGTTACCCCGCGCACTGGGATCCAGGTTTTGAATTTGAATAGCCATTGCAATTGACGGCTCCACAGACCATTTTTGAAAAAGGCCTCTAAATATGGGTGAACCAGCAAAGTAATGCCGCGCATACCGCGATCATTCATGAGGTAAGCCAAGTTGTTTTCGATTTCTTCGGCAAAAAGAATACTAGCCTGAACCTCGCCACTGCCATTACAAGTAGGGCAGGTTTCGTGGGTTTGGATATCGGTTTCCGGGCGAACGCGTTGACGCGTGATCTCGATGATGCCAAATTTAGAAGGTGGGATCATGTTGTGCTTGGCACGGTCTGATTTCATGAATTCCTTCATTTTGTCAAAGAGGATCTTGTTGTTTTCGCGCTCGTGCATGTCGATGAAATCGACGCAAATGATGCCGCCCATGTCGCGTAATTGCAAGACGCGTGCAACTTCTTCAGCTGCTTCTATGTTAGTAGAAAGCGCGTTGGATTCTTGGCCATCGGCACCTTTGCGGTTACCGCTGTTGACGTCGATGACGTGCATGGCTTCGGTATGCTCAATGATGAGGTAGCCTCCGCTTGGCAATGGCACTTTTTTACCAAATAATGTTTTGATTTGCTTGTTGATGCCGAAACGTTCAAAAATACCAATGCGGTTGTCGTAGTGGCGAACGATTTTCTCTCGACCTGGTGCAATTTCTGAAATGTAGTCCTTCATTTGAAGGGCCATAGTTTCGTCGTTGACGTGTATGTTGGTAAAGTTGCCATTGAGCAAATCACGCAAAATGGAATTGGTAGTGTTGAGTTCTCCAAGTACGCGTTTAGGTGGTTGAGCACCTTTAAGATTGGCGTGGAGGGTGCGCCATTTTTCGAGTAAGTTACTGAGATCTGCCTCGAGATCTGCGGTCGATTTATTTTCGGCAACCGTACGAATAATGACACCAAAATTCTTGGGCTTAATGCGGTCCATGAGTTCTTTGAGACGCTCCTTTTCGGCGCTGTCTTTGATTTTTTGACTCACAGATATTTTCTCTGAAAAGGGTACGAGAACTAGATAGCGGCCAGCGAGCGTCACTTCGGAGCTCAAGCGTGGGCCTTTTTGAGAAATGGGTTCTTTGGCCACCTGAACGAGAATGGCTTGAGAAGAAGATAAGGTATTTGATACTTTACCTTCTTTTGAAATTTCTTTTTCTAGTTTGAAGTATTGGAGGTCTGCAACGTTTTGCTTTCCGTTGATGCTTTCTTTTACGTATTTTGAAAAAGATACGTATTGTGGGCCGAGGTCGTGGTAATGTAAAAAGGCGTCCTTTTCATATCCGACATCAACAAAAGCCGCGTTGAGGCCATTGGCAACACGACGTACCCGTCCGAGATAGATGTCGCCTACAGAGAAGTCTGTGTTGCCGCGATCTTCGTGCAACTCAATTAACTTCCCGTCGCGTAGCAATGCTATCCAGACGCCGTTTGAACGGGCGTCTACAACGAGTTCTAAATTCACTTAAAATTATTTATGGGTGAAACAATGAAAGCTCAAAGAAAAATCAATGAGCTCTCTATGCGTTTACATGAAAGAAAGAAGGATTATTTCTTCTTCTTGTGGCGATTTTTTCTTAGTCTTTTTTTACGCTTGTGCGTAGCCATCTTATGTCTTTTTCTTTTTTTACCGCTTGGCATAATGAGAAGGTTATATGTTTAGTACTTTGTTACAAATAAAAAATGCACCCCCGTTAAGGGAGTGCAAAGGTAATACAAATTTCAGAAAAAAAGAAAACTTATTTTACTTTAACCTTGTTCTTCACCTCGTCTACAAAGGTTTTAGAAGGCTTGAAAGATGGGATGTTATGTGCTGGAATGATGATTGTGGTGTTTTTAGAGATGTTGCGTCCTGTTTTTTGAGCGCGCTCCTTGACCACAAAACTTCCAAACCCACGTAGGTACACGTTTTTTCCGTCTGCCATAGAAGCTTTGATGTTGTTCATAAAAGCTTCTACTGCACGAAGTGCTTCTGCTCTTTCCAATCCGGTTTCTTCTGCAATATTTGCAACGATATCCGCTTTTGTCATATCTCTGAGTTAATTGATTAGGTGATTAATTGCGGGGGCAAAAATACTCCACAGAAAGTATATATGCGTAATTTTCGGACAAAATTTCTAAAATAAATTATGAACGCACTTCGGCAAGCACTTCAAGACTGGTACAAAGTGCAGCAGCGTGACCTACCTTGGAGACACACCCAAGACCCCTATTTCATCTGGTTGAGCGAAATTATTTTGCAGCAAACGCGCGTCGATCAAGGGTTGCCTTATTACCTGAAATTCACAAATACCTTCCCAACTGTTCAAGATTTAGCCAACGCCTCACAGCAAGAAGTGCTCAATTTATGGCAGGGTTTGGGCTACTACAGCCGCGGACGCAATTTACATGCTACCGCTCAGCAAATTACCGTAGAATACAAAGGAGATTTCCCGAAGTCGCATCAAGAATTGTTAAAGTTAAAAGGCGTTGGGCCTTATACGGCTGCGGCAATTGCGTCGTTTGCCTACAATTTGCCTCATGCGGTTCTGGATGGGAATGTCTTTCGGGTCTTGAGTAGGTATTTCGGTGTTGAAGCTGCTATCAATTCGAACGAAGGTAAAAAGCTCTTTGAGGTGCTCGCACAAGAGTTGCTCGACCAAAATAATCCAGCGCTACACAACCAGGCAATCATGGAGTTTGGAGCGCTTCAGTGCAAGCCAGTTTCTCCAAATTGTGCGGTTTGTCCGGTCCAAGAATCTTGCGTGGCATTAAATTCTAAGCAAGTTGCTCATCTTCCTGTTAAAATTAAAAAAGTCAAGGTCAGGAAACGGTTTTTTGTCTATCATATATTGGCAAATGCACAAAATGAACTCGCTTTTTCAAAAAGAGGGCCTAAAGATATTTGGGAAGGGCTCTATGAGTTTCCCTTGACAGAATTTGCTGCGCTCGATGAAATGCTAGCATATTTAGAAGGCAAACAAATCATTGGGGAAAGGTTTCAGCACGTCTTGACGCATCAAAGAATTGAAGCGTACTTTATCAAAACAACGCGAAAAGAAAATTTTATATCAAAATATCTAATGCTCGATTTAAAAGCCTTGACAGACCATCCGATACCGCGTTTGATCGACAAATTCCTGATTGCGCACAGCGGCGAATTATTTTGAGGGCGCGCAGCTTCATTCTTTTTAACTTTGTACAAAATCAACAAGATGTTAGTTCTCACTAAAAAATCAAAAAATACACCGAATGCAGTAGTTCGTTTTGTCGCGAAAACCGACGGCGGAAAAGATTTCGACTATTTCAAGACCCAAGAAGGCTTTGCTTTTGAGATCCAAGAAGGTCAAGATTTAGAACAAATTCGCATTCACGCCTACACCATAGAAAAACATTTACACGACGCCCAATCGTCGCTTTTACTCGAAAACGGAACACCCGATGAAGCCTATGCGCTACTTGAAGGTCTTTTACTTTCAAGCTACCGCTTTACCCAGCATTTCAGTAAGCCTGTGGTGGCCAAATTTACCGAAGTAGTGATCAAAGCGGCGCTCAGTGCAGCACAAATCACCGAACTCCAGCACATGGCCAAAGCGGTGTTCAAAGCGCGCGACCTCGTCAACACACCCGTATCACACCTCAACGCTGAACAACTTGCGCAAGCGGTTGTCGAGATGGGCGAAGAAGCCAACTTTGATGTCAAAGTACTCGAAGAAACGCAAATCGAAACCCTCAAAATGGGCGGTTTACTAGCTGTGAACAAAGGCTCAATTGATCCGCCTACATTTACCATTGCAGAATACAAGCCCAAAAATGCCACCAACAAACAACCGATTGTGTTGGTTGGAAAAGGTGTTGTTTACGATACCGGAGGCCTCAGCTTAAAGCCAACCCCAGGCAGCATGGACACCATGAAAGGCGATATGGCGGGCGCGGCAACCATGGCAGCTGTTGTTTATTTAGCGGCTTTGCAAAAATTACCCGTGCATATTGTAGCGCTCTTGCCCGCCACAGACAATCGTCCGGGTGGCAACGCGTATGCGCCAGGCGATGTCATTACCATGTTCGACGGCACTACTGTTGAGGTACTCAATACCGACGCAGAGGGCCGCATGATCCTCGCCGACGCCTTAGCTTACTCCAAAAAATTCAAGCCTGCACTTGTCATTGACGCAGCCACACTCACCGGCGCGGCCCTTCGTGCAATTGGCACCGAAGCGAGCATCGTGATGGGCAACGCAGCAGACAGCATCTTTGAAAACCTCGAGAAAAGTGCCACTGCCGTTCACGAGCGCGTGGTTCGCTTCCCTTTCTGGGACGACTACAAAAAACACATGAAGTCCAAAATTGCCGACCTCAAAAATATTGGCGGTCCAAATGCCGGCATGATTTCAGCCGGAAAATTCTTGGAACATTTCGTAGAAGCACCTTATATCCACATGGATATCGCTGGGCCAGCTTGGCTAGATGCCCCTGAAAACTACAAAGGGGAGGGCGGAACAGGCGCCGGGATCCGTTTGCTTTACCACTTTCTTAAAACGAACAACATTTAATGGAAAAAGAAACCAAAGACAAAGAGGTAAAGGACAAAGAACCGTCCAACAAAGCCCTGATCAAAGTCGGCATTACCTTAGGTGATATTAACGGCGTTGGTCCTGAAATCATCGTTAAAGCCCTCCACGACAACCGCATCTTAACAGATATTATCCCGGTCGTCTATGGCTCCAATAAAGTGATTTCACACTATAAAAAACAACTCAACTTGCATGAATTCAGTTACGCTACTTGTAAAAGTGCTGCTGAAATCAACACTAAAAAAGTCAATATTATCAATGTTTGGCAAGACGAAGTAGAAATTGAGCCCGGTGTATCGAACGCCAACGGAGGCAAATACGCACTTTTATCACTCGAAGCTGCCACCAAAGACTTAGCAGAGGGAAAAATAGACGTGGTCGTTACCGCTCCTTTCTCCAAAGAAAATGTAGCCAAAGCTGGTTTCAACTTTCCTGGACACACCGAATACCTCGCAGAAATGTCTGGCGCCAAAGAGGCCCTCATGGTGCTTGTTTCCGGCAATTTGCGCGTCGCGCTCGTGACCACACATATTCCGGTCAAAGACATTTCAAGCCAGTTACATAAAGACCTCATTGTATCTAAAATCGAAGCTTTTGAGCAAAGTCTCAAAAAAGATTTCGGACTCATCAGGCCAAGAATCGCTGTATTCGGACTCAATCCACATGCCGGTGAAAACGGCAAAATTGGCGAAGAAGAACAACAGACCATTTTACCCGCTATTCAAGCCGCTAAACAAAAAGGAATTTTAGCATTTGGCCCCTATCCAGCCGATGGTTTCTTTGGTTCACCGCTGCGCCAACAATTTGACGGTGTGCTTGCCATGTACCACGACCAAGGGTTAGCCGCTTTTAAAGCATTGTGCTTCGACGACGGTGTAAACTTTACTGCAGGTCTGCCAATTGTGCGTACCAGCCCAGATCACGGAACCGCTTTTGACATTGCTGGCAAGATGCTCGCCGACGAACAGAGCCTGCGCTGCGCCATCTTTTTAGCTGTAGATATCTACCGAAAAAGAAAGGTTTTTAAAGAGATTCATGCCAATCCGTTGGCTTTTTCTAAGGACGAAAAAGGGAAGAAGGAACAAGAACGTGCCGACTGATTTTAAAAATCCAAAATAAATCCTTAATTTTGCCCTTTCGTTTTCGTCAGTGAATTATTCAGCATGAAAAGTCCATTTGCCATACCCTTTGTAGGCTTAAAGCTAGGGCTCCACGAGTTTGAATTCGACATTGACAAATCGTTCTTTGAATCATTGCCTTATTCGCTCATCGAAAATGGTCGGCTCACTGCCTACCTCGAGTTAGAAAAGAAGGAAACCATGCTCATCGCCAATCTAGGCGTAGTTGGTTTTATCTTTACTGATTGTGATCGCTGCACCGAGCCCCTTACGGAGGAAATCGACGGAGAATTCACGCTCTACTACACATTTGGAGAAGAAGAATCCGAAGACGAAAACCTCATTTTTATTGCTCCTGAAAGCTATCAAATCGATATTACTCAGCCTTTGTATGAGCTAATCAGTCTTTCTTTACCTGCCAAAATGGTACACGAAGAAGGCGAATGCAATGAAGAAATGGTGGAATTGATCAACAAATACCAACAACCTTCTTCCGATTCAAAACCCGATGAAGACGACATAGACCCGCGGTGGTCTGCACTTAAGAATTTAAATTAAATAGATATAAATTAACAAAAATGGCGCATCCTAAACGCAGAATATCGACCACACGTCGTGACAAACGTAGAACTCACAAGAAAGCGACTGCTAACAACGTAGCTACTTGCCCTACAACAGGACAACCACACTTGTTTCACCATGCCCACTGGCATGAAGGCAAACTTTACTACAAAGGAAAAGTTGTAGCTGAAAAAACCACTGACTCCGTAGAGGAGGTTCAGTAAGCTCTAATTTTCTCCCATGAAGATTGGGCTTGATGTCTCCGGTGGCGATTTCGCTCCGCAAGCGACAATTGATGGTGCATTATTAGCCAAACAAGTTTTGGGTAATGATGTCACTATTGTATTGTTTGGTGACGAACTCGTCATTCAAAAAGAATTAGCCAGCCGCGCTCAAAGTGCGGAGCTGTTCGAAATTGTACATGCTCCTGAAGTCATCACCTACCACGACCACCCAACCCGAGCGCTTCCGAAAAAACCCAACAGCTCTATTGCCGTAGGTTTTGAAATGCTTGCCAAAGGGCTCATCGATGTTTTTGCAAGCAATGGCAATACGGGTGCTATGCTCGTGGGATCCATGTACAAACTCAACACCGTTCCTGGTGTCATTCGCCCTTGTATCACCTCTACCTTACCTAACATCGACGGAGGTAAATCACTTTTACTAGACGTCGGTTCAAATGCAGATTGCAAATCTGACGTACTCTATCAATTTGCTGTTCTAGGTTCTGTGTACGCTGCAAATGTGTTAGGCATAGAAAATCCTAAAGTGGCCTTGCTCAATATTGGCGAAGAAGACTCAAAAGGAAACTTGCTCTCGATTGCAACATATAAGTTATTGGAAGAATCAGACGAATTGAACTTTACGGGCAACATCGAAGGCCGCGACCTATTTACAGGTGTGGCTGATGTCATTGTTTGCGACGGATTCACCGGCAATATCGTCCTTAAAGAGGCGGAAGGTATCTTTAATTTGATGAAACTTCGCGGCATCAAAGACGCTTATTTTGACCGCTTCAATTACGAAAACTACGGAGGCACACCAGTTCTTGGTGTCAAAGGCAACGCAATAATCGGTCATGGCATCTCCAACGATATCGCTGTAAAAAACATGTTGCTACACGCACATGACGTAGTGAGTTCAAACCTAACAGATAAAATTAACGAAGCTTTTAACTAACATGGGTAAAATTACCGCTGCTATTACCGCTGTTCAAGGCTATGTGCCAGAACACATCTTATCAAACGAAGATTTAGCCAAGTTGGTAGATACTTCCGATGAATGGATTACCTCCCGAACAGGTATCAAAGAACGCCGCATCATGAAAGACGGCGCGAGTTCTGATATGGCTGCTGCTGCTGTCAAAGCTTTACTCGAGAAAAAAGGCATCGACCCACTCGAAATCGAATTAGTAATTGTAGGAACGGTAACCCCTGACCACCCATTTCCGAGCACAGCCAATATTGTCTGTGATAAAGTAGGCATGAAAAACGCTTGGAGCTATGATGTTAATGCGGCCTGTTCTGGCTTTTTGTATGCGCTTTCTACCGGATCTCAATTCATTGAGTCTGGTAAGCACAAAAAAGTAATCGTAATTGGCGTTGACAAAATGACCTCCATAATTGACTACCAAGACCGCACTACTTGCGTCATCTTCGGCGACGGCGCTGGTGCCGTATTGCTCGAACCAAACGAAGAAGGCAATGGCGTCATGGACTTCATTTTACGCAGTGACGGTGCTGGCCGTCAATATTTGCAACAGCCAGCCGGAGGCTCAGCAATGCCGGCCTCAGTTGAAACAGTTGAAAACCGCATGCATTTTGTCAAGCAAGAAGGACAAGCTGTCTTTAAATTTGCAGTAACCAATATGGCCGATGTCTCGGCTGAAATCATGGAGCGCAATAATTTAACTAGTGACGACGTCAGTTGGTTGGTTCCGCACCAAGCGAATTTGCGCATTATAGATGCCACTGCAAACCGCATGGGACTCACCAAAGAAAAAGTTATGATAAATATCCAGCGTTACGGCAATACCACCGCTGGCACTTTGCCACTTTGCTTATGGGATTACGAAAGCCAACTTAAAAAAGGCGACGTACTCATTCTTTCTGCCTTTGGCGGCGGCTTTACTTGGGGAGCTATTTACCTCAAATGGGCCTACAATTCATAATTAAATTAACTTTGAAAAAAATTATACCATGAATTTAGAAGAAATCAAAGACCTCATCAAATTGGTGTCCAAATCCGGACTCGGCAAAGTTGAAATCGAAAGAGAAGGTTTTCGTATTTCCATAAAAGGAAGTCAGTCTGAGCCAATCATGTATCAAGCTGCGCCAATGGTAGCTGCACCAGTTGCTGCGGCACCGGCACCAGTTGCTGCAAGTGCGCCAAGCGCTGCTCCTGCAAGCACGGAAGCCAACAACTCCGATGACAGCAAGTATATCACTGTCAAATCACCAATGATTGGTACTTTTTATCGTACACCAGGGCCAGATAAAGACGCTTTTGTCAATGTCGGAGACACCATCCAAAGCGGAGACAAAGTTTGTATCATTGAAGCCATGAAAACATTCAATGAAATTGAAGCCGAAATCTCTGGTAAAATTGTGAAAGTACTCGTAGACAACGCTAGTCCTGTAGATTACGACCAACCACTATTCTTGGTTGATCCAGCATAAAAATCAAAACATGTTTAAAAAAATATTGATTGCCAATCGCGGCGAAATTGCGCTGCGCGTGATTCGCACCTGTAAAGAAATGGGCATCAAGACGGTGGCCGTATATTCAACCGCCGACAAAGACAGCCTGCCCGTTCGCTTCGCAGACGAAGCAGTATGTATTGGCCCACCAACCAGTGCATTGTCTTATTTGAGCATCCCTAACATTATTGCTGCGGCAGAAATCACGAACGCTGATGCCATCCATCCAGGCTATGGCTTCTTGTCTGAAAACGAAAAGTTTTCTAAAGTTTGTCAGGAGCATGGTATCAAATTCATTGGCGCACTCCCAGAGCAAATAGCCGGAATGGGAGACAAAGCTACGGCTAAAGCCACAATGATTGCTGCTGGTGTACCTTGCATACCAGGTTCTAAAGGCTTATTAAAAGATCTAGACGATGCCTTTGCAACAGCAGAAGTTGTAAAATACCCAGTTATCTTGAAAGCTACCGCAGGTGGTGGTGGAAAAGGAATGCGCATCGTCTGGAAAAAAGATGAAATGGAAGCAGCATGGGATTCCGCTCGCCAAGAAGCTGCAGCAGCATTTGGCAACGATGGCATCTACATGGAGAAATTCATCGAAGAGCCTCGTCACATCGAAATCCAAATTGCCGGTGACCAATACGGAAACGCTTGTCACCTTTCGGAGCGCGACTGCTCTATTCAAAGACGCCATCAAAAGCTTGTCGAAGAGACGCCTTCGCCTTTCATGACCGACGAGCTCCGCGAAAGAATGGGAGAAGCGGCTATTAAAGCGGCTAAAGCTGTGCGCTATGAAGGCGTTGGCACTGTCGAATTTTTGGTAGACAAAAACCGCGACTTCTACTTCATGGAAATGAACACACGTATCCAAGTAGAGCATACCATCACAGAAGAGGTCATCAATTTTGACCTCATCAAAGAGCAAATCAAAATTGCTGCCGGACAGAAAATCTCTGGTAAAAATTACTACCCCACCATGCACGCTATTCAGTGTCGCATCAATGCCGAAGATCCATACGCTGACTTTCGTCCGAGTCCGGGTAAAATCACTGACTACCACTGCCCTGGGGGCCATGGTGTTCGCATTGACGCACACGTTTACGCAGGATACTCCATACCGCCATACTACGATTCCATGATTTCAAAACTCATTGTCGTGGCACAAACGCGTGAAGAAGCTATTTTGAAAATGAAACGCGCCTTAAATGAATACGTTATCGGAGGTGTCAAAACCACGATTCCATTCCACTTAAAACTCATGGAAAACCCGGATTTCAATGCAGGAAATTTTACCACTAAGTTCATGGATACGTTTGAATTTTAATTTAAGACTTCTTCGTAACCCGATTCAGACGAATGCAAAGTCCTTTTTGGGCACATAAATTTACTGGGCCAGTTTAGAGAAAATCCTATCTTTGGGCCTGACCTTTCTGGCGCATGAAGGAACGCAGTTTTTATTCCAACCTATTCTTTTCACTAGGGCTCAACCTCCTTGTGAAGCCCGTGGCCATCTTTGCAATCGATATGGCTGTACAAAATATTGTAGGGCAGCAATACGGTATTTACTTCGCTTTTTTCAATTTGAGCCTGATCATTTCTATCATATTTGATTTAGGTGTCAATAACTACAGCACAAGGCTCAGTGCTCAAAACTTGTCTGAAGCCAAAAAGTTGTTTTCAACTATTCTTGGGCTGCGCTTGCTATTGCTGCTTGTCTATCTCACAGGCATAGGCCTTCTCAAAGTTTTTGTTTCGCTCTCTTGGACAGAATATAGACTCATTCTCTTACTTGGCCTCAATCAATTTTTAATTGCCAACATCTCCTTTTTTCGGAGCTATTTTGCCGGACTACAACGCTTTCGGCTTGATGCCTTTTTGAGTATCCTCGATCGGCTTTTACTCATTTTTTCTGTTGGCTACATTATTTATTTTTATCCCGATGGTTTCAAGCTGATCGACATCGAATCTTACAGTATTTTTCAATTTGGCTGTTATGCGCTAAGTTTTTTAGTTGCGGGTTGTTTGGCGATTTACCTGATAAAACCCAAGTTAGAAATTCCTCGCCTCAATTCATTTTTACCGATCGTTAAAAAATCATTTCCATTTGCGTTACTCATCGTACTGATGACGCTTTATACCCGAATAGATGCACTCTTGCTCCTGCACTTTTCTGTAGATAACGGGACACAAGAAGCGGCATATTATGCACAAGCCTATCGCTTAATTGATGCGCTGTATATGTTTGCGATGGTTTTTGCCGGCCTCCTCTTCCCGATGTTTGCCAAAATGCTCAAAGAGAATCCAACAGCAATTGCCGCTTTGGTGAGCCAAGCCAGTAAACTACTTCTTGGGTCGAGTTTAGCTTTTATTGTTTTTAGCCTATTACGTGGTGGTCATTTGATTGACCGAATTTATAGCGATACATCTGTAGAGAGCGGTAGTATATTATTTCTATTAAGTATCGGATTTTTTGGAATGGCGTCCAACCTTATTTATGGCTCTTTGCTCACAGCCAATGGATCATTAAAGGTGTTGAATAGCATATCGTTTGTTGGTTTATTGGTCAATATCACTTTGAATTTGATATTCATTCCAAAGGTGCTCAATAACGGAGCCGTTATTGCGGCCGGGGTAGCGGCACTCACTCAAATTCTTGTTGCCCTGGCACAAGCAATTTACTGCAAACGCTTGTTTCATTTGCCGCTTGTAGCTCGTCATTTTTATAGATATCCCTTGCTCATTTTTGCTTTGATGTTTTGGTTTGTTGTTGTTGACTGGTCTCCCATCGGATATCTATATGGCGACTGGATGCTGTTCATTGATATTTTAGTAACGATGTTCTTGCTTTTTGCTTTTAAATTCATAGATGTCAAAGAGCTGATTTTACTTGTTCAAACGCGCAGTAAAACGCAATAAATATGGATTTTTGGAGTTAATGTCATAGCTTTGAAAAAAAATTCGCCGCAAGTAAGCAATATGGAAAACAATAACCTCTCCGAACAACGCAACGCATTATTAATTTTTCTCTGGAACCAACGCAAATCTTTGCTATTATTTACAGGTGTTGCTGCAGTGCTTTCTGTTATTGTAGCCTTTATCATTACCCCTCTCTATTTATCCACTGCTATTGTCTTTGCGGCAGCTTCCAGCAATGTGTCCTTCTCTGAGCAACGCAACGTGAAAGCAGCAGCAATGGACTTTGGAGAAGAAGAACAGGCTGAGCAATTGGTTCAAATATTATCGTCTTCCCGCATCAGAGACCGTATTGTCCAGAAGTACGACCTCATGAAAGATTATGAAATTTCAAAAACAGATCCGAACAAATATTACAAACTCAACAAGGCCTACAACGAGCATTTTACTTTTAGTCGCACGCGCTACGGTTCAATTCAGATAGATGTGCTCGACGAAAACCCT
>JBIIZO010000053.1:0-12576 GCA_044346245.1 Crocinitomicaceae bacterium
TTTCCATGGAAATTTGGTAAACGAGTTTGTCGTCGCGCAGGGCAGAGGTACCGCAGCCCGTTACGGCGTTAGCTAAGTTTTGAGTATTCACTGCGCCGTTGAGGCTTACTTTTGAAACAGAAGCACCTGACCAATCTTTGTTGTTGACGGTATAGAGTTCGTTGTTGAACAAGAACATGTTGTCTGGGTTTTTACCTTCTGCGCCGAGGTCTATTTCAGAACCGTACTGCAATGTGTTGAGGTCGAGTTGCCCGATGAGTCCTTTTTCGTTGCCCCACTCATAGGCGTTGTTGACAGCAACGTAAGCGGTGTTATTGACAACCACAATGTTTTGGGTCGCCCACTTCGGGCCGTTGTTGGTGTCGAGTGCAGCGATGAGCTGTAAGGTGTTTTTGTCGAAAATCTGAAGGTAGGAGTCGAAGGTTTGCAGGTACTCGCCGCGCGTTGCGATGAGCTTGTCTCCGGCAATGGCGAGGTTGCGCACGCCCGGAAGGTTAATGCTGCCTACTACTTGGTGGGTGTTGAGGTTGAATTTAAAAATTTTGGTGTCGGCCGCAACAAAATAAAAATTGCCGTCGATGACCAAGTCTGAGCTGAAACGTTGCCCATCAAGGGTATCGACAACTGCGTAAGTTTGGGTTTGCGGATTGTAAGATCCGACGGTGGCTGGCTCGATGATCGCGTTGGTTTGAAAATCAAAAAAACCCTCGTTGGCGATGAGCACTTGGTGTACGTATTGCTGGGCGTACAAACTTGCACTGGTGAGTGCAGCAACAAAAAATAATCCTTTTTTCATGTGTTGAAAATTTATAAAAAATTAAACAAGGACACGGAAAAAAGTGGAGCGGCAAGGGTATACGAAGCCCTTGGCGATACCGACCTTGATCTGAAGTCTTCACGCTGTTCGAGGGCAAGTCTTCTGGCTCATGCCTGTTGTTGCTTTGCCTTCCCGCTTGTGCAGTGGCCTTGTGAAAGCAACTTTTTAGACATTTACAGCTGCAGATACAGCTCCGGATTCTAACCGGATTCCTTATTAAGTTCGACAGGCGAACACCAAAGAACGCTGCAAAGATAACAATAAATGCGGGTTGGCTTTTGTACGTATCAAAAAGAGTTCATATCTTTGTAGCCGTATTGACCAAGGTGGTCAGTCTACATAATAATCATTTACACAAATATTAGCATGTATTTAGATTCAGCAAAGAAGAAAGAGATCTTCGCCCAACACGGTGGTTCAGAAACCAATACCGGTTCTACAGAAGGCCAAGTGGCCTTGTTTACTTTTCGCATTGCTCACCTTACGGAGCACTTGAAAAAGAACCGCAAAGACTACGGCACCCAACGCGCACTTCAGTTGTTAGTTGGTAAGCGTCGTAGCCTTCTAGATTACCTAAAGGCGAAAGACATCGAGAAATACCGCGCCTTGATCAAAGAATTAGGACTTCGTCGTTAATTCTGAGATTAGCTCGGAAAATTTTATGGGAGAGGGGGCTTCGATAACATCGATAGCCCCTTCTTTTGTTTTAAAAGTTGTAAATAAATAAAGATGAATATAGGAACAAGAAAGTCAATCATGACCGGCGGCAAGGAAATCCTTGTAGAGACCGGGAAGTTGGCAAAACAGGCAGATGGTTCTGTTGTGGTGCGCATGGGCGACACCATGTTGCTTGCTACTGTTGTGGCAGCACCCGAAGCTAAAGAAGGCGTAGATTTCCTTCCGCTTACTGTAGATTACCGCGAAAAATATGCCGCGGCAGGTCGTTTTCCAGGTGGTTTTTTCCGCCGCGAAGCACGTCCTTCTGAATCAGAAATATTAGTGATGCGTTTGGTAGACCGCGCTTTGCGTCCACTTTTCCCGGACGACTACCACGCGGAGGTACAGCTCATGATCCAACTCATGTCTTACGATGGCGTGAATAACCCAGACGCACTTTGCGGTTTGGCAGCATCAGCTGCAATTGCCGTTTCAGACATTCCTTTCAATGGCCCAATGTCTGAGGTGCGCGTTTGCCGTGTAAATGGTGAACTCATCATCAACCCAACTATGGCTGAAATTGCCATTGCTGATCTCGATGTCATGGTAGCTGGTACTGCCAAAGATGTCAACATGGTAGAAGGGGAGATGAAAGAAATTTCTGAAGCAGAGTTAGTTGAAGTGATCAAAGTTGCGCACGCTGCGATTATTGAGCAGTGTAATTTCCAATTGGAACTTGCTGCCGAAATCCCTACTGCCAACCCAAAACGCGAATATTGCCACGAAACACACGACGAAGCAGTTCGCGCAAGAGTTTATGAGCTCGCCATGGAAAAATGCAAAGATGTAGCGCGCATGGGTCTTGCCAACAAGGCAAAACGCACAGAGCTTTTCGATGCAATTAAAGCAGAAGTGAAAGCAGCCTATACTGAAGAAGAACTTGCAAGCGCCAGCAAATTCATTTCTACCTATTTCTCCGAAGTGAAGAAGAAGGCAGTTCGTTGGGTAATGCTCAATGACCGCAAGCGTTTAGATGGCCGTCAGTTTGACGAAATCCGTCCGATTTGGGCTGAGGTAGACTACCTTCCAATGGTGCACGGTTCTGCCGTATTCACCCGCGGAGAAACGCAGTCACTCACCACACTTACCCTCGGTGGTAAAATGGATGAGCAAATGATCGACGGTGCTACTTTCCAAGGAACTGAAAAATTCTTATTGCACTATAACTTCCCTCCATTTTCGACAGGTGAGGCACGTCCTTTGCGTGGTACATCACGTCGCGAAATCGGTCACGGAAACTTGGCACTTCGCGCTCTCAAGCCAGTGATGCCAGACGACTACCCATATGCAGTTCGTATTGTCTCTGACATTCTAGAATCAAATGGTTCGTCTTCAATGGCTACAGTTTGTGCTGGTACCCTCGCCCTTATGGATGGCGGTGTGCCGATCAAATCACCAGTTTCTGGTATTGCTATGGGCTTGGTTGCCGACGAAGGTAAATTTGCTGTATTGTCTGACATCCTTGGAGATGAAGACCACCTCGGCGACATGGACTTCAAAGTAACAGGAACGGCTAATGGTATCACTGCTTGTCAGATGGACATCAAAGTAGATGGTTTACCATACGAAGTCTTGACACAAGCACTAGAGCAATCTCGCGCAGGTCGTTTGCACATCCTAGGTAAAATTACCGAAACCATGCCAACGCCACGTCCAGAGCTCAAGCCACAAACTCCACGTTTGGAGGCCTTCAATGTGCCTAACGAAATGATTGGCGCCATCATCGGACCTGGAGGAAAAATCATCCAAGGTTTGCAGAAAGAAACCAAAACCACCATCACCATTGAAGAACTACCAAATGGTGAAGGACGCGTTCAAGTACTTTCCAACAATGGCAATGACATGGCTGAAGCCATCCGCTTGATCCGTCAAATTGCTTTCCCGCCGCAAGTAGACGAAGGTGCAACTTATGAAGGTAAAGTCAAGTCTGTAAAAGAATTCGGTTGCTTCGTAGAAATTGTTCCTGGAACAGACGGTCTGATCCACATCTCCGAATTTGCTTGGGAGAAAACAGCTAAAATGGAAGACGTCGTGAAGGAAGGCGAAATGCTTACTTTCAAAGTCATTGGCAAAGATCCAAAAACCAAAAAATGGAAATTATCTCGCAAGGTTTTGTTGCCACGCCCTGAGCGTCCGGCTACAGAGCCAACTGCTGCAGAATAATTTTTACATTCAATTATTCAGAAAAGGCGAGGGAAACTTCGCCTTTTTTTGTGCAATGACTTCAAATTAACAGCGTGTTCATCTGAAGTTTCCGCATGTTAACTTACAAAGTTGTAATTTTACAGAACCAAAAATATTTTTATGAAAAAAGGTTTACTTTTTATACTCACCTTTATGAGCCTCAATGTGTTGGCTCAGGCTTTTGAATCTTTCAATTTTACAGGATCGGCCAACGCCAACGGTTGGACAACTCATAATGGTACGCCTGGACAACTTCAGGCCGATGCACTTGGCTCTTTAACATATCCAGGACTTGAATTAAGTGTTGGTAATAAAATAAACTTAGTTGCTGGAAATTCAGAAGATATTAATAAGCCTGTCTCAGGGATTTCAGGGGTTGGATATTATTCAATTTTATTAAATGTCCCTTCCACTGTTGGTTTGTACGCAAATAGCAGTAACTCAAATGAGCATTCAATTGGATTTGGAGGTAGTTCAGGATCAACTCCTATTAGTTCACTTGCTGGAAGAATTTACATAAAAGCGGGGGCAACTCCGAATACCTTTATTTTAGGCATCCTAAATCAAAGTGGAACGGGTAATGCTGTAACGTATTTAAGTACTGAATATTCATGCGGTGTAACGCTATTTATTGTAGTTAAACTAGATGTTACTGTTAGTCCAATAATTGCTTCTTTGTTTGTAAATCCAATCCTAGGTCAAGTTGAGCCCACTCCAAATATCTCAAATAACACAGGACCAAACGCGTTAACAAATTTTGCCTCGATTTATATTCGTCAGGCGGGTAATGCTATTGGTGGTACAGGAAACATACAAATAGATGAAATCAGAGTTGGTTCAACTTGGGCGTCGGTAACACCTGCGGCGACATCCTCTTGTTCTACCAGCAACACGATCACAGCTACCGCATGTAGCTCTTACTCACTCAACAACCAAACCTACACTGCTACTGGTGCATATGTTCAAACACTTGCCAATGCCAATGCAGCAGGTTGCGATTCCATCATTAACCTCAACCTCACCATCAATAACGCCAATTCATCTACACTCAACATTACGAATTGTGGTCCCTATACTTTAAACAACCAAACCTACAATGCGTCTGGAACTTACACGCAATTGATTCAAAATTTAGCGGGTTGTGATAGTACGATCAACTTGAATTTAACGATTCAAACCCCAATATCTTATTATCAAGATTCGGATAATGACGGGTATGGAAATATGGCTGTTGCTCAATTGAGTTGTTCACCTATCACCGGATTTGTAACAAATAATACGGATTGCGATGATAATAACAACACAATAAATCCGGGTGCTCTGGACATTCCTGCCAACGGCATCGATGAAGATTGTAATGGAACAGATGCACTTCCTTGTGTTAGTTACAACACTATTACTGCGACAGCTTGTAATACCTACAGTTTGAACAACCAAACCTATACTGCTTCTGGTACCTACCTACAAACCCTAGCCAATGCCAATGCAGCAGGTTGTGATTCAATAATAAATCTTCAACTAACAATTAACAATTCTACTTCATCGGTATTGAATTTTTCGGAATGTAGTCCATTCATATTAAATAATCAAACCTACACTGCTTCTGGCGTTTATACCCAAAACCTTCAAAATGTTGAGGGCTGTGATAGTACAATTACTATCAATTTAACAATTATCAATCCAATTACAGTTTATCAAGATTTAGATAACGACGGCTATGGAGATGCGGCTGTGTCTCAAACAAGTTGTGCTGCAATTACCGGATTCGTGACCAACAGTTCAGATTGTAATGATAACAATAATGCAATTTACCCAGGTGCAAATGATGTACCCGGGAATGGCATCGATGAAGACTGCAATGGCTTTGATGCTCCTTTGCAGCTTGGCATTTATCAATTTACTGGAACTGTAGATTGTAATACTCAAGATGTGGCAGCAACCAATACCAGCTCCAATTGGATTTTCTCAGATTTTGTTTCCCAAGGTACAAGTTGTGCAAGTGGTGGGGGATATTTCAACCGCAGCGGCTGGAACCAATCGGCACTAATTGATGTTGCGCAATACAACGAATTTACCATTTCCGGTGCAAACTGCAGCAATTTGAATTTAACGAAATTGGCGCTCAATCACCGCACGAGCACTACAGGTGGAACACCAACTATTTTTGTGCGTTCGAGCTTGGATAATTTTGCAAACGACATCGATACGCTTGCTTCTGGTCCTAATGGCAGTGTTGTATTTGCTGATACCATTAATTTATCTGCTGCTTTTACCAATGTATCTGCTGTCACCTTCAGATTTTACGTAATCAACCAAGCAACCAGTACATCTACATTAAGGATGGATAACGTTTCTGTTTGGGGTAACGCCATCACAATTACACCGGCATTGTTTTATGCAGATGCAGATGGCGACGGCTTTGGAGATCTAGCTAATGATTCTCTTTCTTGTTCAGCTCCAATTGGCTATGTGTCAAACAACACCGATTGTGATGATACTGATGCAATGGTCAATCCAAATACTGTTTGGTACCAAGATTCAGACAACGACCAAGTTGGAAATACTTCAGTGACGCAAACCGCATGCTTACAACCTACTGGCTACGTATTGGCTAATGGTGATTGTGACGATAACAATGCTTCAATTGTAGCGCCAACAATGTACTATTCAGACAACGATCAAGATGGGTTTGGAGACGACGCAACTGGCACCTTGTTTTGTCAAGCACCTGTGAACATGATTGCAATTGGTGGAGACTGCGACGACAACAATAACTCGGTGAACCCCGGCGCCTCAGAAGTATGTGATGGCTTAGACAACAATTGCAACGGTCAATTCGATGAAGGCCTCACGTTCGTGAACTACTACTTCGATGGCGACAGCGATGGATTTGGTATTGGCAATGCGACTAGTTCTTGTTCCCCTATTGCTGGCTACGCTACCCAAAATGGCGATTGCGACGACACCAATAGCAGTGCTTACCCTGGCGCGGTAGATACACAAGGAAACGACATTGATGAAAACTGCGACGGGGTAGACGGCGTTTTAGGACTTGCGACTATGGAAATGGTAGCTTCAATTGTACCGAACCCTACAAATGGTTTGGTAGAGGTGCGTTTCAATCAAGAAGTTTCAGGTCAAATACGCCTTACTGATTTGAACGGTAAAGTGCTGCAAATTGCACTTGTTAACGGTTTAAGCCATACCCTAGACCTCACGAACTTGAAACCGGGTAGCTATCTTGTTCAAATCAATCAAAACACACAGCGAATTGTCAAGCTTTAAGCACTTGTGATATTTGTTTATACAAATGGTCAAGAAGCATTAAGCCACCTTCGGGTGGCTTTTTTATGCCCAATTCTTTGTACTTTTATTTCAAATCTGTTTACATGAAAAAATTATTATTTCTACTGCTTCCTTTTTCAGCCTTAAGTCAATATTTTCAGCAAGATGTCAGTTACCAAATTGAGGTGAAGCTCGACGATAAAAATCATTTTTTAAGTGGTTTTGAGACGCTTACGTATAAAAACAATTCGCCTCAGTCACTAAATGAAATTTACATGCATGTTTGGCCCAATGCCTATAAAAACAAAGAAACTGCGCTCGCAAAGCAACTCAAGCGCAACGAGGGCAACAAACTGGCCAAGGCCGACCCCAAAGATTTGGGCTACATCGATTCGCTCGATTTCAAAGTCAATGGCGCTGCTGTTCAATGGTCTTATACGCCAGAACACCAAGATATTGTCGTACTCAAACTAACTTCGCCATTAAAGCCTGGTGAGGCCATCCAAATCTCCACCCCGTTTAAAGTGAAAATTCCTTCTGGTAGCCTTTCACGTCTGGGGCATATTGGTCAGTCTTATCAAATTACACAATGGTATCCTAAACCTGCAGTCTACGATCAAAACGGCTGGAATGCTATGCCTTACTTGAATCAAGGTGAGTTTTATTCGGAGTTTGGAAGTTTTGATGTCAAAATAACGGTGCCTGCCAACTATGTTGTAGGGGCTACAGGCGAACTGCAAACTGCAAGCGAGGTTGCATTTTTGAATCAAAAAGTAGAGGAGAGCAAAAAGAAACTCGAGAAGTTGCTCAACACCGAAACAGAACGATCAAAAACCTTCCCAGAGTCTGCTAGCGAATGGAAAACGCTTCAATACAAGCAAGACCGCGTGCATGATTTTGCTTGGTTTGCCGACAAGCGCTTTTTAGTTTTAAAAGGAGAAGTAGTTCTACCTCATTCGAAAGAAACCGTTACCACGTGGGCTATGTTTACACCACAAAACGCAAAGCTGTGGGCAAATGCGCTTGAATACTTGCACGACGGCACTTATTATTACTCGCTCTGGAATGGCGATTACCCCTACAAGCACGTTACGGCCATCGACGGCACCATCAGTGCGGGTGGAGGCATGGAATACCCGATGATCACTGTAATTGGCAATTCGAGTACGAAAGAAGAATTGGAGGTCGTGATAGTCCACGAAGTAGGGCACAATTGGTTTTACGGCATCCTCGGTTCTAATGAGCGCGTACATGGCTGGATGGACGAAGGATTGAACACTTTAAATGAAATGCGCTATGTGCAAACCAAATACCCAGATAACACGCGCTTTTCTGACATGGTAGCCGGCGGCCGCTTTCACCTCAATGACCTCGATCACCATGACTCAGGCGACATCATGTACCGCACGCTTGCAAGCTTTGGCCTAGATCAACCTTTGGAAACACATTCCGACGATTTCTCCAGCATGAACTACGGTGCCATTATGTACCAAAAAACGGGAGTTGTTTTCTTCTACCTCATGGATTACCTCGGTGGAGAAAAATTTGATGCGGCCATGTCTGCCTACTACCAACAATGGAAGTTCAAGCACCCACAACCTGCCGACTTACAAAAAACCTTAGAAACCCAAACGGGCAAAGACCTCAATTGGTTGTTCAAGGACCTCATTCAAACCACCAAACACATCGACTACAAGATTTCAAGTGTGAAGCCAATGCTCAAAAATGGAGCAGAGGTTAAACTTAAAAATCCGGGGCAAGTCAATGGCCCAATTGAAGTGAATGTATATGGAGAAAAAGGCTTGCTTGAAACGCGCTGGGCAGAGTCAGGAGCAATGCAACTTTATATTAAAACACCTTATTCCGAAATTACAAAAGTCGAAATCGACCGCAACAACGATATTCCCGAACTCAATCGCCAAAACAACCTTTGGGTAAAAGATCAGGTTTTCAAGAAAGTTGAGCCTTTGCGTTTTGAACTCTTGTTCGGAGACCACGAAAAAAATAACACTACCATCTTCTGGACTCCAATGCTTGGTGGCAATGCCTACGACGGTCTTATGGCTGGTGTTACGCTTCACAACATTGGTCTTGCACCTAAAAAGTTCACCTATTTAGTAAGCCCGATGCTCTCTACCGCTAGATTGCGCCCTGCCGGTATCGCAGAGTTTTCTTATCAGATCTTGCCAACAAAAGCAGTCGAACTAATGCGTTTAGGATTGTCTGTCAAATCTTTTGGAACAGAAAGAAATGTAAAAGAAGATTATTATGTTGCGCTCTCACCATATTTATCCATCAATTTTGGCGATCGCAAAGCCCGTCATGCATTTCATCATGATTTATTGATTCAAGGAATTTACAAGAATGATGTTGGTAGCTTTTTTCTGAAGGAACGTGGTTTCTTCGTTCAACACACTAGCAATTATCGCAAACCAGCTTTTCAAGCGCAATGGGTCAATCGTTATGAGTATTTTGAAAGCGGTTTCGATTATTTTTCGCGCATCTGGACCAACCTCAACCAAAACTTCAATTATTCAGCGGGTAAAATGGACCGCAATATTACGCTCAATATTTTCGGTGGTTACACACTTAATCAACCCATGACTGGTTTGAGTAATGATCGCTTCTTTTGGTCGATGAATGGTTTGAACGGTCAGCAAGACTTATTTTTGGAAGACTACAACTTTGGTCGTTCTGATGTTTCAGGTATTTGGTCGCAGCAGCGCATGGATCGCCACGGGCAGTTCCATACTGGAAATGCGGCCGGAAGTAACATCAGTTGGCTCACTACAGCTACTGTTTATGCACAATTGCCTATAAAGACTAATATTATTGGTGTTTTTGCCGATTTTGGCGCTGGGCGTGGCACCTTTCAAACAGTAGATATGTATTACAATGCAGGTGTTGCACTCCGCCTCGGAAAAGTGTTTGGCATTTATTTCCCATTGGTATATGGCAATAACACTTTTGCAGGTGACCTCTTCACTAACTATGCACAAAACATTCGCTTTACTTTGCGCATCAATCCAGTCAATCGCTTGAGTTTGCAAACACTTTTAAATTCTTAATATGTCAGAGAATCGCCTTTCATTTGGTAAGCTATTTTGGCCAAGTTTTTTAGCAGTTTTTGTTGCAGGTTTAGTCGGCATGGTATTCTTTTTTCTTATTTTGGGGGGCATTATCGGGTCTTTTGGAGATTTCGGTCCTGCACCGCTGGCCTTGCAAAACAAAACCGTCCTGCACCTCAAGTTAGCTGGTAGTATTCAAGATGTGTCTGAAGAGGACTTCGATCCAACCTCACTGCGTCTGAACCGCACCATGGGCTTGCCTGAAATCTTAGTTGGCTTAAAAGAAGCAGCGCAAGATTCCAAAATCAAAGGGGTATTCTTGGAAATGAAAAACCCTAGCATGGGTCTGGCCACTGCTGAAGAGCTGCGCGAAGCCATTCAACAATTTCAGAAATCAGGAAAATTTGTCGTCGCTTATTTAGCCGGTGAAGAAATCAGCCAAGTTGATTACTATGTGAGTAGCGTATGTAAAGAAATATATGGCATGCAGGGCTCCTCGCTCTTATGGAGTGGCTTGCACGCCGAGAGTTATTTCTTCAAGAATTTATTAGACGACTTACAAATTAGTGTCATGGTTGTCCGCGGTAAAGAAAATGACTTCAAGAGCGCTGTAGAGCCCTTTTACCGCTCCGAGATGTCTGACTCCAGCCGCTTGCAGATGCAAGCATTACTTGGGGGGTTATGGCTGCAAATGCGCAATGAAATCTCGCAAAATAGACCCATCGACACACTCGCACTCGACTCATTGGTCAATACATTTGCAGTCCGCAACCTCACTCACGCTGCCAAGCAAAAAATGATCGACAAAACCCTTTACAGGCATGAAGTGCTCACACTGCTCAAGAAAAAAGTGGGCATCGATGAGAACACACCGCTGCGCCTTCAAGGTTTCACGAAATATGCCCGCGACACCTACCATGACAACCAACTTCTCGCTAGGCAAGAGCGCCACATTGCCGTTCTATTAGCCGAAGGCGATGTCGCTACTCAAGGAGAGGGCGTGAGTACAGAGCGTATGGCCAAAATGCTCCGCCAGGTCCGCGACGACGACGACGTCAAGGGTGTGGTGCTGCGCATCAATAGCCCCGGTGGTTCTGCATTGGCCAGCGAGGAAATCTGGAAAGAAGTATCACTAACGGCCGCCAAAAAGCCACTATATGTCTCGATGGGAGACTATGCAGCATCTGGAGGCTATTATATTGCTATGCCAGCAGTTAAAATTTTTGCGAGCCCTATGACTATTACGGGTTCAATTGGCGTCTTTGGTGTGGTGCCTTATGCGGGTGATTTCCTTCAGAATAAAATTGGCATTACCACGGATGAAGTTAGAACGCATCGTTTTGGCCGACTATCGCTTACCCACAAACTGAGTCCGGAAGAATACGCATACATGCAGACTGAAGTTGATGCCGTTTATGCACAATTCCTCGATCGTGTCAAGACAGGTCGCAAACTCAGTAAAAAGGCAGTAATGCGCGTTGCGCGCGGAAGAGTTTGGACCGGCACTGCTGCAAAAAGCGTGGGCTTAGTCGATGTTTTAGGAGGTCTTCATAGCTGCATCAAAGCCCTTGGTAAAGATATTGGCATTAAAGAGGTCGTATATTATCCTAAAAAAGAGGAAAGTACCTTCAATACCTTGTTAGCACTTCTCGATGAAGAACTCGAGGGAGAAAAGAACAGTTCAAAAATTGAAATCTCGGCTGATTTTTTAGCTTATTATCAAAAATTTGCACAAATAAAAAAAATGAAAGGCCTGCAGATGCGCTTGCCATTTAGCTACCACTTCTATTGATTTTACTGGGGTTCAGCTAAGATATTGACAATTAAATAGATAAGTTTTTGCCATTTTGTTGAATAAATTTCATCAATTATTAAACAATAATTGTATATCATTGTTATTCAATTTATTATTGGCGGTATCCGAAAAGCCACAAAAGAGTAGGAAAAACTAAACCTATCTATTTATGTTATTTTCTTTATCTAGTGCACTAAATGTGCAAGCACTTTTTGAAAAAGGAGACGTGTATACCTACACAGCGTTTACCTTCTTCATTGGAACGATGGCCATGATGGCTGCAGCAGCATTCTTCTTCATGGAAATGCGCAACATGGAAGAGAAATGGAGAACCTCCATTTTAGTTTCCGGACTCATCACCTTCATCGCCGCGGTCCATTATTACTACATGCGTGATTACTTCACTGCAACTTCAACTTCACCTACGTTCTTCCGTTATGTAGACTGGATGTTGACTGTTCCATTGATGTGTGTAGAGTTCTATTTGATCACCAAAAAAGCAGGTGCTAAAACCAGCTTACTTTGGAAACTTATTCTTGCCTCTGTAGTCATGCTCGTAACAGGTTACTTCGGTGAGTCTGTAGACCGCAATAATAGCGTCATGTGGGGCGTGCTTTCAGGTGCAGCTTACTTCTACATCGCTTACCTTGTATGGTTTGGCGAAGTCGCAAAATTGGCTGAATCTGCAGGTCCTGCAGTTGCAAAAGCAA
>JBIIZO010000217.1:0-3752 GCA_044346245.1 Crocinitomicaceae bacterium
CTTTTTAACTGATGCTCTGACTTTCATAATTCTAGTTATTTGTATCTAAAAGATATTCTACCTTTTGTTAAATCATATGGAGACATTTCTACTTTAACGCGGTCTCCTGGAAGTATTTTAATGTAAAACATGCGCATTTTGCCAGAAATATGAGCAGTAATGACATGTCCGTTTTCGAGTTCTACTCTAAACATTGCGTTTGGCAAAGCCTCGAGTATGGTACCGTCTTGTTCTATGGAAGTTTGTTTAGCCATAGTTTACATTCCGGATAATTCGTTAGCACCTCTTCGACCTCTTACACGTGTACCTTCCATGAGTGAATCCATGTTGCGGTTCAATTGGTAAGTTTCGATTTGTTGGAGGGTATCTAATACAACACCAACCATGATCAAGATGGATGTTCCACCAAAGAACATCGCAAAGCTGTCATTGACACCTGCTAGTTTGGCTATTGAAGGTAAAATAGCAATTAAAGCAAGGAACAATGATCCAGGAAATGTAATGCGAGATACCACTTGATCGACATGTTCAGCTGTTTCTTCACCTGGACGAACACCGGGGATAAAACCACCACTCTTTTTGAGGTCATCAGCGATTTTGCTCGGGTTGATCATGATAGCGGTGTAGAAATAAGTAAACACTACGATTAAAATAACCAAAAGCAGATTGTAGCTAAAACCGTATGGATCACCGAGGGTTTTTGTCAACCAACCGGCATCTTGTTCTTGCGTCACTCCTTGGTAAACCATCATTGGGATGGTCATGATCGCTTGTGCAAAAATGATAGGCATTACGCCACTTGCGTTGATTTTAATCGGCAAGTAATTGCGTGCACCATTAACGTCTTCCATTGCTCTAGCACCGGCAACGCGCTTCGCCGTATTCAGCGGAATGCGTCTAACACCTTGCACAATGAGGATAGTGACGAGGATGATCAAGAAGAACATCACGATTTCCAATACCAAGCGAATGAGGTTACCAGCTTCAACTGATTTACCAAATTCTGCAAAGAATGCACCTGGTAAGCGAGAGAGGATACCTACTGTAATGAGTAAAGAAATACCGTTACCAATACCGCGTTCAGTGATGCGTTCTCCAAGCCAAACCGCAAACATTGATCCTGCAATTAATAGCATGATGGTTTGAGTCCACCAAAATGTGTCAGGGTTGTCAGGCATTGCATTTTTGTTACTTACGTATAGTGTAAGGTAACTTGGAGCTTGCAAAGCACAAATAACGATTGTCAAAAGACGTGTGTAATTATTGATTTGCTTTCTGCCTGATTCTCCTTCATTCTGCATTTTTTGAACCGCTGGAACAGCCATTCCTAACAATTGCATGATGATGGAGGCACTAATATAAGGCATGATGCCGAGTGCCATGATCGAAGCATTGGTAAATCCTCCCCCTGAAAAAACGGAAAGGATACTTTCTAGAAAGTTTTGGTCTGTTGCTGTACTCGTTAGGGCATCATACTTGACGCCTGGTAAAATCACGAAGGACCCTACTCGGTAAGTAAGAATGAGGCCAAGTGTCAAGAGTATGCGCTTGCGCAGCTCTTCAACTTTCCAGATATTTTGCAGGTTGGTTATTAATCGTTTCATCTAAAGGCGTGCAAAGATAGTTAGATTTTTGTACATGTACCACCTAAAGCTTCAATTGCAGCAATTGCTGTTGTTGAAAAACCGTTAGCAGTAATGTTCACTTTTGCTTTTAAGTCACCACGACCAAGTACTTTGACAAGTTCGTTGTTTGATAAAAGACCATTCTCACGCATGACTTCTGGAGTGATATCCAAGATGCCTTTTACGCTTGCGAGGTTCTCGATGATGTCGAGGTTAATGGCCTTGTATTCAACGCGGTTGATATTTTTAAAACCAAATTTAGGTACGCGACGTTGCAAAGGCATTTGTCCACCTTCAAAACCAATTTTGGTTTTGTAACCAGAACGAGATTTTGCACCCTTGTGTCCACGTGTGGAGGTACCACCGCGTCCTGATCCTTGACCACGACCGATACGCTTTTCCGCTTTAATCGAGCCTGCTGCTGGTGTAAGATTATGTAATTCCATTTCTTTCTTAGTCTATTGTTCCACTACTAGAATAAGGTGTTTTACCTTATTCACCATTCCCATAATTTGAGGAGTTACCTCTTTTTCAATAACTTGGTTCAAGCGACGAAAACCTAAAGCTTGGATTGTAGCTTTTTGATCAGCTGGACGCTTGATCGCACTTTTCACGAGTTTGATTTTGATTGTGCTCATTGCTGAATATTTTAACCGTTGAATACTTTATCAAGGGAAATTCCACGTTGACGAGCAACTGCAACTGCATCGCGCATGTTTGCAAGTGCGTCCATAGTTGCTTTTACTACGTTGTGTGGGTTAGATGATCCTTGAGATTTTGCCAATACATTGTGTACGCCAACGCTTTCGAGTACAGCGCGCATTGCACCACCGGCGATTACACCTGTACCTTCAGTAGCTGGCTTGAGGAATACCTCAGCACCACCAAATTTACCTTTTTGTTCGTGTGGTACAGTACCTCTAAGAATTGGAACTTTGATCAAGTTTTTCTTAGCGTCGTCGATGCCTTTAGTAATGGCTTCGGTAACTTCTTTCGCTTTACCAAGACCATGTCCAACAACACCGTGTTCGTCACCAACTACAACAATAGCTGAGAAACTGAACGTACGACCACCTTTAGTTACTTTGGTAACACGGTTTACTGCAACGAGTTTGTCTTTTAACTCGATATCAGCTGATTTCACTCTGTTTACGATTTGAGCTGCCATTTTTCTTAAAATTTGAGTCCTCCTTCACGTGCTGAATCAGCCAAGGATTTAATTCTACCATGATACAAGTAACCATTTCGGTCAAAAACTACGCGTTCTACACCTGCTTTTTGAGCAACTTCTGCGATTTTCTTTCCGACAATTGCTGCCTGATTTACTTTGTTAACTTTTTGCGCATCGTCCATTTTGAGTGAACCAGCAGACGCGAGTGTACGACCTGTGTTGTCGTCGATAACTTGCGCATAAATTTGCTTGTTACTTCTGAAAACTGTAAGACGCGGAATAGCTGAAGTACCGAAAACTTTTTTTCTAATTCTTCGCTTGATTTTTGCTCTTCTTAAAACTTTATTTAGTGCCATAATTCTTTCGATTATTTTTTACCTGCTGACTTACCAGCTTTTCTACGAATTTCTTCACCTACAAAGCGGATACCTTTTCCTTTGTATGGTTCAGGTTTTCTGAAAGAGCGAATCTTGGCTGCAACTTGTCCGAGCAATTGCTTGTCGTATGACTCGAGAGTCACGACAGGAGCTTTTCCTTTTTCAGTTACAGTGGTAACGTTCACTTCTTTCGGGATTTCCAAAATAATGGCATGTGAAAATCCGAGGGCTAATTCGAGTTGTTGACCGACTGCATTCGCACGGTAACCAACGCCGATAACTTCCATTTCCTTTTTGAATCCTTCTGATACACCATGGATCATGTTGAAAACCAAAGCGCGGTATAACCCGTGCTTAGAACGGTGATCTGGAGCATCAGTTGCACGCGCAAAAGTAATGACGTTGTCTTCAATGCTCACGCTTACCGAAGCATCAATGTGTTGAGATAATTCTCCTTTTTTCCCTTTTACCGTCATGACGGCATCTTTGAACGTCACTTCGACGCCAGCTGGGATAGTTATAGGTGCTTTTCCAATTCTTGACATTGCTCTTGATTTTTAGTAAACGTAACAAATAACC
>JBIIZO010000054.1:0-12363 GCA_044346245.1 Crocinitomicaceae bacterium
CCTTCGAATTTCTGTACTGCTTCCTTTGCCTGCTCATCAGACAAAACGGGAGTTAAAATGAAAACAGTTTCGTAAGAATTCATAAGGTTAAACTTTAATTAATATACTATTTGGGGTGCAAAGATAGCGAGAATAAGCGAATTAACAAGTGTCTCGCTCATTTTTAGAAGCCTATTGCTCTTTTCTGAGCAGTTGATTGTAGTCGCGGAGCAGCTCGATTTCTGTCAAGGTGTGCTCATAGGTTGCCAGTAAGGTCAAGTATTCAGTGCTAAACTGCTTGAAAAAATCGTAAGTAAGCACCTCGGAGATCAGCTTCAACAAGCCAGTATCAATCGTTTTTCGCGAAAAGATAGAGTAGGCATTTTCTCTCGATTTATTGATGCGTTTGGCAAATTCCGTGACGGTCATTCCGCGTTTCTCAACAATCTCTCGAATTTGCGCACCAATAAGTTGCTCCATGATGCAAAGCTGCAAAATACTGAGCGCTAGGTGTTACTTAATTAGTTGTAATATTTTCACATATACGTTGGTAATTGTACATTTTACGATATCAGATAAGCCATTCTGGGTTTGTAAAAATTGCATTTGGTTTTGAACGCTTTTTGTATTTTTACCACATGTCCTTTTTCACCGAAGATTATCTACTGTTCTTTCAAGAGCTCGCAGCCAACAACCACAAAGAATGGTTTGATGTCAACCGAAAGCGCTATGAAAAGAGCGTGAAAGAACCTTTTAAGGCTTTTACGCAGCACCTCATCGACGAACTGGCCAAAACAGAGCCTGTTTTCAAGGAACTCAAAGCGGCGGATTGCATTTTTCGGATCAATAGAGACATCCGTTTTTCCAAAGACAAAACGCCTTACAAGACGCAGTGTTCGGCTGTTATTTCGCCGCAAGGGAAGAAAAGCAGTTCTATTCACGGAATTTATTTTGAGTTTGGACCCGAGCATGTGAGGGCCTATGGAGGTGTTTACGAAATCGAAAAGGACGATTTATATGCGCTTCGCGAAGGCATTGCAAATGACCTCAGCACCTTTCAAAAACTTTATACTGCCAAGGATTTCAAGTCGCTTTTTGGTGAAATTCATGGAGAAAAGAACAAAAAATTAGATAAAGTATTTCAGGAAGCGGCCGCTCAAGAGCCCCTGCTCTTCAACAAGCAATTTTATTTTTATAGTACATTTGAAGCCGAAACGCTACTCAAGCCTGAGCTTGATCAAATCATGCTCAAGTGCTACCAAACGGGGCGGACTATCGAATTATTTTTCAATCAATTTATACAACGTTCATGAAACACTTCTTTCAATTCCTATTCATCGGACTGGCTTTCGTTAGTTTTGGTCAAAAGAAATCCTTTGACCTCAAGGAGTCTGTTTTAAAGCAAAGAGCACTTTCGCCGGTGCGCCTCAATAATTTCCAATGGATTCCGGACACAGATCAGTACACTATTTGCAGTGCCGACTGGCAAAGCCTACAACAAAGTTCGGTCGCTTCAGACAAAGCTTTCGAATTGACGAGCGTCAAAGAAATCAATGAAAAACTGGGTACCTCCTTTGCGCACCTTGCTTTTGCCAAATGGGTGAGTAAAGAAGTGTTAGAAGTTTCAGACGGTGGAAGCGTATTTGCTTTATACTATACTACGAGCAAAACTGGCAGCACGCATCAAGTTCAAAATGGCTGCGAAAACGTGCATTTTCATGCCACAAGTAAGCGCTTGGCTTATACCATAGAAAACAATTTATATGTAGACGGGCGTGCGGTCACCAAAAACAAAGACAAAAACATCGTTTCAGGCCAAACCTATGCACGCAGTGAGTTCGGGATTACGGAAGGAATTTTTTGGTCCAACTCCGGGGCTTTGCTCGCTTTTTATCAAAAGGATGAAAGTGCGGTACACGACTACCCGCTCTTAGACATCAACCAAACGCCAGGTGCGGTCAAGTTCATCAAGTACCCAATGGCTGGCCAGGCCTCAGAAAAACCGCGCGTGGGTATTTACAACCTCAAGACCAAGAAAACAGTCTTTATTAGCCCGCGTTCAGGCGCAGATTCCTACCTCACCAACGTGGCTTTTACACCGAGTGAAAAATACCTTTTGGTGGCAGAGGTGAACCGCGACCAGAACCATATGTGGTTGTATCTCTACGATTTAAAAGGGAACCTCGTGCGCACCTTGTGGGAGGAACAAAACGACAAATGGGTAGAGCCTGAGCATCCTGCATTTTTCCCTTCCAAAACATCAGACAACTTCATCTGGATTTCAGAAAAGAATGGCTTCAACAACCTCTATTATGTCGACATCAACGGACAAATCATCAAGACGGTAACTTCCAACAAATTTGTAGTGAAGGATATCCTTGAGGCGAGTGAAGACGGCAGTAAAATTTACTTTTCTGCAACCGGAGCCAACGCATGTAACACCCTAGTTTACGAGGTCGATTTGCAAGGCAACCAACGCCAACTGACGCAAGCAGAGGGCACGCACCGCTTTGCTTTGGCACCAAAAGGCGCATACTATTATGACGGATACAGCAGTTTAGAAGTGGCCAACAACGAATACGTCATGACCTTAAATGGCAAAATGGCCAAAATGCTTATGGTTTCCAACGATAAATTAGCCGAATACAACATCGGAGCTACCGAAATTGGCAATATCAAAGGGAAAGACGGTTCGGCACTTTATTACCGCATGATCAAACCTGCCGATTTCGACCCAACAAAAAAATACCCAGTTTTAGTATACGTCTACGGCGGGCCACATGCCCAAATGGTGACCAACAGCTGGTTGGCAGGAGCCAATTTGTGGATGCATTGGTTGGCCAATCAAGGCTATATTGTATTTACCCTAGACAACCGCGGCTCTGGCGAGCGTGGCTTTGCTTTCGAGAGCCAAATTCACCGCCAATTAGGTACTGTAGAAATGGAAGATCAGCTCACGGGTGTAGACTACCTGAAGTCTTTGCCTTACATCGATGGCCAGCGCATGGCGGTCCATGGTTGGTCTTTTGGCGGCTTCATGACCACCAGTTTAATGCTGCGCCAAGCGGGTGTGTTCAATGTTGGCGTTGCAGGAGGCCCGGTTACCGACTGGAAATTCTATGAAATCATGTACGGTGAGCGCTACATGGACCGCCCCGAACAAAATCCAGAAGGCTACCAAGCCAATTCACTCTTGAACCACACCAAGAATTTAAAAGGCAAATTATTGCTCATTCATGGTACCGTAGACGATGTTGTTGTGATGCAGCACAACGAAGCTTTGCTAAAGTCTTTTATCGAAAACGGCGTGCAGGCAGACTACTTTGTTTACCCCATGCACCCGCACAACGTGAGTGGCAAAGACCGCGCACATTTGATGGAAAAGGTGTTGCTCTATATTTTGGAATACAATAAATAAAAATCTATTCAACAAAAAAAGGCGACCAATGGTCGCCTTTTTTTGTTGGTATAAATCCTAGATTTTACTTTTGAGGCTCATCCAGCCGCCGCCGTTGTGCACGGTGTAGCCAGCTGCCTTGAGCAAGCTTTTGGCACTGCCGCTGCGCATGCCTGACGCGCAACAAGTAATGATCATTTTGTTTTTGGGAATCTTGCTCATGTTGGCTTGCAAAGACTGCAAAGGCATATTGACTGCGCCTTTGACATGCCCACCTTTGAATTCTGCAGGTGAACGCACATCGATGATCATGGCTCCTTGCTTGACGAGCGTTGCGAAATCTACACTTGTTCCGCCGAATAACTTCTTAAGTAAAGACATTGCTTATTGTTGAGTAGCTAAGTAATTCACATCTAACCAAGAACCTCCGTTTTCGCAATCTACACCAATAGATTGAAAATATTGCGTTGCTTGAGCAGAACGAACACCTGCCGCACAGCAAAAAATAATCGGCTGCTCCATGGCTTTGATTTCGTCGATATGACCGGTGATTTCTTGGAGTGGAATATTGATGGATCCGGCTACGTGGCCACCAGCAAATTCGGCGTGCGTGCGCACGTCAATAATTGTTTTTGACATCTTTTTATTTTTTATGGATTAAATCAATTCTTTTTTATTTCGAGTACAAAGTTAAGAACTTGTTACATTTTGATTTGTAGCCCAAGTTACACAGAATGAAGAGCGAGAAATAAACTACCTTTGCCAAAATTATTTTATGAAACAAGTTTCTTTAGCGGCCATCGAAAAGGCCATTGAGGTCGTAGACAACCTCACCGACGAACAACTCGAAAACATCACGGAGCGCTATGCCGATGCACAAGAAGCCTTATTGGGCTATGTCATGACGGCGCCTGAGGAATACAAAAACGATGACCTTGAAGGCTTGTTAATTTACTATTTCTGCTTGGTACTTGAAGCCTTCAAACAAGATGGCGTGGAACTTCGAACCATTACCGAAGAAGACATCGATGCGCTAGAAGAACCTTTCTTTGACATGCTCGATCAGTATTTTGAAAGCGAAGACGAAGAAATCATCGAATCTTTCTGCGACCAACCATTCTTGGCTCAATTCATGGCAATGGAGGTTTCAGAAGAAGATGAAGACGGATCTGCACTTTCCGAAGAAACTGCCACCCAGCTCTTTATTGTGACTTTAGCCATGATTTCTTTATTGAACCGCGCAATTATTGCATAGAATCACAAGAAATTCGTATTTTTGCATGGGGTAAGTCTTTTACGACCAGCTCCCTCTGAATCCTCCAGGACAGGAATGTAGCAAAGGTAAGAGGTTGTAGCGGTGCGATAAAAGTAGCTTACCCCATCTTTTTTTGTGTCTACCATGAAAATTTCAGCATCCATTTATTCCGACGCCGCTCGCCCTTTGCAAGCCGTTGTTGCTGACTTAGTAGCCCATCAAGTAGACCTCCTCCACATCGATTGCAACGACGACCTCCGCGTTTTTGACGACATCAAAAAAATCCGCGAATGGTGCACGCTCCCACTCGATTTGCACATCATTACCCCTGACCCGAGCAAATTTTACCCTTACCTACTCGAAAACCCCGTTGAGTACCTCACTTTTCAAGTAGAAGATTTAAAAACCGAACTCCAAATTCCAGCAGCAATTACCGGTAAAAAAGGTCTCGCCCTCATTACCCCAACGCCAATTTCAGCTTTTGAACACTTCGAACACTTCGATTTCATCTTGATCATGGCCACTATTCCGGGGCAATCTGGCGGTATTTTTGACCGACTCAATTTTGATAAAATTCGCAATTTCAGAAAGCGCTACCCCAACAAATCTATACATGTAGACGGCGGCGTGAATCCTGAAGTCTCGTTTATCTTAAGACAAATGGGCGTGAGCACGGCCGTTTCGGGCTCTTACCTTTTCAAAGAGGCCAGCGTGGGCAATGCGCTCATGAACCTCACCAAGCGCAGCATTGGCTCCGCCTTCAAGGTGGCCGATTTCATGACGCCCTTGCACGAAACCCCGAAGTTCAGCATTGAAAATATAGATTTAAAAAATGTGCTACAAACAGTAGAAGAGGGCCAAATGGGTGTCGCTATGGCGGTAGATGCTCATAATACCTTCATTGGTTTGGTATCGAGTGCCGACATCAGAAAAGCCCTACTGAAGAACCTCCATAACGGTTCAGACCTCAACTTCATCGACCCAAACAGCATGATCAACCGCCAACCTATTTGCATCCATGAAGATGCAAGCGTTGTTGAACTCTTGCAACTCATCAAAAATAGCCCCTTTGCGGTGCTTTACTTACCAGTCATCGACGCTGCCAAACAACTCAAAGGCATCGTTCAATTCTCCAACCTGATCAAAGCAGAAATATGATCATCGAACTCAAAAACAACACCAATGCAGCTGCACTCGCTGCCACACACCACGCTTTTCACATCCAATATCTCGGAAAAGACTACCTGATTACCGGTAGCGGCCTCAAAGAAGTTCCAGCAGCGCTGCAAGACCACACCCAAAACCATTGGGTCTTTGCCAACGACATACAACTGGCTTCGCGCAAGTTCCAGGACGAAAAACGCGAAGTTAAATTTGGAAATGTCACCATTGGTGGCCAGACGAACAACACCATCTTGATCGGAGGGCCTTGTTCTGTCGAATCAGAAGAGCAGCTCCGCGGTTCGGCTGAGTTACTCGTGAGCATGGGCCTCACCACCCTCAGAGGCGGAGCCTACAAACCCCGCACGAGCCCCTACTCTTTTCAAGGCATGGGCCTAGAAGGCTTGCAACTTTTGGCCAAAATGCGCCAAGACTACGGCCTCAACGTGATCACCGAAGCCCGCGATGCCACCCACATCGATGAAATCATCGAACACACCGACATCATTCAAGTAGGTGCCAAAGCCATGTACGACCAAGGTATTTTGCGCGCCTGTTCAAAAATCAAGAAACCCGTGCTCATCAAGCGCGGTTTTGGAACAACCCTCCAAGAATTTGTACAAGCAGCCGAATTTGTGCTTTCAGGCGGCAACGAAAATGTGGTGCTCTGCGAGCGCGGCATCCGCACCTTTGAAACGGGTACCCGTTTTACGCTCGACTTATGTGGTGTAGCCTGGTTGCAAGAACACACCAATTTGCCCATCATACTAGATCCATCTCACGCCATGGGCTACGCTTACGGCGTGAATCCGCTGGCACGCGCTTGTGTGGCCATGGGTATAGACGGCTTGCTCATCGAGGCGCATCCGAACCCTAAGGTTGCCAAATCAGATGCCTCCCAGCAGCTCAACTACGAAGAATTCAGAAAACTCCATTCCGATATTCAAAAAGTAGCGCAAAGTGTTGGTTATCAAATTATTTAATTATGTTACTTGAACTAAATATTAAAGGCCTGTGCAAGGCAAACGGCATCGAATTTGACGATTTCTTAGCAGACCTCGACGCCGATAATGTTTTTGAACTTTCCATCTACGACCTAGAAGCTGTTTGCGAAGAATACGAAGTCGATTTACAAGCACTCTTGTTCAAACCGCTTTTTTCGCAAGCCAGCCTCGACAAAAAAATCAAAGGCCTCAAAATGCTGATCCTCGACGTCGATGGCGTCCTAACCGACGGCGGCATGTACGTCAGTGAAAAAGGTGATCAAATGAAGCGCTACAATACCCACGACGGCCTAGCCCTACTCGAACTCAGCAAGAGCAAAAAACTGGAACTCGGCATCATTTCTTCGGGTTTTACCGAACACATGGTCCAGGACCGCGCTGCTCTTTTAGGCATTGAGCGCGTGTATGTAGGCCGCGAACCCAAACTCAGCATCTTAGAGAACTGGTGCAAAGAAATGAACATCTCGCCTAAAGAAGTGGCCTTCATCGGCGACGACCGCAACGACACCGAAGTCATGAAAGCCGTTGGCTTGGCGGTTTGCCCTGCATCGGCTGTGGCCTCCATCAAAAGCATTTCAGATATTGTCTTGAGCCGCAAAGGTGGCGCTGCTTGCGTGCGCGAGTTCATCGACAACTACCTGAGCTAAAGATCTATACTTCCATCAACTTCAACTCACAAATGTCCAACATTCACATCGGCATCATCCGCGAAGGCAAAACCCCGCCAGATTTCAGGGTACCACTCAGCCCCGCACAATGTATCCAATTAGAAAAGCAGTACCCCAACGTTAAAGTAACGGTACAAAACTCCCCAATTCGCTGCTTTTCAGATGAAAAATACGCCGAAATTGGCCTAACAGTTCAAGAAGACCTGAGCCATTGCGACATCTTATTGGGCGTCAAAGAGGTGCCCAAAGACCAACTACTGGCAAACAAAACTTACCTTTTCTTTTCGCATACTTTCAAGAAGCAACCCTACAATAGAGCGCTTCTTCAAGAAATCTTAGACAAGAGAATTCGCCTTATTGACTACGAAGTACTCAAAGACGCCAACAACAAACGCATTATTGGTTTTGGTCGTTATGCGGGCGTAGTAGGTGCCTACAATGCCTTTTTGACCTACGGGCTCAAAACGGGCGCTTATAGCATCAAGCCGGCTCACATGTGTTTAGACCGCAAAGAAGTAGAAGCTGAACTGAAAAAAGTGGTGCTACCACCAGACTTCAAATTGGTACTGACGGGCTTTGGCCGCGTCGGAAATGGCGCCAGAGAAATCGTCAAGCTGCTACCCATCAAAGAAGTTGACCCTGAGGCCTATCTTCAAGAAGAACATCACGAAGCCGTTTTTACACACCTCGATACCCACCAATACTTCTGCAGAAAAACAGATGCGGGCTTCGATAAAAGCGAATTTTATACCCAACCCGAATTGTACCAAAGCAACTTTGGGCCTTTTGCGCAAAAGAGCAATGTGTACATTCCTTGTCATTTTTGGTCTTCGAAGTCACCGTTTATCCTGACCCAACAAATGCTCCAAGACCCTGCATGTCCAATGCAAGTGGTTGCAGACGTTTCTTGCGATATCGACGGTCCAATTGCCTGCACCATTCGCCCAAGTAAAATTGGCGCGTCCATGTATGGCTACGACCCCAACACAGGTCAAGAAGTCGATATGCTACAAGCAGGCGCTATTGCAGTAATGGCCGTAGACAACTTGCCGTGCGAACTCTCTAAAGATGCCGCCGAAGACTTCGGTTCCGAACTACTCAAAGCGGTGTTCCCTGTCTTATTGGGCCCCGATCTTGATCAAATCATTTTCCGCGGCACCCAAACAACACTGTCTGGTGAGCTCAACGAGCCATTTACATACCTCAAACCTTATCTTGCAGGCCTCGAATGAGACAAGATTTTTACGATATCGAAGTCACGACTATTGAAGATTTCCATGAAAAATCCAGTTACGAAGCCTGTCGATTTAGAGGTTTGGATTTTACGGCCGTCAAGTTAGCCCAATCCAAATTTTTAGATTGCACTTTTGAGGAATGCAATCTATCCAACTGCAGTTTGGTAGACACCGTACTGAATGGCGTTTCCTTTCACAATTGCAAATTATTAGGGCTGCATTTTGACTACGCCAATTCTTTTGGTTTTGCGTGTCACTTCGACAATTGCTTTCTGAAACATGCGAGCTTTTACCAAATGAATCTTCAAAACTGCGCGTTTTTGAACTGCGATTTAGAAGGTGTCGAATTCACCGAAGCCAAGGCCAAAGGAATCTCGTTTTATGGTTCAAATTTACTAGATGTTGTTTTTGACCGAACCGATCTACGTGCAGTCAATTTTATAGAAACCAAAAATCTTCAACTCGAACCTCAAAACAATCAAATAGAAAAAGCTAAGATTCAAGCAGCTCAACTTGAAGGGCTTTTACTGAAATATCAGCTAGACATCCTACACTAAAGATATTTCTCTAAATTTGAATTATGCAGCAAAAAGGGAACAAACGCACCATCACCGGATGGGTCTTCTACGACTGGGCCAACTCAGTTTATCCGCTGATCATTAGCTCGGCTATTTTTCCGATTCTGTACGAAACCCAAACGAGCGTCAAAAATGAGGCTGGCCGCACAGTCTACGACACCGTTAGCTTTTTGGGGCGCGAATTCCACAATACCGAATTCTACGCCTACGTCATTTGCTTGTCTTACATTATTGTTGCACTGATTTCGCCGCTCTTATCGGGCATTGCCGATGCGGGCGGAAAGCGCAAACTTTTCATGCAGTTCTTTTGCTACATGGGCGCGCTTTCTAGCGGACTACTTTACTTTTTTCAAACACCGCCAAGTGGGGAGTTAGGGCAAAGTCCATTCTTGATCAATTGGAGCATGTTGCCCTTGTTTTTTGGTTCTATCGGCTTTTGGGCCAGTTTGGTTTACTACAACGCTTATTTGCCCGACATCGCAGAAGCTAAAGACCACGACCGCGTTTCGGCGCGCGGCTTCTCAATGGGTTATTTAGGGAGCTCTACTCTGCTGATCATCATTTTGATCTTGACCGTTTTTACCAAAGTGATCCCGATTCGCTGGGCTTTTCCATTGGTAAGCCTCTGGTGGATTGCCTTTGCCACCTTCTCTTTTTCGAGACTACCCAAGACAAGCGCTACGCAAAAAGACAGCAAGAACCTCATTCGCAAAGGATATTCGGAAGTGTATGGCGTCTGGAAGCAAATTAGGCAAAACAAAACGCTCAAAGGATACTTAGGATCTTATTTCATGTTCAACATGGCCGTGCAAACCATTATGGTCATGGCGGTGGCCTTTGCCAACAAGGAAGTGATTGGCATCAAGCAGCAAGACCTCATCATTTCGATCCTCATTATTCAGTTCATCGGAATTGGCGGCGCCTACCTGATGTCGTTTATCTCTAAGCAAATTGGCAATTTCAAGGCCCTTGGTGGCGCTATTGTCATTTGGATTGCCCTTTGCATTTACGTATACCAATTTGTGTGGTATCCTTGGCAGTTCTTTATTGCAGCCGCTGGCGTGGGTTTGGTGATGGGCGGAATTCAATCTTTATCTAGATCGACCTATTCTAAATTGCTACCGGAAACCAAAGACCTCACCTCGTACTTCAGTTTTTACGATTTAGCTGAAAAATTAGGCTTGGCACTCGGTACACTCACTTTTGGGCTCATTGAAGGCCTACTCGATATCCGCACTTCCATTTTAGCCCTCGTCGTATTTTTTGCCGTTGGCTTTATTTTATTGATCAGAATCCCCAAACCAGAACAACAAGCGCATGAGACAAGCCATTGAAGCCGCGTGGGAAAACCGCGCACTATTAAGTGAAAAAGCAACTATTGAAGCCATTGAACATGTCATTGAAGACCTCGATAAAGGACTGCTGCGCGTGGCTGAACCGCTAGACGACGGCACTTGGCAAGTCAACGAATGGGTTAAAAAAGCCGTTGTGCTTTATTTTCCGATCCGCCAAATGGAAACCATTGAAGTGGGGCCTTTTGAATTCCACGACAAAATGGCGCTCAAACGCAATTACAAAGATTTGGGTGTGCGCGTCGTGCCGCACGCCATCGCACGCTATGGCGCATTTGTGGCCCCAGGCGTGATCATGATGCCCTCTTACATCAATATTGGCGCTTACGTAGACAGTAACACCATGGTAGACACTTGGGCAACCGTTGGCAGCTGCGCGCAAATTGGCAAAGACGTCCATTTGAGTGGCGGGGTGGGCATCGGTGGCGTTTTGGAGCCGCTGCAGGCCGCACCCGTTGTGATTGAAGACGGTGCGTTCATTGGCTCGCGCTGTATTGTAGTTGAAGGTGTGCGCGTGGGCAAAGAAGCCGTCCTCGGCGCCAATGTAGTACTGACCAAATCGACAAAAATCATTGATGTCACAGGCACAGAACCTATTGAATTCAACGGCTATGTACCCGAAAGATCGGTTGTTATTCCAGGTTCTTACACCAAAACTTTTGCAGCCGGAGACTACCAAGTTCCTTGCGCGCTCATCATCGGCAAACGCAAGGCCTCCACAGACCTCAAAACCTCGCTCAACGATGCGCTGCGCGAACACAATGTCGCTGTCTAATGAATGAAAAAATGCAACTCTGGAATACACTCGATCGGGCTTCGTTAGAAAAACAATTGCAAGCAATTGGCCACGATTACATTACCATTTCCTTTTACCAATACGCTCACATTCTAGATCCGCAGGCATTTAGAAACAAACTATACCTCGAGTGGTCTGCACTGGACATCGTGGGCCGCACCTATGTAGCGAAAGAAGGCATCAATGCGCAAATTGCCGTCCCGACAGCCAACTTAGGTCGTTTTCGAGAAGAACTCTACCAAATTGATTTTCTAAATGGCATCAGACTCAATTTTGCCGTAAACGACGCCGAGGCGGAATTCCCTTTTTTAAAGCTCAAAATCAAGGTCAGGTCTAAAATTTTAGCCGATGGTCTCAACGACACCACTTTTGATGTCACCAATAAAGGCGTGCACCTAGATGCAGCCGCTTTCAACGCCCTCACCGACGACCCCAATACCCTACTGATCGATTTTCGCAATCATTACGAATGGGAAGTAGGCCATTTCAAAGGAGCAGTGCTGCCAGATGTCGATACCTTCAGAGAATCCTTGCCTTTCATCGAAGAAACGGTGCTCAAAGGCAACGAAGACAAAAATATTGTGATGTATTGCACCGGTGGCGTTCGCTGCGAGAAGGCTTCGGCTTGGTTCAAGCACCGCGGTTTTGCAAATGTTCACCAGCTCGAAGGCGGTATCATCAAATACGCCAACGACTGCAAAGAACAAGGGATCGAAAACAAATTTATCGGTAAAAACTTTGTTTTTGACGAACGCCGCGGCGAACGCATTACGCCTGACATCATTGCGGTTTGCCACCAGTGCGGAAACCCTGCCGATACCCATACCAATTGCGTAAACGACGCCTGTCACCTGCTCTTCATTCAGTGTGAGGCTTGCCAAACTCAAATGGAAAACTGCTGCAGTCAGGCTTGTTTGGACACCATTCACCTCCCGCTA
>JBIIZO010000172.1:0-3731 GCA_044346245.1 Crocinitomicaceae bacterium
TACAAGACCTAAGGTCAATAAAGAAAGTGAAAAGAGAACAGACTTCATTTTGTGTTTTTTTTCAAATGTACTACTTTTTGGTCAATAAAAAAGCCGCAACGAATTGCGGCTTTGATTTCAAAGTTGAAAATATGCTTATTGAGCAGTGTAAGTTTGAATGATGGTTTCAGTCCCGTCAACTGCTTTCAATTTGAGTTCTTTTCCAGCTAAACGCACGATAGTTTGTGTTTCAGAACCGGTTAAGCCATCAACTGTAGTGATGAGTTGTGTTTTATCATCAGAAAAAGCCCATGTACCGGTGTAGTCATTGGTATAATTAAAGCCCATGTAGCTGTAGTTGATGACGGTGCTGTAAGTGCCTTCTTTGCTGATTACCATGGTTTGAGTGAGGCCAGTTAAGGCATCAGCTACTCCGTTAGTTGTTTGAGCAGTTAGTTTCCATGATCCTGCCAAACGCGAAGTTTTTGAAGACAAAGCCAATGACGGACCTTCTTCGTATTTGCTACATGAGGTTAGTGTAGCTGAGCTTACTGCCAAGGTAGCCAAGCCGATAAAAAATAGTCTTTTCATAATTTTCAAGTTTTAACAAATCTAAGTAAAGACTTGAACATTCGCAATATCCTAAGTAATTTTGTTTTATGAAACTGATTCTCCTTCCCTCACTTCTTTTTTTGCTGATTGCTTGTAATCAAACGGCGGCACCAAGCCAAGTTAAGCACACACGGGCAATGGTTTGTAAAACAGTTGTGCCTAACACCATAATATCTCTTGGCGTAAAGGGAATGGTTTGTCAAATGGGCTGCGGTGGAAGTATCCGCAAAGCGCTCAAAGAAACCTGCGCGGTGGAGCGCGTCGAGGTCAATTATTTAGATTCGCTCGAAGAGCAAATCATTAAAGTGCACTACAACCGCCAAAAAATTGCGCCCAAGCAAATGCTGCAAATCCTGAATAACATCAACGACCAGCAATTTAGCGCAAGAACAATCGGCGAAGCCGAACTACTCAGATGAAACTTTATTACCGACAACTAGGTCAAGGAAAACCATTGGTCATTTTGCATGGCCTGTTTGGTTTTTCTGATAACTGGCAAACACACGCCAAGAAGCTCGCTGAGTACTACGAAGTAACGCTAGTTGATTTGCGCAATCACGGACACTCTCCTTGGTCGGCAGATTTTTCTTATGTACTCATGGTACAAGATCTTCATGAGTTGCTTCAAGACCTGAACATTAAAAAACCCATCCTACTTGGACACTCCATGGGCGGAAAGCTCGCCATGCATTTTGACCAAAGCTATCCGCAATTCATCGAGAAACTAATTGTTGTTGACATGGGCGTAAAGGCATATCCGCCGCATCACGCACACATCCTTGCGGCCATCCACGCCATCGACCTCAGCAAAATGAGTGCAAGAAGCGAGGCGGAGGCCATTCTTAGAACTTTTGTAGAGTCAGAAGGCATTCGCCAGTTTTTGCTCAAAAATTTATACTGGGAAGAAAAAGGGAAATTGGCATGGAGAGTCAATTTTCCTGTGCTCGAGTCAAGCATGCCCGAAATTTTGGCCGCACTTCCGGAGCACGAGTCATTTACACCCACGCTTTTTATTCGTGGTTTACTGTCTAACTACATCCTCGACGAAGACATTGCACAATTGGAAGGTTATTACCCAGATTCTCAACTGGCTTCTATTCCCAACGCAGGGCATTGGGTGCATGCCGAAGCGCCAGATGCTTTTATAGATGAAGTCCTTTCTTTCAGTCTGAGGTAACGTTTTGAATCTGATGCAAAGCTTGGAGTCTGAGTTAACGCTTAACAACACTATTTATTAAACATAAAAAAAGGGAGCCCGAAAGCTCCCTTTGTTTTTCCTGTTGTGGAAGTATTATTTGCGAACTGCTAATTTTTTGCTCACTGCTGTACCGTTAGCATTAACGTTTACAGTGTACATACCGCTGTTCAAAGCGCTTGTGTTGATTTCAACAGCTTGTGTGCCGTTAACACCAGACAAAGTTTCTGTAGCGACAACTTTACCAGCCATGTCAATTACATTGATGATGACATCAGATGTGTTTTTAACATTGAAAGTAACGTTTGTAGCGTCTGTTGCAGGGTTTGGAGCTACTTCAAGACCAAAGTTGTTTGCGGCTTCTTTCATGCCCAAAGCTGGATCAAAGTTCATGCGAACCATTGGTGTTGATGTTGTATAATACCATGTATTATCAGTGTAGTCAAAGTAGAATGTAGTTTGAGCTTCTGAAGTCCCAGCAGTACCTACAACGAGGTCGTTAGTTGCACCACCATCACCAAATGATCCAGCAACTAGTAAATAAGATTCACCAGCAGTTAATGGATAGCTACCACCTAAAAGTGATAAGGTAACTTCCTGTCCAAGGTCATTGGAGGTAATCACATATGGATTTGATTCGTCAGCATAAAGGAAATCGCCAGTTGCAGGGTCAATAGTGTATAATTTTAAAAACATTTCTGCTCCTACTTCTGCAGCTGCATTAATAACTACATTTCCTCCTCCGATGGAGGTGTTATTGAAGATATCAAAGATGTTTCCGACTTCGAAACCATTACCAGCGTTGAATGAACCACCAACGATTGTTCCTTTGTCACGAGCATAGATGAATGGGTTGACAGAGAAGCTCGTAAAATTGTTAATTGTATTGTTCGCAGGTGCAGCATCAGTTGCAGCTGATGTCGCAGCTAAATTTACTGTATGTGTAGCGTAGGTTGAAGGGGGAGTTAGCGCTGCAGTAACCTCTAAGGTATCGTATGTACCTGCCAAAATAGTGCTTGGTGTTGAAGATCCGGTGTAAGCACCACCTGTTAATGAGGCTGTAAAAGTAACGTCATTTTGATCTAGGGCTCCTAGATTAGATACAATTCCACCGAAGTCGATTGAAGTAATTTGGTCTGTTGGAATTTGATAGTAAGGTAGTCTTGCGCCCCAAAAACCTGTAGAACCCCAATATAAATTAGTCATTTCTAAATCGTAGTTTTCTGGCGTTACAAGTTTAACGTCGTCGATAGCCCAAAACCAGTCCCAATTTCCAATGTATTTAAATCCGATCTTAACTGAATCTTGACCACCAATTTGACTTGACATGTTTAATTGGTAGGTATCTGGGTTGGTGGTATTGGTATTTTGAGTCATGTCTCCATTTACTTCGATTTCTTGCCAAGTTGTACCTCCATTTGTACTATAAATGACAAGAGTCGTTTCTGCAAATCTTCTATGCGTTTGTTGAAATGTCAAGACGACATTCTGTTCTGCAGATAAATCGATGTTGTTAGTATAATAAATCCATGCATTTTGCAATCCCGAATTACCCTCAGCATCTGAATTTATAATCGCATACCCATTTGCAGCTGTAGTATGACCTGCCGGCACTAATGATGCAATTTGCGATTGTGGTGGGTTAGATTGAGCTGAGTTTAAATTGGTCGTAATAGTCCAATCTCCTGATGTGTGGTCAGGAGCACCAGCATTTGCAGTAGCCCAATCATTTGGATTGGAAAAATCATTGGACCAAATTACTGTAGATTTTACTGATGAGGAGTGTTTGTGTGCTACGCTAGAACCTACTTCAAAAGAAGCTTTTTTGTCTAGGCGCAGCGGGTTGACACTTTTCACTTGTGCATGAAAAGTACCAGCTGCCAAAACGGCAATAAAGGATACGTAAAGTTTTTTCATTGTTGATATTTTAGATAGTTGAGACAAA
>JBIIZO010000174.1:0-3696 GCA_044346245.1 Crocinitomicaceae bacterium
TTTGGTAACCGTAGCGCACTGCTCTGCGCAAAATGCGTCGGATGACATACCCTGCGCCGTTGTTGGCCGGTAATTGACCGTCGGCAATAGAGAAGGCAATGGTGCGAACGTGATCGGCAATGACGCGCAATGCAATATCGGTAGCTTCTGCTTGTTTGTAAGGAACGCCACAGACTTTAACGGTGTGCGCAATGAGCGTCTGAAATAAGTCGGTGTCGTAGTTGGATTGTTTGCCTTGAAGTGTCATAGCCAAACGCTCGAGGCCCATGCCGGTGTCCACGTGCTTGGAAGGTAGCGGCTCGAGGCTGCCATCGGCCTTGCGGTTGAACTCCATGAAAACGTTGTTCCAGATTTCAATGACTTGTGGGTGGTCTGCATTGACCCAGTTGCGGCCGTCGCCTTGTGCGCGCTCTTCAGGGCTGCGCAAATCGACGTGGATTTCGGTGCAAGGGCCACACGGGCCGGTGTCGCCCATTTCCCAGAAGTTGTCTTTTTTGGAAGCGAGAATGATACGCTCTTCAGAAATGTATTTTTTCCAAATGTTGAAGCTCTCGGTATCTTGGGCCACGCCGTCTTTGGCATCGCCTTCAAAAACTGTAACGTAGAGTTGATCTACTGGAATTTTGTAAACCGTAGTGAGTAATTCCCAAGCCCATCCAATGGCTTCTTCTTTGAAGTAGTCGCCAAAAGACCAATTGCCCAACATTTCGAACATGGTGTGGTGGTAGGTGTCTACGCCCACTTCTTCGAGGTCGTTGTGTTTACCCGAAACGCGCAAGCATTTTTGGGAATTGGCCACGCGGCGATTGGCAGGCACTTGATAACCCAAGAAAAAATCCTTGAATTGGTTCATGCCGGCGTTGGTGAACATCAGGGTAGGGTCGTTCTTGACCACCATTGGGGCAGAAGAAACGATTTGGTGTCCTTTACTTTCAAAAAAGTCGAAAAATTGTTGGCGGATAGCTGAAACGGTCATGTGTAATTTCTGAATTTACAAATTTAGAAAAATGCGCCGAGCTTCGTGTATCTTTGTACAAATACACAGCAAATGGATTTCATTTCACCAGAATTACAACAATACGTCACCGACCATAGCTCAGCGGTTTCGCCTTTGCTCAGCAAAATTGACCGAGAAACCCATCTAGAGGTCTTGCAGCCCCGCATGCTCAGCGGTCATTTTCAAGGGCGCGTACTCAGCATGCTCACGCAATTGCTCAAGCCAAAGCGCATCCTCGAAATAGGCACCTACACAGGCTACTCAGCGCTCTGTTTGGCTGAGGGTTTGGCTCCAGAAGGTAAACTGATCACCATAGACGTCAATGAAGAACTCGAAGCAAGAGTGCGCGCCTATTTTGAAGCATCTGCCTACGCCACACAAATTGATTATCGCATTGGTAACGCTGCTCAAATCATTCCGACGTTAAATGAAACTTTCGATTTGATATTTATTGACGCGGACAAACAACAATATCCGCTCTATTACGAACAAGCCCTAGATAAACTCAATCCAGGCGGTTTTATCTTGATAGACAATGTGCTGTGGTCCGGCAAAGTACTCGATACCAAATACCAAGACAAAGACACTTCTTTGCTGCGTGAGCTTAATTTAAAAATTAGTCAGGACGCTAGGGTAGAGAAGGTGTTGTTGCCTATCAGAGATGGTCTATACCTCATTAGAAAAAAATGAAACGCGAATTGCGCCTCACTTCCGATGGCTCCCCAACTTTGTATGTGCCGGAACTAGACGAAACCTATCATTCCATGCACGGTAGTATTCAAGAAGCTCGGCATGTCTTTATTGAAAATGGTTTGCGTTTTGTTGCTTCCGAATCAAAACAATTGAGCATACTCGAAGTCGGTTTTGGTACAGGCTTGAATGCACTACTCACCGCTCATTACGCCAAAGAAAACGCACTCAGCGTGCATTATGTTGGTCTTGAGGCTTATCCGGTCGAGGAGGAGATTTGGAAATTAATGAACTACCTAGACGATCCTGAGGCAAAAGCATGCTATACCCAAATCATGGAGCTTCCTTTCGGCGTAACTGAAGCGTATGACGCCTCTTTTACTCTTTGTAAATTGGCTTTATCCATTCAGGGATGGGCAACTACTGAAAAGTTCGACCTCATTTATTACGACGCCTTTGGCCCAAAAGCACAGCCCGAGATGTGGGAGCTAGCCATTTTCGAAAAACTCTACTCCATGCTGAATCCAGGCGGAGCCATCGTTACATATTGCGCACAAGGTCAATTCAAAAGACATCTAAAAAGCCTAGGATTGAGGGTAGAAGGCCTACCTGGTCCTCCTGGTAAGCGCGAAATGACACGTGGTGTTAAAATTTAACAATTAATTTACATTCAAAAGCTTGCAGATTCAAAATGTGGTTGTAAATTTGTACCAGAATTACAGTTCATAGTTGTAGTTTTAGTTTTATAGTTTTAGCATGGTTTAGCAGAAAGAGGAACAAATAGCGTTTGTTCCTCTTTTTGTTTTTTAGGGGTTTATAATTCCAATTCTCAACTCAACTGAATCAAATCAAAGTACATTAACCGGGTAAAATCTTGAGTGCTGGAGTTATCTAGAAGCTGAAAGTCGTTGCGTAGGTAGTATTTTTGCTGTTGCGGCTTGTTATATGCGTCAAGAAGCAATAGACGACAAGCTGGTTTGTGATTGAATAACGTAAATCCTTTAATGAAATCCATCAGCTCGTAAGCTAATCCTGACCCTTGTTGAGTTTGCTCTACTCCAAGTCGACCAATTTTTACTGCAGGATATTGCCTTATTCTTTTATTATTTGGGATTTTATGTTTTCTATGGAATCGATTCCAGGTATTGGCTTCATATCCTTTATCGTGTAAACAGTCATTTAGAATGCTGAAGTAAGCTATCGGTTTTTTATCTAAATGAAATATGTATGTAGTTGCCAATTTTTCTCTTTGGTAGTTCAATGCATCATCCTGCAAGAATGCATTGATGTCTTTATCACCACAATCAAATTGTAATAAATCGAATTCATTCGATAATACATCGAATGCAAGCTCGGATAAAACCACGGTATATTATCTTGATTTCTGCTGAGACAAAACTTTCTCCACAAGCGAAAAAATGCGATTCTTTTCTTCTGCACTTACGCGCTTCGTAGAGGTTACAGCCAATTGTTCATTGAATTTTCTTGACTGCTTCCCACTCAATGGGGGTGTTATTTTAATCGGAGTTGCCATGCTATTATTTTACAAAATTACAAATGAGAATTGTTTCATCAACATTTTTTAACTTTTGAAGGCAAAGATTTTCACATACACCTTCAAACCCCTTCGATAACTCAAATTAAATGTGAATTATTGCCCTTCGTATTTCTTGATGAAAGGTGTTTTTAGATGTGGCTGTTATCATGAGCGCCGTAAATACCTTTAGTAAAGAAGTTTCCAGCTCGATTTCTTATCTTTCCGTAAAATATAGAATGGTGTGCGAATACGTAAAATTACTTCCTAAATTTAGTATTACTGATTGCGATTGGTTTTTTCAATATCGCGCTGAAATTTTTTCTATTTATAAGCACAAAAATAATGCTTGCACCAGTAACAGAAAAAAGGAAGCAATTCACTATTAATCCCAGTGATGTAGGATAGAAAAGTGTTAGAAGGAACGAAAGAAATACATTCTTGGATCCATTCCATGCCGCCGCATGTCCAACTA
>JBIIZO010000055.1:0-12143 GCA_044346245.1 Crocinitomicaceae bacterium
CCATGAGACAAAGTCCGTTGAGTACCTTGCGTTGGAAGAAAATTTACATTCTGCTCAGTGAAGTCATTACAGCGGGGCCCAACAATTCCAATTACATTCAAGCTTTTAAGGCTTTTTACGACAGCAGCATTTCCAATAATCTGATTTTAATCGATAACATCAAGGTGGTATATTTCTAATGAAGGACCGTTTTTGGATAGCGTTTTTGATTTGTATTGACTTGCTCAGTGCGAGTAGTTCTTGGGGCCTATTTTTTTATATGCGTCAGGTTCACATCGAAGGCAAGCCTTTTCATGCGGACGGTAATTTTTGGATGGGCATTTTGTTGTTGCCGCTTTTTTGGTTGTTGTTTTACACCCTACAAGGCACCTACCACGAAATCCGTCGGCTGTTTCGCTTGAAAGTCCTGAATTTAAGTTTGGCTGCATCCTTTTTCGGGACCATTGTACTTTTTTTTACACTTTTATTGGATGACCAAGTCCGAAGTTATCAGAATTACTACCAACTGACTATCTGGTTGTTTATCATTCATTTGAGTTTCACGTCAATAGGAAGATTGTTCTTTACGACTGTTCTGATAAAGTACATCAAAGCCGCAGGGCATGGCTTCAAAACCCTCATCATTGGTGGAAACGAACGCGCAATTGAAATTTATCAAGAGTTGCTCGCTGCACCAAACATGATCAATCATTTTGTAGGCTTTCTTCAAGTCAATGGCCGCGACAACCTATTGGCCCCGCAGCTTGCACACCTCGGAAAGCTCCCCGACCTAGAAGCAGTTTTGTCAGCGCAACAAGTGGAAGAGGTCATTATTGCGATTGAAAGTTCTGATCACGACCGCTTGCAGTCTATTATTGCCCGCATAGATAACGGTAAAATTCGCATCAGGGTCTTGCCAGATATGTACAGTATTTTGGCGGGTTCGGTCGACATGACCAATATTTATGGGGCTTTGCTCATCGAAATCAATCCAGACGTCATGCCTTATTGGCAAAGAGCCGTGAAGCGCCTCATGGATTTTGTTATTTCTCTTTTCGCGCTCTTGCTCTTGATTCCATTTTTTATTTTTTCCTCGGTGGCTGTAAAGTTGTCTTCGCCGGGTCCTATCTTTTTCTTGCAAGATAGAGTAGGGCGCAACGGCAAGCATTTTAAAATCATTAAATTCCGCACGATGTATATCGATGCTGAAAAAGCAGGTCCGCAACTATCTAAAGAAGGAGATCCGCGCATTACGCCGATAGGCCGATTCATGCGCAAAACGCGTCTCGACGAATTCCCACAGTTCCTCAATGTGCTTTTGGGGCAAATGTCATTAGTAGGGCCGCGTCCAGAGCGTCAATATTATATTGATCAAATTGTGGCAATTGAGCCGCAATACATGCACCTCACCCGCGTGAGACCTGGCATCACTTCATGGGGTCAAGTCAAATACGGCTATGCTGAAAATGTAGACCAAATGCTGCAGCGCATGAAGTTTGACCTCATTTATATGAAAAACCGCACGTTGGCGCTCGATATCAAAATCATGTTCTACACCGTCATTATTGTATTTAGAGCACAGGGCAAATAAGTTTTGTAGCGTTCAAATAAAATGACTATCTTTGCAGCCTTAATTCACTTATTTATCAACCTGGGTTTCGGACCCAAAACTGTAAAGAACAATGGCAACACGCATTCGTCTTCAAAGACACGGTAAAAAAGGCAAACCATTTTTTCACTTGGTAGCTGCTGACAGCCGTGCAAAACGCGATGGTAAATTCATCGAAAAACTCGGAACTTACAACCCAACTGCTAACCCTGCGGTAATCGACATCAACTTTGATGCAACACTTGCTTGGGTTCAGACTGGAGCTGAAATGTCCGAGACTGCTCGAGCTATTCTATCTTACAAAGGAGTTTTGTACAAAAATCACTTGCTTAACGGCGTGAAAAAAGGTGCATTAACTGCTGAGCAAGTAGAAGAGCGTTTCAATCAATGGTTAGCTGAAAAATCCGCTAAAATTGATGGCAAAATCACAGGTTTAGTGAAAAACGCCGAAAAAGAAAAAGCTGACCGCATGGCAGCTGAAGTTGCAGCTAATGCAGCCAAAGCAGCGGCAGTCGTAGCTAAAAATACCCCAGAGGTAGAAGAAGTAGCAGCTGAAGAAGCCCCTGCAACTGAAGAAGTAGTTGCTGAAGAAGCCCCTGCAACTGAAGAAGTAGTTGCTGAAGAAGCCCCTGCAACTGAAGAAGTAGTTGCTGAAGAAGCCCCTGCAACCGAAGAAGTAGCAGCTGAAGAAGCTCCTGCAACGGAAGAAGTAGTTGCCGTAGAAGCTCCTGCAACTGAAGAAGTAGTTGCTGAAGAAGCTCCTGCAACTGAAGCCCCTGCTGAAGAAGCATCTGAAGAAGCTGCTGCTGAATAAGCATATGCAAATTCAAGATTGCTATTATTTAGGTCTTATCGCGAAACTTCACGGATTCAAAGGTGAAGTTTCGTTGTTTTTAGACGTGACCAATCCGGCCGATTACCAAGGGCTAGACGCCTTATATCTGGATATCAATGGTCAACTCACCCCATTTTTTATTGAAGGTTTCAAACTCAAGAACAAAGGCTTTGCGGCCATTAAGTTCGAAGGAGTAGAAACCGAAGAGGCCGCCAAGCGCTTGGTAAAAAAGAAAGCTTATTTGCCGCTGGAAGTCTTACCAGAGCTTGATCAAAGTTCCTTCTATGACCACGAAATCATCGGTTTCAAGGTCTTTGATGCCCAGCACGGCGCAATCGGTATTGTAGCCGACGTCATTGACATGACAGCCAATCCTTTATTGCAACTAGACTTCAATGGTACCGAAATTTTGGTTCCTATTTTCGAAGGGCTCATTCAAAAAGTATTGCGCAAAAAAAAGGAGCTCTATATCAAAGCTCCTGAAGGTCTGATTGATCTTTACCTGACTACTTAGTCATTAGTCCCATTGCAATTTTCATGCGAATGATTTTCTTGGCTGCAGCATCAACCTGTGCTCTGAATGCCGCATCTTTGCGGTAGTGCGCTAAAATTTCTGCGTGTGCTTTCTTGGCATCTACAGGCATGAGAATGATATCACAACCAGCTGCAACTGCCTTGAAGGCAGCTTCCGGTACAGCAACCACGCCGCCCATGTTCATGGCGTCGGTAACGATGAGCCCTTTGTAGCCCATTTCGTTTTTGAGCAAGTCCGTTACAATTGCTTTAGAGCAAGTAGAGGGGAGGCCATTGGTGTTGTATTTTGGATTGTTTTGCACGGCAATATGCGCCACCATAATAGATAGCACGCCTTGTGAAATGAGTGGCGGATAGTTCTGAATTTCTTTGAGTTCGCCATCGATCACTTGCAGCGCTTTGTGGGTGTCGCCAGAAACCAAGCCGTGGCCAGGGAAGTGCTTGGCGGTGGCAATGATGCCTTGCGCTTGTGTTTCTTCAATAAAAGCACCCGACCAAGGAATGATATTGGCTGGCACGGCACCAAAACTCCTGAAACCGACTGTTGCGTTCGGAGACATATCTACAACAGGCGAGAAATTGTAATTGATGCCAATGGCATTGAGGTCTTTGGAGATGGTTTGAGCACAAGTGCGTACTTCTTCAATGGACTGTATTTCGTTGGCTTTCTTGACGAGCGTAGAGCCCGCAATTTTGCGATTGACCAAACTTGGCTCGGCATCGGCGCTGTACAAGAACGGTAAATTGCCATTGGCTTTGTTTTGCTTTTCAAAATCGGCAATCCAGGAAGTGAAACCTTCTTTGGTGCCGTTGAGCATGAGCACGCCGCCAATGATGCGGTCTTTGATGTGTTGGTCTATGGTTGCTTTTTCTTGACCTAGGCGGCCAACAGCTGGCATAATGAGCTGCGCTACAATCGCGGTATCGTCCAAACTTGCAAATACTTTGTCGACAGCAGCATCTAGGTCTTTGTTTTCTTTTAAGAAATCTTGCAATTCAAATTGGGTTTGAATTTGCACAACTTCGCGTTTACGCACCTCTTTTTGAGGAGCTTGTGCACAACTATTAAAGAGCAATCCGATGCTCAGGACACTTAAAATCTGTAATTTCATAATTCAAAGATAGTATTTTACAACTTATCCTGACTTTTATCCGACTTAAACAAAACTCAATTTATGCTTCGTTTCCAATTTCTATCTCTTTGCTTTGCATCCTTCTTTTGCTCGACACTACATGCCCAAAATTTTTACAACCGCGACACCATCCAAGTCATTGAAATTTTCTTTTCTTTCACCAACTGGGATGCCCAACTAGATGCCAACGAAGCCAGTGAAACCTATATTTACGCCGATTCTGTGCGCATCAACGGCGTTTCTTATGACTCCTGTGGTATTCGCTATAAAGGAAATAGCTCTTACAGTCCTAACAACCAAAAGAATCCGCTGCGCATCGAGCTCAACACCATTAAGGTGAACCAAGACTACCACGGCATCAAGGACATCAAGCTTTCCAATTGCTACAAAGACCCCTCCATGATCCGAGAAATCCTCTCGTATCAAATTCTGGAGCAATACATGGACTGCCCAAGTTCTAATTTTGCACGTGTTTATATCAATGGGCAGTATCGCGGGGTTTATACGAATAACGAATCCATCTCCGACGACTTCAATGAAGTGCATTATCATGCCGACGATACCTACTTTAAATGTAACCCCGTTGGCGGAGCAGGCCCAGGATCTACCGTGAGCCCTGACTTGAAATATTTAGGCGCCGACAGCAGCGCGTATTTCAATGGCTATGAATTACAAACTACCTTTGGCTGGAACCGCATGGTTGCACTCTGTAATGCACTTAACAACGATTTTCAAAATATTGAAGGCATGCTCGATATCGACCGTGCCATCTGGATGCTCGCTTTCAATAATGTGTTGGTCAATCTAGATTCTTACAGCGGGGCTTTTCGCCAAAATTATTACCTCAGTTGGGATATCAATGGTCGATTTGTACCTACGGTCTGGGATGTCAACATGAGTTTTGGTGGTTTTCCGGGCGGCACGGGCTCAGGTGCCACAACGCCAACAAGCCTAGACCCGTTCTCTAATGCCACTTCCAATAACCATCCGTTGATCAAGCAGATCATGGCCAATCCGCTTTACAAGCGCATGTACATGGCACACGTGCGCACTATGGTGCAAGAAATGTTTGCCAGTGGCCAGTATGAAACTTGGGCGCAAAACCTCATGGCGCTCGCCGACTCTTCAATCCAGGCCGACCCCTATAAATTTTATACCTACACCCAATTCCTCAATGGCCTCACCACAGCCGTAACAGGCGGCGGGCCGGGCGGCGGCGGCAGTATCCCAGGAATCAAAGCACTCATGGATGCGCGCGCGCAGTTTTTCAGTACCAATGCAGCTTATATACTGCAAGCACCCAGTATTGTAAGCCACGGCGCAAGCACCTCACCGCTTGTCTATGGTTCAACCGTTACCATCACCGCCACAACCGCCAATGAAACCACCGTTTATTTAGGCTATCGCGGCAATCACCAACTCAAATTCACGCGCGTTCAAATGTTCGACGACGGCGCGCACAACGACGGCGCTGCCGGAGACCATATCTTTGGCATTGAAGTGCCGGTAGGGGGGCTTACTTTTGAATATTATATTTACGCCGAGAACAACAATGCTGGTTTATTCTCTCCAACGCGCGCAGAACATGAATTTCATACACTTGCGGTTAGTTTCCCATCACCGGCAGTAGGGTCAGTGCTCATCAATGAAGTACTTGCATCCAATGATTCTTTACTGTTTGATCTAAATGGTGAAGATGAAGATTGGATTGAATTAGTCAATACCACAAATACGCCATTAGACCTGACGGGATTTTACCTTTCTGATGACCCGCTTAACCTCATGTCTTGGGCTTTTCCAGCAGGAACAAGTATTCCGGCTAATGGTTATTTATTGGTTTGGGCAGACAACGACCTCACCCAAACGGGTTTACATGCCAATTTCAAATTGAGTGCTGGCGGCGACTACGTCTATCTTTCTCATGGTTTCAATGTACACGATCAAATCTCGTTTGGTCCGCAACTCGCCAACATTTCTTATGCGCGCTGCCCAGACGCAGGCCTTAATTTTGCAACGGTCATCCCGACGCCACTCGCCAACAACAATTGCCAAATCGGCATTCAAGAAAATGAGCAGCTTCAGGTACAGGTTTATCCCAATCCTTTTGCTGATCAATTTACAATTGAAAGCCATGAAGACGCCGTTCAATTGAATATCAAGTCTTTTAATGGACAATTACTTTATGCTTCAGCACTTCAAAACGGGAAGTATCAAATTGATGCAAGTGCTTGGGCTAATGGAATATATTTCCTTGAGCTTCAGTCGCAAAAAGGAATGAAAGTGAGCAAGATAGTGAAGCACTAAAGGTAAATAGTGCCGCTTTTACTTATTTCTTTTTTTTCGCTTTTTTAGGTTTGCCGTACTTTTCCTGCATGGCTTTTTTATGGTCATAGCGGACATTCACCTTTTTATTTTTCGCCTTCTTTTCGTGAAAAGATGCGCCCACGTTTTCGCGTTTAGGTAACTTGAGTAGCTTTCCAGGAACCGCCAACTTTGGCTTTTCAAATTCTAAAAGCTCGTCTGTAAATTCCACTTCTACTGGCACATCTGTGAAGTCCAATAGTTTTTGCATGAGGGCTTCGATGCTGGCTAACTGAGTAAGGTCTTTTTGCGCAACAAACGTAATGGCTTCGCCATTTTTATCGGCACGACCGGTTCTACCAATGCGGTGGATGTAATTTTCAGGGCTATCGGGGAGGTCAAAATTGATGACATGCGAAACGTCTGTAACATCAATTCCGCGGGCAATGAGGTCAGTTGCGATAAGGATACTGATTTCACCAGCCTGGAATTGTTGAACGGTATTGAAACGGAAATTTTGTGCTTTGTTGGAGTGAATGATTCCTAAGCTTTCTACGTACGAGGGCTCAACGGCCTCAAATAAGCGATCAGCTAGCGAACGAGAGGAAACAAAGACCAAGGATTTTGAGTTTTCTGGGGCGTTGTCTAATAGATGTTGTAAAAGCGCCACTTTAGACAAGAAGTTCTCGACTTTGTAACCCACTTGGTCGATTTTTTCTAATGGTGAGCCTGCGCGCGCTGCCTCGATGCGCACTGGTGCCGTCAGGTAATCGCCTAAGAAAGTAGCGACTTCCTCTGAAAGCGTAGCTGAAAAAACCATGTGTTGCTTCTTGGCTGGCAAAAATTCAAAAATGCGCAGCAATTGAGGGCGAAAACCAAGGCTCAAGGTTTCGTCTACTTCATCAATAACAACCTTTTTGATGTGCTTGAGTTGTAAAGAACCGCTCGCCGCGAGGTCGAGGATGCGCCCAGGAGTGCCTACAAGGATGTCTAAGCCTTGCAAAACCATTGCTGCTTGCGTACTCATGTTGGTGCCTCCATAAACGCCACCGACTGCCACATTCATGTAGGGTGTTAACTTCTCGACCTCACTCACTACTTGCGCAACCAATTCTCGGGTCGGGACAATAATGAGGATTTGTGGATGCGGTTCTTTGGAGAATTTCCACATGCACAAACAAGGCAATAAATAGGCTAAAGTTTTACCCGTTCCGGTTTGCGCAATGCCGATGGTGTCTTTGCCAGACATCATGACATTGAAGCTCACAGCCTGAATGGTGGTGGGGGTTTCATACCCGAGTTCATCCAAGGCATTCCAAAGTGGTTTCTTTAAATTTAAGTCGCGAAAAGTCATGGCGCAAAGATGACAATAATTCAGCAACAAAAAAGGCTCCGAATGGAGCCTTTTTGGAAGTAAAAAAATATTTATTCAATTAATGCTTCTCGTTGTGCTGTTTTCCGCCCTGTGAATAGTCTTTCATTTCGGCTTTCATTTTCTCGAATTGCGCTGCGGTCAGTACGTTTTTGAGCATTTCAATTTGGGCTTCGTGGTTGGATTTGATGATGCTGCGTTTTTCTTCTTCAGAAAAGTTGCTGGTGCGGATGCCTTCATTTTTTTGAGCAATGCCTAAATTGATGGTGTAGACTTGTTCTTTTTGGGCTGCAGTAAGTTGAAGTTCGCTGGCCATTTTTTCGGTCTGAAACTTTGCGCGTTCTTCAGGTGTTTTAGGATCTTGTATTTTTGCTGCTGGTTGTTGAGCAAAAGCTGCTACTGAAAGCAGGAGGCTGAGGGCAAAAAGACTTAGTTTTTTCATGGTATATAGAATAAATAAAAAGTGTTAGCGTTCAACGAAAATACGCAAAAAAGTTACACGATGACTTGCTTGCTCTTTTGCTTTGCTTAACTTCGTGTCACATGCGCCTAGCTGACGAACATCCTGAACTCAGACGAAAATACGAACAATTAGTTGCTTCGCAAGACACTTTTGGTTTCTTTGAGCAAACATGGGTACAAGATATCCTTCATTCAAATTGGCGCTACCTGCTCAACGCGCAGCAAGATCCCATCTTTAGAATTCCAGTGGTCAAGAAATTTGGCTTGAGTGCTTACTTGCAACCTTTGTTTATACGTTCTTTGCCATTGCTTCCCGGTCAATCAATAGCTGATTTAAGTTCATTGAAATCAAAATTATTTTTACACCTCAATTTCGGTTTAGCTGAAGAAATGGAGTCGCATGAACGGGTAGGGAAATATCAGCTGTTGCAGTGGCAAGAAGGAATAGCGCAAATTAGAGCGGGCTATTCGGAAAACGTGAAGCGCAGTCTTAAAAAAGCAAAGGGTTTGGAATTGCGGCCCATAGGCTACACAGCGTTTCATACCTTTTTTACATCGCAAAAAGGTGAAAACTTAGGTAGTTTAACTGCGGTTGCTTGGTTGCGTTTGGAGGCTTTGTTCGCAGCAGCGCAAACAAGGGAGCAAGCTTTTTGTGCTGGCGTATTTCTCAATGATCAGCTGGTGGCGGCAGGTCTCTTTTTTAGATTCCAGCAAAAGCTGTATTTCATGAAGGGCACACTCAATGAGGAAGGAAAGTCAGTTGGTGCTTTGGTGTTTTTAGTAGATGCCGTGCTTCAACAGCATGCCGACACCTGCACTGCACTCGATTTTGTGGGTTCGAATCAAGAAAGCATCGCTGTTTTTTACCGCAAGTTTGGCGCTAAAGACGCCTACTATCAGGTATTGAAAGGAAGATGGCCTTTTGTGTAAACACTACTTGTAGAGTAGCTCATCGATGAACAACCAAGTGGGGTTGCCCGCACCTAAATGCCATTCTGGTAGTTTTCCTGGGTTACTTAATGTGTAGCGCAAATATTTAAATTTCAAATGTTTGTCATGATCTAATTCAAGTAATACTTGATTTCTTAATGGGTTCTTGTCAGTAGGTTTAGCTGGCGGAAGTTCTTGTTGGGCGAGTGTCACATAATTCACCCCATCGATACTTCCTTCTACTTTAATGGCACTAGGTGCAAAAATCCAAGATTTGTGGTCTTGGATGTAAGAAAAGCCGACTTCAGATAGCGCTAATGGCGTTTGAAAAGACATGATCGCAACGACGTCTTGGTTGTAATACCCTTGGTAATCACCGGTCCGGAATTCATTGCCGCCAAGCAGGCCGTCTATCAGCGCATCTTTGCCAGAAGCTGCATATTGGTTGGAATAGTTGCTCTTGAGCTCCAGTTGGATATTGGGGTCTTTTTTTATAAACGTAGATGACACCTCTGAGCTCCAGTAATTCAAGCCTTGTCTTTTAACGAGAAGCTCTTTGTAACCTGCTTTAATGGAGATATTTGTATTTGAGTAAATATAAAATGGTTGCTTATAGCTTTGCCATTTTTGTCCATTTATTTGATAGAAAAGTTGGGTTTCTGTGTTTGTTTTATCGCTTTGATTCAAACGTACAACATCAATTTCTATCAATAAAGAATCATCAAAAACACGCTCTTCTGTTTTGATAAAGGGTACCGGTGCAAAGAAGGGGGGTACTTTATTTACAACTTGCGCTGCTGTTGCACGCGGATTGGGTGTGGCGCTCATCTCAAAAGCCAACACGCCGCCTTGTAGCAGTTGTGCATGACTGATTTCTAACTTGGATAAAGCCACGCCGTTCCATTTGACTTCTTTGATGTAAGGGTGGTCTAGGCCTTGGTTTCGACAAACAATTTGAACCGTTTTGCCATTCTCTAATTTGATCTGCGCATTGTTGGCCAAAGGGCGCCCAATTTGATAGACGGGTTTACCAGGTGCAATAGGGTAGAGCCCCAAAGCGCTCAAGACATACCAAGCGCTCATTTGCCCGCAATCTTCATTGCCAGCCAAGCCGTCTGGCGCATTTTGATACATTTCTTTGAGGATGCGGTCGATGTAGAGCTGCGTTTTGTGTGGTGCGTTCGTGAAATTGTACAAATAAGCCATGTGGTGAGAAGGCTCGTTGCCGTGGGCGTATTGGCCAATGAGGCCTGTGATGTCGGCTTGCTCGCGGCCGCTGAGTTTCATGTCGGTGGTGAAGAGGCGGTCGAGCCAAACTTCTAAAGAATCTTTGCCGCCGAGCAGTTCGGTGAGCATTTCTATTTGATGAGGCGCATAAAGAGAATACTGCCAAGAGTTGGCCTCAGTGTAGTTGAAATTGACCTCCGACGGGTCAAAAGGGCCGTACCATTGGGCACCGCGGCGCGCCCGCATGAATTTGGTGTTGGGGTCGTAGAGGTTGACAAAATTGTAGCTGCGTTTTTCAAATTCTAAAGCGATATCGTTGGCGTTGAGTGCTTTGGCCATTTCTGAAATACAGAAATCGTCGTAGGCGTATTCAAGCGTTCTCGATACTGACTCCGGCTCGTCTGAGGCGCTGATCAGGCCATTTTTGGCATAGGTGATCTTGCCAAATTCATTCATTTTTGCGGTAGAAACCATGGCTTTGAGCGCTTTGTCGGCGTCAAAATCGCGGATGCCTTTCAGATAGGCATCTGCAATGACGCTCACGCTGTGGTAGCCAATCATGCATTCGGTTTCGCAGGCAGCGAGTTCCCAAACGGGCAGGTCTCCGCCTTCTTCGTATTGTCTGAGAAAGGTGCGGATGTATGCCGCGCTGCGCTCTTGATCGATGATGGTGAATAGCGGGTGGTTGGCGCGGTAGGTATCCCACAAGGAGAAAACGGTGTATTGTTTGTCTGAAAGTGAGGTCAATTGATGGATTTTTTGATCGCGGCCGCGGTAACGCCCATCGGCATCGCTCATGAGGTTCGGTGCCACCATGCTGTGGTACAGCGCAGTGTAAAATACAGTACTGGTTTCTCGGTCTGCGTTCAAACTTATTTTTTGAAACTCCTGATTCCATTTTTGGAGGTTCTCATTGTACACCTTTGCAAGTGAAAAATGGGGTATTTCAGCATCGAGGTTCATTTTAGCCCCTGCGACATCTACATGCGACATGCCCACCTTGATCAGTACTTCTTTGGTGTCTATCGGGAATTCGAGCAAGAGCTTCATTTGGCCATTTTGATCTCTTAACTCATGTGCAATATAAGGAATGGACGTGGTGAGGTGGAAATAGAAGTGTTGTTCGCTGGCCCAGGCTTCAGAGCTGCGCATGCCGCTGATGTTTTGTTTGTCGATGAGTTGAAAGGAGCCTTGGAGGAGTTTGTCGCGGTAATTGAGGTCGAGCAAGATATATTTGCGTTCGTTGGCATTGAGAAAGGTATACTGGTGCATGCCGGCTCTTTCCGAACAAGATAAATTGACGCGGATGTTTTCGTCTTCGAGCAGCACCTCATAAAAGCCGAGGCGTGCCGCTTCATTTTGATGACTGAAACGCGCACCGTAGCCGTTCGGGTCCTCGAATTTGCCTGTCCATTTGGCTTCGCCGCTTTGGGGAACCACTAATAAATCACCGTAGTCCGGCACGCCGGTGCCACTTAAATGCGTGTGGCTGAAGCCATAAATGATAGAATCAGAATAATGGTAGCCTCCGCAGCTATCCCAGCCGTCGTAACGGGTGTCGGGGCTGAGTTGCATCATGCCAAAAGGTGCGCAAACCCCAGGGAAAGTATGGCCGTGGCCGCCGGTGCCAATCAAGGGATTGACCAGCATGGTGGGTAGTAAGATCTCTTTCTGTTTGGGAATTTCTCTTGAGGCACCAAAAGTATTTTGTGCTTTGTCGCTGGCTTTCTGAAGGGCAGGAACCTGTGCAAGGCTTTGCAA
>JBIIZO010000113.1:0-7437 GCA_044346245.1 Crocinitomicaceae bacterium
AGTAATAACCATACTTGTCGAAATAAGACCATGGAAATGTCAAAAAAATATTGGAAAGGTATTGACGAACTCAAGCAAACTCCTGAGTTCATCAAGAACAAAGATCAAGAATTTCCAAACCAACAAAGCGTTGAAGATTTCTTAGCAGATGAAAATCTTGCCGAGTCTTCTACAGCTCGTCGCGACTTCTTAAAGTTTCTCGGATTCTCTGTCGCTGCCGCTACCTTGGCAGCTTGTGAAGCGCCTGTAACCAAAGTTGTTCCTTACGCGGTAAAACCAGAAAACGTAACGCCTGGAATGCCAACTTGGTATGCGAGTACTTACTATGACGGCGCTTCTTACGCGAGCATCATGGTTAAAACGCGTGAAGGTCGACCAATTTTCATCAAAGGCAATAAAGATTTTGGCTTCACAAAAGGCGGAACCAATCCACAAATCATTGCTTCTGTACTTGGTCTTTACGATTCAGCTCGTTTGGCAAATCCTTTAGCTAAAGGTGAGAAGGCAAGTTGGTCTAGCGTAGATGCAAGCATTTCAAAAGCAATTGCTTCTGCAAAGAAAGTGACCTTACTTTCCAATACCGTGATTTCCCCATCTATCCAACGTGCCATCTCAGAAATGGCAACAAAGTTGAATGGTGAAGGCGGATCCAAATTCGAACACATCCAATACGACGCAATCTCTTACGCTGGTATGCGTGAGGCGAACTTGCTCAATTTCGGAGCACGCATTATTCCTAGCTACGACTTCTCCAAAGCAAAAACAATCGTTTCTGTAGGGGCAGACTTCTTGAGCACTTGGTTGTTGCCAACTGAATTTGCAGTACAATACGGTGCAACCCGCAACCCAGAAGGGGAGTGGATGTCTAAGCACTTCCAATTTGAGTCAGTTCTTTCTGTAACTGGTTCAAATGCCGACGTACGCAGCATGATCAAACCATCTGAAGAAGCAGCAGTGCTTTCTTACATGATCAAAGCAGTGCAAGGCAAAGCCGCTACTGGTGGCGCTTGGAAAGCAGCTGCAGACAAAGCAGTTGCGGCACTCAAAAAATCTAAAAAATCATCTTTAGTTGTTGCTGGTTCAAACCATACGGGTGTTCAGCAACTTGCTAACGAACTCAACAACCTTCTAGGTGCTTACGGTTCAACCATCGATTTAGCAAACACCATCAATCTTCACCAATCAGAAGATGCAAAAGCACTTAAGTTAGCTGCTGCAGTTGCTGCTGGTAAAGGTCCTGAGGTCCTCATCATGATGGGTGTCAATCCTGTATACAGCATGCCTAATGGCACTGCTTTTGCAAAAGGCTTGAAGCAAATTCCTACAACTGTTGCCATCTCTTCTTTTGAAGACGAGACAGCAAGCAACTGTACTTTTGTTTGCCCAGATCACCATCAATTAGAAAACTGGTCAGATTTCGCAGCAAAAGCTGGCGAATACGCAATTGGTCAGCCAACGATTCGCCCATTACACAATACAGCAAGTGCTTTAGAATCATTGCTCGTTTGGAATGGTAGCGCAACCCGCGGTGGTCAAGATTCCGCTGTTGCTTACGACTACATCAAGGCAACATTTGCTGCCATGAATCCAACTGGCGACTTCAATTACCTTACACACAACAGCTGTACTGCAGTTCCTGTAGTACCTGCTGCGCTTGCATTTACTGCTGCACCGGTTAAAGACCTACCTAAGTCAGCCGATGTAGAAGTCGTATTCTATCAAAAATCTGCAATCGGAAATGGCCAATTCGCCAACAACCCATGGTTGCAAGAAATGCCAGATCCAGTTACCAAAGTAACTTGGGATAACTACATTACCATGAACCCAGTCGAAATGGAAGGCAAATACGCCACTACCTACGACCAAGAACATGGTTTGAATTTAGCAACTGTATCCGTAAACGGAAAATCAGTTACCCTACCTGTTTACCCATTACCAGGTCAAGCACCAAAAACAATTGGTATTGCGCTTGGTTACGGACGCGGAGCTAACGGTGAAAACATCGGTAAGGCAGCATTCCAAACTAAAGAATATGGTGGGCACGTCCAAACCGCCGACGGCAAACTCACACCAATTGGTGCAAATGTCTTCGGAATGGTTTCAACTGGCGCTACTATGGTATATAGCGCAGCTGCAAAAGTAACAGCTGCAGAAGGTACTTACCCAATTGCCGCAACGCAAATTCACCACACCGTAATGGGTCGTGATTCCATCGTTCGCGAAACTACCTTGTCAATTTTCAAAGACCGCGAAAAAGACGCTTACAATGAAGCGCACAAACTTCAAAAGCTGGATAAGCACGGCAAGCACGTCGAGGCGCCAATCTCAGAGTTTGACCTTTGGGCAGCTCACCCTGTTGAGAAAATTGGTCACCGTTGGGGTATTTCCATCGACTTATCTTCTTGTATCGGTTGTGGCTCATGTCTGATCGCATGTCAGTCAGAAAACAACGTTCCTGTTGTCGGTAAAGACGAAGTTCGCCGTGGCCGTGAAATGCACTGGTTGCGCATCGACCGCTACTTTGCTTCTGATGAAGAGGCAGCAGTAGGTACAAAAGCCGACAAAGAAACTTTCAGCTATGACGCTGCAGAAGTACCTGCACTCAATCCAAGTGTTGTACACATGCCTTTGATGTGTCACCACTGTAACCACGCACCATGCGAGACAGTTTGTCCGGTTGCTGCAACAACGCACTCCAATGAAGGTCTCAACCAAATGGCTTACAACCGTTGTATCGGTACCCGTTACTGCGCCAACAACTGTCCATACAAAGTACGTCGTTTCAACTGGTTCAACTATCCTTCTTACAAGAAGTTTACAGAAGTGAACCCAGCTCAAGACGACCTCGGCCGTATGGTACTTAACCCAGACGTTACCGTACGTACCCGTGGTGTCATGGAAAAATGTTCACTTTGTGTACAACGTATTCAAGCGACTAAATTAGTTGCGAAGAAAGAAGCGCGCGTGATTGCCGACGGCGAATTCGCTACTGCTTGTTCTGACGCTTGTCCTACCAACGCTATCGTTGTTGGAGACTGGAACGACCTCAAATCTATGATCCGCGAGAAATCAGAAGGTATTCGTGCCTACCAAGCACTCGAAGAAGTAGGTGTGAAGCCAAACGTTTGGTACCAAGTTAAAGTGCGCAACGAAGACAACTCATTGCTCGATCATATTCAAGTAGCTGAAAAAGCTCATCATTAATTATTATTCAATTAAACTACTGCAATGCAAAAGGAAGCAGCAATCAGAGAGCCCCTCATTTTAGGTCACAAAACCTATCATGACGTAACAGAAGATGTTTGTCGTCCGATTGAGGACAAAGCACCTAAAATGTGGTATATCCTTTTCGGGATAGCGCTCGTTATCGGTCTTTACGGTGTAGGAAGCATCATGTACTTACTAGGCACCGGTATCGGTGTTTGGGGTTTGAACAAAACAATTGGCTGGGCTTGGGATATCACCAACTTCGTTTGGTGGGTAGGTATTGGTCACGCCGGTACGCTCATCTCCGCGGTACTCCTCTTATTCCGTCAAAAATGGCGTATGGCCATCAACCGTTCTGCGGAAGCCATGACCATCTTTGCGGTATTTATGGCAGGTACGTTCCCGCTCATTCACATGGGTCGTTTATGGGTTGGTTACTGGGTAATGCCCATTCCAAACCAATTCGGTTCATTATGGGTAAACTTCAACTCACCACTACTCTGGGACGTATTCGCGATTTCGACTTACCTTTCTGTATCGCTCGTATTCTGGTACATCGGTCTTATCCCTGACTTCGCTACCATCCGCGACCGCGCTAAGAAACCATTAGCTAAAAAGATGTACAGCATTCTTTCTTTTGGTTGGTCTGGCCGTGCAAAGCACTGGAATCGCTTTGAATTGGTTTCATTGGTATTAGCCGGTTTGGCAACGCCACTTGTATTCTCTGTTCACTCTATTGTATCTTTTGACTTTGCTACATCGGTTATTCCAGGATGGCACACCACTATCTTCCCTCCATACTTTGTGGCAGGTGCGGTATTCTCTGGTTTTGCCATGGTACAAACGCTTTTGCTCATCATGCGTAAGGCAATGGGCCTAGAAGCTTACATCCACACCAAGCACGTGGAATACATGAACATCGTTATCATGGTAACAGGTTCAATTGTAGGTACGGCATACATCACTGAACTTTTCATCTCTTGGTATTCAGGTGTAGAATATGAGTCATATGCTTTCATCAACCGTGCTACTGGTCCTTACTGGTGGGCTTATTGGTCAATGATGACTTGTAACGTGGTTTCACCGCAGCTCATGTGGTTCCGTCCGTTGCGTCGCAGCTTGTTGTTCACCTTCTTCATTTCGATCGTCGTGAACATCGGTATGTGGTTTGAGCGTTACGTAATCATCGTTACGTCTATTCACCGCGATTACATTCCTGCAGCTTGGAGTATGCACTTCCCAAGCCACATCGATATCGCTGTTTACATCGGTACAATTGGTTTATTCTTTGTTTTCTTCCTATTGTTTGCGCGCTTCTTCCCGGTTCTCGCACTCAACGAAGTCAAAACAATTTTGAAAGGCTCTGGTCAGTCTTACAAAGAGTCTCCAGATTATCACAAACATCATTAAGCAAAGGCTATGTCAGATAAAGTTCTATACGTAATGTATGATGACGACGAAGTACTGAAAAACAGTGCTAAGCAGCTCGTCGCAAAAGGAGTAAAAATCAATGAGGTTTTCTCTCCATTTCCTATCCACGGAATTGATCCAATTATCGGTGTGAAGAACACACGCCTTGGCATCATGGCCTTTCTATACGGTCTCACAGGCTTAACGCTTGCAACTGTTGGAATGCGCTTTTTCATGATCGTAGACTGGCCAATGAACATCGGTGGTAAACCTAACTTTTCTTATTTAGAAAACATGTTGGCGTTTGTTCCGATCAGCTTTGAGTTTACGGTAATGTGTGCTGCACATGGTATGGCCATTACTTATTTGCTTCGCAACAAAACTTTGCCAGGTATGCCAGCTCAGAATCCTGACCCGCGCACTACCGACGACAAATTCGTGATGGAAATCCGCATGAGCGAAAACCACAACGTAACTGAGGCAGAGCTCGACGGCATGTTGCAAGAAATCGGCTACCTCGAATTGGATAAAAAAGAAATTAAATAAGTACAGGGCCACATGAAAAAAATCGTTTACACAGCATTTAGTGGAGCAGCCTTGACAATGTCATTGCTATTAAACTCCTGCGTGTCTAATGCCGACAGCCCAGGTTTAGAATATGCCCCAGATATGTACCGCACTCCAGGTATTGAAACTTACGTAGATTACGGAGAAGTTCGCGGCCGAATCAACAGCAATTTGAAAGGTCGCTTGTCTGCCATGACACCACCGCGCAATACCATACCTTTCTATGGTACAGACTCATCTGAAGTCAAATTAATGTTGCCTTATTTCCGCAAGCCAAATGTCGCATTCCGCGAAACACATGGTTTGTATGGTTGGGACTACACGAGCGCCGACGAATACACATTGGCTGTAGGTGATAAAAACCCATTATTACTCAACGCTACAAATGCCGAAACAGTCATTACCAAAGGTAAAGAGCTTTTCACAGCGATGTGTCAGCACTGCCACGGTGAAAAAGGTGACGGTAACGGCCCTATGGTAGCAAGTGGTGCTTACGCAGGTGTTCCAAACTACGTTGGTTTGGCAGCAACTGAAGGCCAAATGTTCTACTCCATTTATTATGGTAAAGGAATGATGGGTTCTCATGGTTCTATTCTCAACAAAAAAGAGATCTGGACTATCGTTCACTACATCCGTCGACTACAAGATGCAAACTATGGCAAATTTGACGCCTCTGGTGTAGCGCTTGCAGCACCCGTTTCAGATACCACAAACGCGAATTAATCAAGAAGAGCAATGGAATTTCAAATCACCAAAAAAGCGAAAAACTTAGCATTTGGCCTGATGGGCTTGGGTGCGCTCCTTACAATTATCGGTGCTGCGCTCACGGCATCTGATCACCACTTTTCAACTCGTTTCATGGCTTCCGGTCTCATCAGCGGGTTCTTCTTTTTTGCCCTTGGTTTAGGTGCACTCTTCTTTTTATCGCTTAAGTATGCAACTGAAACCGGATGGTATGCTGCAATTAAACGTGTAATTGAAGCAGTAGCTGGTTTCTTACCAGTTGGAATGATTGTATTGGGTAGCGTTTTATTGATCATCACTTTAGCTGATGGCGCTCACATCTACTCTTGGATGGATCCTGAAGTGCAAGCACACGATGAAATTGTACGCCACAAAGCAGCCTATCTAAACAAACCATTCTTTTGGATCAGAACCATTGCTTATTTCACTACTTATTTCTTGTTCTGGAGAGGTTTTAGAAACCGTTCATTGGAAGAAGATAAAGTTGGTGGTACAGAACTACACTTTAAGAACTATAAAAAAGGAGCTACTTTCTTGGTATTCTTTGCTGTTTTCAGCTCAACTTCTGCATGGGACTGGATCATGTCAATCGATGTGCATTGGTTCTCTACACTTTTTGGCTGGTATACTTTTGCAGGTATGTGGTGTTCTACAATGGTCGTCTTGATCCTCACCACACTTTACCTTAAGAAATTAGGTCACTTGCCAAATGTGAACGATTCTCACATCCACGACTTAGGCAAGTGGGCATTTGCCACTTCTTTCTTGTGGTCTTACATGTGGTTTTCACAGTTCATGCTCATTTGGTATGCTAATATCGGTGAAGAGGTCGTTTACTTCCAATTGCGTATTGCGGAGTTCAAATACCTTTACTTCGGTATGTTCATTATCAATTTCGCTTTCCCAATGTTGATTTTAATGTCACGCGATGCGAAGCGCAATGCAGGTATCCTGGTTTTTGTAGGCCTCATGATCTTAATGGGTCACTGGCTAGATGTTTACATCATGATTTCTGCTGGCGCCCTTGGTGCAAATGCAAAAATTGGCGCATTAGAAATTGGAATGGCTTTGTTAATGGCTGGTGTATTTATTTTTGTTGTGTTACGTAACTTAACAAAAGCGCCGCTTACGCCTGTTAACCACCCATTCTTGGATGAAAGTAACCACCACGAAATTTAATTTGAAGACAATCTAAAAAGTCATGGAAAATAAATTAATCATTTTACTTGTCATTGTTTTAGGCGCTATCGCCGTCGCACAACTTGTGCGTATTTATGAAATCTCAGCCAAGTTGCGCAAAAACGAAGAGCACGAGATCTCTAACCGAGACAACAACCTAAACGCCAGAATGATGTTTGGCTTTATGATTGCATTCTTTGCCTTTTTCATCTACCTCATGACTGCCTACGGCTGGACTGGTCGTGGCTCGGCGGCTTCTGACGAAGGTGTAGAAATGGATTGGTTATTGAACCTGAATTTTGTCATCATTATCGCGGTTTTCTTCTTGAC
>JBIIZO010000175.1:0-3644 GCA_044346245.1 Crocinitomicaceae bacterium
ATTCTCAGTCTTTAACCCCACCCCCAACTCTCCATCCCTCTCAACTCAACAAACCCCACATTGATTTCTTGGAATTTTTCCAGGAGGTCTTCGGGGGTGAAAATTGGTGCTTTGGTGAGGGAGATTTGGCACTGGGCAGCGAAAGTATCCGCTAGTTCTGGCGTTTGGTGATATTGCTGCCAAGCGGTCAAAATGCGTGATTTTGAGGCTAAAAGTTGTGTTTTGGAGAGAATTTTATCGGTTTTATTGGCATTTACTGCATTTTTGGCGGGAAGCAGGTTCCAGAAATCGTTATTGAAAAGGACTGAAAACGGGATGGCGTGATCGATGGCTAGATCATCTGTTTTTTTGATTTGCTGGCCCGACCAAGTGCAGTAGACGGATTGGCCCGATTCAATTTTTTTGCACCAAAATTTTCTGATTTGGTCGGTGTCGCGAGCAATTGTTTCGCTTTGGAGTAAGATAGCTAACGGACTTGGTTTGCCGTAATGCATTGCTTGCTCTTGAAGTTCACCCGATGAAGTTTTGGTGTTTTGGAAGCGCTGCTTTTCCATGAAATCTACCCAGTTCATGATGATGGAATTGGTTCCGGAAAGTAAACCTCCATAAATCTTGAGGGCCTCAAAATAAGAACTGTCCATGATTAGCTTAGGTGAATTCGAAAGCAAATCGAGGTAGCCATTGATAGAAGAACTTCGTACTGCCTTTCCTGACTCGATCTGAAATAAGGCGTTGTAGCCATTACCCATAGAAGTTCCGATGTATTTGACCGGATTTTTGATGATGGTGTCGTTAATTGATTTCGCTAAGCCAATGAAATCAGTTCGAAGTTGTTGATCATATATGTGCTTCTGAAAATCTTTTTGAAAATTCCAAAAGTTCTGGTAATCGTATTTGCTTTTGATTTTTAGTAATTCATCTTTAAAGACAAGTTTTCTTTCACCATTTATTTGGGGGTATTCCTTCAAAATCAAATCCCAATAATAAAACAACCACTTGTCTGTGATTAAAAACACTGGTATAGCAACCTGGTTTTGGCGGTGCTCGATGTGCGGTGATTGCGCTGAAATGATATCAATAATAGCGCGCAACAACGCAAACTTATAAGTAGAAGTCTTGCTCTCCTGCTCAATGATTTTCTGAAATACGAGAATGGCGTCCATGGGGAGTTGAAATTGTTGAGAGCGAGATCCTAGTCGTATTTTTTTGGTAATAGCGCCAAAACTGTATTTAACTGCTTTTTCATTGTGTCTAAACAGGTCTCTTTATCTTCTCCGTAAGGTATCTGGATGTTGAAGATCAGTTTTCGATACCCAGATTCTTTGACTACCTCGTATGACAAATTTGCTGACTTTAGATTTGCCTCAAATGCTGCGATTTCTGGGTGTGGTATCTGGCCTTTATTGGCCCACGAAGAACCATAGATTACCAACCAAACTGGATTCCCATATTGCTCCCAAAAACGCGCGTGTAATTCCAGCCCGCAAGTATAATAATCTTGTAGCATAAACCATCTTTGGAAGGAATTTCTACCACCACCGTATGACAAATTCTTGGTATTCATTTCGGGATTAGCGTCAATACAAGCATCTATCAATTCTATCAACTGAATATGTTTGCGATATGCGTAGAACTCAAAATCTCCAACTTCAAATGGCAAAAATGACGGACTGAGCATTTTGTCAATCATTTGCTTGAGTTGCTCTAAATCTGCCTTTGCATTCACTGCTGTATAATCTACACGCTCCAATAATTCCGAAAGAATTTCCTCCCAAGAAAGTACTACAATAGGTGCAAAGTCCTGAAGTAAAATAACATTCCCGTTGGTTTCATAAACCAGCTCTCCTTGGATCTCCGATTCTAGCTTTTGAATCAGTTCATTCAATAGACTCGGAATCCTGAGTTTTGGCACCAAGAAAAACAAACATTCTCCGTCTACTTTATTGAGTTTCTGGAGATAAGTCAGCGGCTGATTTTTCGTGAGCTTTGCCCAAAACTTAACTTCCAATAAGAGTTTTTTACCACTACCGAATTGTAAAGCCATATCCGGAATTGATTGATCATTGCTATCCGTAAACTGGGTAGCAATCTCAAAGTCTTGCTGCTCAAAATGTGTTAAATCAATTTTTGCACTCAGATACTGCAACATTACTTGTCGCAGTTGCTCATTAGAACCTATAACATGTGCTAATCCTTCGGTCGCTACGTTTTCAAATTGATTGGTAAACTTTCCAATAATTGCACCTAATAAACTACCCATTTAATAATTTTTAGAATTTATTTCCTTCATCCACTCCAAAGTTTCCACATCACTACTCCACACATAACAGCCCTTCATTCCCCTTGTCATGAGCGTTCGGTAAGTATTCTTGATGAGGAGTTCGGCCATTTGCTGACCTCTTTCTGGATTTGTTTTGAGGAGCGACTTGAGGCCGTGGATGCTTTTGTCGCTGGAGGCGCGGGATTGGGGTTGGCAGATCCATTGGCCGTTGCGGATGACGAGGTCGGGGCCCATGATGACGCCGATGTAGTCTACCTCGAGGCCTTGGCAGGTGTGGATGCAGCCGATTTGCTCAACGGAGGCGGGACTGATGATCCAGAGCATGCCGTCTTGGGTGAGGTTCCATTGTTTGGCGAAGTTGTGTTCGGGGAAGACGATGTCGTTGGCTTTTTTGTCGGTTTTGGAGTTCCAGGGCCAGCAGTAGCCGGCTACCATTCGGGCGCGGTTGCGGTCGGTGTTTTTGAGTTTGATGCGCTCGTAGAGTTCGTTGGGTGAGCTGCAGATTTGGAAGTCGTAGTTGAAGTCGCTTAGGTTGGTATTGGCGGTTTTGCGGATGCCGAGCAGTTGGTCTAGGTAGGCCATGTAGCCGTCGCTGCCGTTGCACCTGAATTGGCTGGTGAGTTCTAGGCGGTGGAGGGTTGCGCCTGCGTGAGCGGCCCAAGTGGCAATTTCTGCGTCGGAGCCGATGTCTTTCATTGTGACGCGTTGGTCTTCGTCTAGGAAGAAAACCGAACAGCGGGCCGCATTGATGATTTCTTTGATTTGGTTCTCGCCTAAGTTAGAAAACATGCCGCTTTTTTCATTCAGGCGGTGGGCTTCGTCTACGAGTAAAGCGTCGTACTGATTGCGTTCGGCGTTGATGTAAGTACCCGAACCCTTGAATAAATTATTGACCCAAGATTTGGTCCGGATGCCGCTGAGTTTGCTGGCATAGACGTCGCGGGGTGCACTGTTTTTACTGACGTACTGCACCATTTTTTGTTTGGTGGTGAGCCGCGCAGTGAGCTGAATGGCTACAACCGATTTGCCGGTGCCTGGCCCTCCCCTCACAATCACCACATTTTTGGAACTCGGACTCGCCTGCTCCACCAAATTCCAGATCTGCTCGTAAACCACCTTTTGCTCGTCGATCATCACAAACTCGTCATTCCCTTCTATCATTTTGGCAATGGCGTCTGCAAGTCCTTTCGACGGTCGGATTTCACCGTGCTCGATCTGATACATCACGTTTCGGGCATCGCCATACTTGACATGCTGCTTGATGAATTCAGACAAACGCAAGACATCGCTTTTGGCAAATAAAGGCGCTTTCTGAAGGTATTCTTGGTAAAAAGGGCCCGTCATGGCGCTCGGATCCGCACAA
>JBIIZO010000056.1:0-12018 GCA_044346245.1 Crocinitomicaceae bacterium
GCCAAACAAAGATAGTTCGACTTGGAACAAAATTTTCATTTTTACGAATAAGATTCCCATGAAGCACCTACTCTTGTACATTCTTTTCTGCTCGCAAATTTGTTGGGGTCAAAAAATGACAGGATTTTGGCAAGGGATGCTCTTTTCGACAACAGATCAAACGGTCCTGATTCCGGTATACCTCGACATCTATGTTACAAACGGATTGGTAGATGGTAAAATCAGAATTGAAAACGAAGGAGCCGCGATTTATCCGATCAGAGGTACTTACATTGATCAAGAAATGAAACTGGTAACCTTAAAAGCTACTTGGTTCTATTTACCTGAATTTGCCCTGACTCCGTATACCTATACACTCAAATTCAATCCTCAAAATGGCTATTTAGAGGGCTATACAGACCGACAAGACTACCGTTTTATTGCGTACCAGAGCAGCGGAGAGATCTCCAATGATAAGACCCCTTACCTACCCAAAGAGTGGTTGCAGCGCTTTAAACAAGAGTTAGCCGATGGCGTTTCAGCACCTCAAGTCAGGAAAAGTGAACTGCAAAACTTTGCGTTTCAGCCGGTCTATTTTGATTACGACCAAGCGCTCATTAAACCTGAATATGAAGCGTATCTCAAGGAATTGATCAGAATGGTGAAGAGCCATTCGGATTTGCGCATCGAGATTACCGGACATACCGACGCAGATGGATCTGAGGGCTACAACCTCGCCTTGTCGCGCAAACGCAGTGAAGCACTCCTGTCCTTTTTTGCGCAAAATAGCTTGCCAAAAGACCGCGTGGTGATTAGGTACAAAGGAGAAAAGGAACCCGTCGATCAGAACAAAACAGCCGAAGGCAAACAGCGCAATAGACGCGTTGACTTCAAGTTTATTTAATCTACAGACTCTTTAGCTTTTCTTCGAGAATTGCAATTTTGTTGAGCGCGTCTGCCTCTTTATTGCGTTCGTTGGCTACAACCGCATCTGGAGCACCGGCCATGAATTTTTCATTTTGCAATTTCGACTGTACGCTTTTGAGGAAGCCTTTAGTGTAGTGCAATTCTTCTTCTAGCTTTTTCTTCTCCGCTTCGAGGTCGATTTGCTCGCCAAATGGCACAAAAAACTCGATGCCATCGACAATAAAGCTATTGGACTGCGCTACCTTATCTTGAACATATTCCAACACAGATAAATTGCCCATTTTTACAATGATGCTATCTGCGTCAGAGGCTCTACTCGCGTCTGCTTTGATGTAAAGCTCCATCTTGATTTTGGTCGCGATGTTATTTTGCTTGCGGATATTGCGCAATTGCGTAATCACTTTTTCGTTGAAAGCAAATTGAGCCAGTGCCGCACTTGAAACTTCTTGAACCGCTGGCCACTCCGCAATAACGATGTCGTCGCCAGGTTGACGCTCGCGAAGTGCGTGGTAGAGTTCTTCAGAGACAAATGGCGTGAAGGGATGCATGATTTTAAGGATGCGCTCAAAGAAATCGAGGGTATGCTCGAGTGTTTGGCGATCGATAGGCTGCTGATAACCAGGCTTGATCATTTCTAAATACCAAGAGCAGAAGTCGTCCCAGACTAGTTTGTAGGTCGACATGAGCGCGTCAGAGATGCGGAATTTATCAAAATTGCTATTGATTTCACTCAAGACCTGCGCAAAACGGCTGTCAAACCATTCGATGGCCACTTTGCTAGAAAGTGGTTGCTCGATTTCACTGACTTCCCACGAAGATACCAAGCGGTAGGCATTCCAAATTTTATTGGTGAAATTGCGGCCTTGTTCGCACTGTGAGCTGTCAAAAGGGAGGTCATTACCTGCAGGAGAGGAAATGAGCACTCCAACGCGAACGCCATCGGCGCCGTATTGGTTAATGAGGTCGATAGGATCTGGGGAATTGCCCAAAGACTTGGACATTTTGCGGCCGAGTTTGTCCCGGACGATTCCGGTGTAGTAAACATTTTTAAAGGGTTGTTGGCCCATGTATTCGTAGCCAGCAATGGCCATGCGCGCTACCCAAAAGAACATGATTTCGGGCGCTGTTATGAGGTCGTTGGTTGGGTAATAATAATTGATTTCTGGGTTGTTGGGCTGCGTAAGACCGTTGAAAACGGAGATTGGCCACAACCAGCTTGAAAACCAAGTATCGAGCACGTCTTCGTCCTGACGCAGTTCGGCTGCTTCAATTGGTCTGCCTGCTTTTTGAGAAGCCAAAACAAGCGCTTCTTCTTGTGTTTTGGCCACCACGAAGTCGGCTGGGCGGTCGCTGTAGTACCAAGCTGGAATGCGATGACCCCACCAAAGTTGACGCGAAATACACCAATCTTTGACGTTTTCCATCCAGTGGCGGTAGGTATTTTTGAACTTCTCTGGGTGGAATTGAATGTTGCCATTCATGACGTTTTCCAGGGCAGGCGCTGCGAGTTCTTTCATCGAGACGAACCACTGTAAAGACAATTTGGGCTCAATAACCGCACTGGTGCGCTCAGAGAAACCAACCTTATTGATGATGTCTTCGGTTTTGACTAAAAAGCCTTTGTCTTGGAGTTCTTTTTCGATTTCGCGACGGACCTCAAAACGGTCTTTGCCTTCGTAATGGGCACCATGTGCATTGAGCGTGCCGTTGTCGTTGAATAAGTCGATGCTCGGCAAATTGTGTTTTTGACCGAGTTCGTAGTCATTGGGGTCGTGGGCTGGTGTTACTTTCAAGCAACCTGTTCCGAAATCTTTGTCGACGTATTCGTCGGCAATAACTGGGATTTCGCGCTTGATCAAAGGAACTGAAACTGTTTTGCCAATGAGGTGTTGGTAGCGCTCGTCTTCGGGATGTACGCAAATGGCGGTATCTCCGAGGATGGTCTCGGGACGCGTGGTAGCGATCGTGAGCCACTGATCTGTCTGACCAAGGACTTGATAGCGCACGTAAAATAATTTGGAATTGACTTCTTTGTAGTTGACTTCTTCGTCGGAAAGCGCGGTAAGGGCTTCTGGATCCCAGTTGACCATGCGCACACCACGGTAAATTTTACCTTTTTGAAAGAGGTCGATGAAAACGGCGATAACGGACTCGGAATATTCGGGGTCCATGGTGAAGTGCGTGCGCTCCCAGTCGCAGGAAGCACCGAGGCGCTTGAGTTGCTCCAATATAATGCCGCCGTGTTTGTCTTTCCATTCAAAAGCATGGGCAAGGAATTGCTCACGGGTGAGGTCTGATTTGGAGATGCCTTCAGCCTTCAGTTTCTGAACTACTTTGGCTTCTGTGGCAATGGAGGCATGGTCGGTGCCGGGTACCCAACAAGCGTTTTTACCGAGCATACGGGCTCTGCGGACCAAAACATCTTGAATGGTGTTGTTGAGCATGTGGCCCATGTGCAATACACCGGTGACGTTTGGCGGTGGAATGACAATGGTGTATGGCTCGCGGTGATCTGGGGTGGAATGAAAATAACCCTTATCTAACCAATGTTGGTACCATTTTTCTTGTGCAAGTTGCGGCTCGTATGTTTTTGCAATCTCCATGACTTCGTTTAAAGTGGCAAAGATAGCAAATATCTGAGCGCGCGCAGCGACTATCTAGTTGGTAACCGGAGAATCTGAGGGCGTCAAGACCGTGCCTTTGATGGTGAGTACAATTGGATCGCCAACATTAGAAAAAACGGTAATTGTTTTGGTAAAAGCCCCAATACGCTTGGTGTCGTAATGTACTTTAATCACTCCTTTTTTGCCTTTTCCTATTGGTGTTTCAGGTCGGTCAGCTGCTGTACAACCGCAACTCGTTTGCACATTTGTAATCACGGCAGCTTTTTTAGCGGTGTTTTTGAATTCAAAAACAAAGAGGTCTTCTGAACCATACGGAATGTCTTGGCGCTCAATTTCGAGCACATTGAAACGCAATGCGGGTTGGGAAGTTGTTTTTGCTTTGTCGGCAACTTGAGCAAATAACATTTGAGAGAAGCATAAAAACAAAGAGAGTTGAAGTAATTTCATGAGAAAGTATTTTAGTTTGAATAAGTAGGTTGATGTTCTGAAGGCAAGTTTAAACAATTCGATGTGGACAGAAATAAAATTAACACATTTTTAGCAAGTTGCCGACAATAATTCGCGCAAACCCGGATAGGTTTCAGCCAAACGACTGCGCCATTCCCGGTCGGAAAGCCAAAAAACTGCCTCAATTCCTTCTTCTATTTGCGCGCAAAGTGAAACTTCTCCGAAAAAGCGGAAACGAAACCAATGATTTTGCTTCAAAAACGATCGCCCTTTCATTTCGTAAACGTGAAAGGTACAAGCTAAAGTGTCGAGGAGTTTGAATTGACCCTCTAGCCCTGTTTCTTCCTCAATTTCGCGGATAGCAGCCTGAACAGTCTCCTCCCCTTTTTCTATTTTTCCTTTCGGTAAATCGAGATGGCCAAAACGGTGCATCCACAAAAAAGCATCGGCGTGCGCATTTTGAACCAAACCACCGGCAGTCCGAATAAACTTAAAGCCGCTGAAAAAAGATACCATTGCGGTTTCGGGATCGGGAGAGTACACTTGGTAATTTGAGTTTTGAAGTTTCTGAACCAAATCTGCGACTGAATTCGGGCGTTCGTGCGTCCAATTTGGGAGGCCCTGATCGGTATCACAAAAAATGATGTAAGTCGATTCGATGAAAACTTTGTATTTTTGCAGCATGAATGTGAACAAAGATTTGAGTCTAAAGGTAGCAGAATTGCTCCTCAAAACAAAAGCAGTACGCCTCCAACCCGAAAAACCTTTTACATGGGCCTCTGGCTGGAAGTCTCCAATTTACTGTGACAACCGCATTACACTCAGTTTTCCTGAAGTACGTACTCACATTCGCCAAGGTTATGCACAAACTATTCTCGATAATTTTGGGAAGCCAGATGTCATTGCAGGTGTAGCAACTGGTGGCATTGCGCAGGGTGCTCTAATAGCCCAAGAGCTTGGCTTACCATTTATTTATGTGCGCAGCGCTGCAAAAGGACATGGCATGGAAAACCTCATTGAAGGAGCTTACCAAGAAGGCCAACGCGTAGTGGTTATCGAGGACCTGATTTCTACAGGAGGAAGCAGCTTGAAAGCTGTAGAAGCGCTCCGCGCTGGCGGACTAGATGTCAAGGGGCTTATTGCCACTTTTACATATGGTTTTGCACTCGCCGAACAACAATTTACTGCAGCGAACTGCCCGCATGTTTGCCTCACAGACTACAGCACACTCATCGATGTAGCAACCAAAACAAACTACGTGAGCGCTGCAGACGAAGCCACCTTACACGCTTGGCGCAACAACCCAAGTACCTGGATGCAAGACCCCCAAGCGCAATAAAATGCTCTCGCTCAAAAGCCAAGAATTCCATATTGATTCTGCCGTAACGCGCGTCAATGACTTCTTAGCCAATACCGCGAACTACCAACTTTTGCTGCCCGAAAACCAAACCTCGGGTTTTCAGTGTTCCCCTAGCCAGTTTAGCTTCAAAGCTGCAGGTCAAATCGAGTTAACACTGGAAAAACAGTTGATAGAAACCAACCTCCTTCATTTCAAAGGGGCAAAAAGCAACCCTTTTGCCTTCGATTTGTATGTGCATCTACAGCCCGAAGACAACGGCACTAAAGGCTTCATTGAAATCAAGGCCGATTTGAATATGATGCTCAAAATGCTCGTCGAAAAGCCCTTGCAAAAACTCCTGACCGAAATGGCGAGCAATCTCGCTACTCAGTTAAGTGCTGGGCAATAAAAACCGGATTTCTTGATTGCTATAACTTTGCACCGTGCCATTCACGTCTAATTGTAATTGACCCTGATCATTCACGCCCAAAATACGGCCTTCAAAGGGCTGGCCATCTTTTTTTTCAAATTGCAATGGCTGGTTTCTAAAACCCAGGCCTTCGTCAAATAAACCTTTTAGTTTCAAGAAATCACCGTAGAGTAAAGCTTGTTGGCCATTGAGTAAATCGAGGTATTCAGTGAGCACGGTGAGCGGTTTGAACTTTTGCCCTGTTTCTTGGTGAATACTAGTTGCTTGCTTGAGTTCAGGACTTTCATTGACATTGATGCCGCAACCGAGGATGCTCCAATCGAGCTGACTTCCTTTGAGTTGTTGTTCGATCAGGATCCCGCCTATTTTGGAGCCCTGCACATAAATGTCGTTTGGCCACTTGATTTGTGTACTCAAACCAAAACGCAACAAGCATTGCTGCCAAATAATAGCACTGTACCATGCCAGTCGGATTTGCTCCTCTAAGGGGTATTTGGGTTGAAATGCGATGCTAAACATGAGGTTTGCAGCACTGACAGACTGCCATGAATTGCCGCGTTGCCCCCTGCCCATTGTTTGATAATCTGCCATAATTACCGAACCATCTTGACAACTTCCTTGTTGAATAAGATTGGCAGCATAATTGTTAGTAGAATCGACCGATGCTAACTGAATGAAAACAGAACCGAATTTGGTCATCATGAAAATCAAGTGGATTCAAATTTATCAGTTAGTTTTGTAATAGAAACAAATCAATGGCAAAAAAGAAAAAATTAGAGCCCTCTGCGTTGCTCGTCGACGTAATTATCGAAGGGATGCAAAATAACAAAGCGCAAGACATCACCATTCTAGACCTCCGCGAACTCGACAGCGCAGTATGCGACTTCTTCGTCATTTGCAGTGGTGAATCGAGCACGCAAGTAGACGGTATCGCGAGCAATGTACAGCGCAATACCCGTAAAGAACTCAAAGAAAAACCTTGGCATACAGAAGGAAAGTCCAATTCAGAATGGATTTTGCTCGACTACATCGATGTAGTATGTCATATATTTTACAAAGACGCACGATCTTTCTACGACATCGAAGACCTTTGGGCCGATGCCAAACGTACCGATCTTCCCAATTTATAATATCCGTCAACATGTCTGAAGAAAAAAGAAAAAATCCGTTTTCTGTCTACTGGATTTACATTGCGTTTGTCCTTGTATTGGTCAGCACGCACCTCTACATCAACAGCGAAACCACCACGACTATTAAGTACAAAGAAACGCTCCTCGACCTCGTAGAAGCGAAAGGTGTAAAGCAAGTCAAGATTGTAAATCAAAGTACGGCTAGATTTCAGTTGCGAAAAAGTGCCAGTACTTACATCAACAGCCGAAAAAACCTAGACTTCCCAAAACTGCGCAAGTTGTTGGCCAATAAGAATGCCCAACCGTCCAAAATTGTTTTTGAATTAGAAAACATTGGCAACCACGCCAATTTCGAGAAAGCTTTAGACGAGCGTGGCTACCACGACTACGAAAACGTCATCGAAACCAACTGGATCGCCCAAATCTTGGGTTATTTATTGCCTTTCGGTATCATTGTCTTGATCTGGATGTTCGTCATGCGACGCATGTCTGGTGGCGGTGGTGGTGCTGGCGGCGGCGGTCAAATTTTCAATATTGGCAAATCGCGTGCACAAGTCTATGAAAAAGGCAAAAGCACCAACATTACTTTCAAAGATGTAGCTGGTCTTGAAGGCGCCAAAGAAGAAATTGTAGAAATTGTCGAGTTCCTCAAGAATCCTAAAAAATACACCGAACTCGGGGCCAAAATTCCAAAAGGCGCCTTGCTTGTAGGACCTCCAGGAACAGGTAAAACTTTACTTGCCAAAGCAGTAGCCGGCGAAGCAAAAGTGCCGTTTTTCTCGCTTTCGGGTTCAGATTTCGTTGAAATGTTCGTTGGGGTTGGTGCCTCACGAGTTCGCGATTTGTTCCGTCAGGCCAAAGAAAAAGCACCTGCTATCATCTTCATCGATGAGATCGATGCAATCGGACGCGCACGCGGCAAAAACAACGGTTTCAATACCAACGACGAACGCGAAAACACCCTCAATCAACTCCTCACCGAAATGGATGGCTTTGGCACCAATTCGGGTGTGATCATCTTGGCTGCTACCAACCGTGCAGATGTACTCGACAGCGCCTTAATGCGCGCAGGTCGCTTTGACCGCCAAATTTATGTCGACATGCCAGACCTCAACGAGCGCCGAGCAATTTTTGGTGTACACCTCAAGCCACTCAAAATTTCGACAGAAATCGACGTCGAGTTTTTGGCCAAACAAACCCCTGGTTTTTCCGGAGCAGATATCGCCAATTTGTGTAACGAGGCGGCACTCATCGCAGCGCGTCACAACAAAACACAAGTCGAAAAACAAGACTTCCTCGACGCCGTTGACCGTATCATTGGTGGCCTAGAAAAGAAAAACAAAATCATTACGCCAGAAGAAAAGAAAACGATTGCCTACCACGAAGCAGGCCACGCAGCAGTTTCTTGGCTCTTGCAATACGCCAATCCATTGGTGAAGGTGACTATCGTACCTCGCGGACAATCTTTAGGTGCTGCATGGTATCTACCAGAAGAGCGCAGCATCACTACAACCGAACAACTCCTCGACGACATGTGTGCTACCCTCGGTGGTCGCGCAGCGGAACAACTCACCTTCAAGCGTATTTCTACCGGTGCTTTATCCGATTTAGAACGCGTCACCAAACAAGCCTATGCCATGACCTCCATCTATGGCCTCAACGAGCGCGTGGGCAATATCTCCTTCTACGACTCACAGGGCAGAGATGCCTTTACCAAGCCTTATTCTGAGGATACCGCTAAAGTCATCGACGAAGAAGTTAGCAAACTTATCGAAGGTCAGTACCAACGTGCGCTGCAATTACTCGGTGAAAACCAAGATAAATTAGGGCAACTCGCCGATCGCTTGCTCACCTCTGAGGTCATCTTCAAAGAAGACCTAGAAGCTATTTTTGGCAAACGCCCTTGGGACCCTATCGAAGAAATTTCAACAGAAATCTCAACAGAAATCGAGGCAGCTGCTAGCGAGCACAACACAGACAACATGTTGGGAACTGGTGAAGAAACGGAGTCCGAAGATGTCAAAACGGAAGAAACCCCGTCGGAAGAATCCACAACTGAAGAACCTAAATCCGAAGAACCGATTTCTGACGATGAGGCCACTTCTGAACCAACTTCAGATACTGAACCAACGCCCAACGCATGATCGGAAACCTGGGGCAACGCATGATCACTGGTGCTGTTTTTGGCACCCTTGTGATCGGTTCTATGCTCTGGAATCCTTATGCTTTTGCACTTGTCTTTTCTTTTTTCATGATTGTTGGCTTGTGGGAGTTTTATAACTTCTTCAAGCAGCATAAAGTGGTAGAGGTATCGAATGAAATTGGCATTTTTATCGGCATTTTCATTTATATACTTTTAGTGGGAATTAGTTTTGAGTGGTTCTCCGTGATCTCTCTAAGCCTGATCTTTCCGCTCTTCTTTACGCTCATCCTCAACGAACTTTGGGCCAAGCACCAGCACCCTTTGCTCAATATTTCGGTGTTGGTTTTCGGCATTATTTATGTCGTTGGGCCCTTTTATTTGAGCATCGATTTACATGTCCGCGACACCTCCCCATTGCCCAAAGTTCTGGGCATGTTTTTACTCATCTGGACCAACGATTCTTTCGCTTATTTCAGTGGCAGAGCTTTTGGAAAACACAAGCTTTTTGAGCGGATTTCTCCTAAAAAAACCTGGGAGGGAACCTTTGGCGGTATCCTGTTTACCTTGCTACTCGGTTTCATTATCGGGTCGTATATCAACAAAGGCGAAGTGTTATTTTGGATGGTCTCGGCGCTCATTATTGCACCTGGCGCCATCTTCGGCGATTTACTAGAATCGCTTTTCAAAAGAAGTTTGGCCGTCAAGGACAGCGGCAAAATCTTGCCCGGACACGGCGGGGTTCTGGACCGCTTCGATGCCGCTCTTTTTACAATTCCATTTTTCTATTGTTGGTCAATAATCTATCTTTACTGGAAATGATGACTTTTCACCGCGAAGGACGCTCCATTATGCTTGGGAGCATTGTTATATTTCTGGGCTTGAGCGCCCTCAATTACTATTTTTTGGCCTGCTCTATTTTCGGCCTGTATTTATTTCTTGAAATCGGTTTCGCTGTACTGCTCTACCTCATCATCCAGTTTTTCAGGATTCCTAAGCGTACCTGCACGGCCGACCCACAAGATATCATGTGCCCAGCAGACGGTAAAGTGGTAGTGATTGAAGAAGTCGAAGAAACAGAATATTTCAAAGACAAGCGCATTCAGGTGTCTATTTTTATGTCGCCGATGAATGTACACGCCAATTATTATCCCATCGCTGGCGAGGTAAGTTATACTAAGTATCATCCGGGTTTGTTTTTGGTTGCTTGGCACCCAAAGAGCAGCACAGACAACGAGCGCAGTACTTGCGTGGTCAAACACGAGAGCGGGACCGAAGTGCTGTTTCGTCAAATTGCAGGCGCATTGGCGCGTCGCATCTGTTATTACGCCCAAATTGGCGACAACGCGCAAACGGGTGCAGAATTCGGCTTCATCAAATTTGGGTCTCGCGTCGATTTATTTTTGCCTTTGGGCACGAAAATTGATGTGGAACTCGGACAAAAAGTGCAAGCTAAACTCACCAAGCTTGGTACTTTAAATTAATTTGTAACTTTATAAAAAAAAAACGCCATGAAAAAAGTATTTGTAGCTATTGCCCTTACCACATTCGTCGGTTCTATGGCAAGCACAGCTTATGCAGCTGTAAACGGAACGCAAATCGTTAAGAAAGACGACGATAAGCGCAAAAAGAAAAAGAAAAGCGGTAGCTGCTGCTCTTCTAGCTCTACACAAAAATCTTGCTCATCTAGCAACTCGACTCAAAAGTCTTGTTCTGGAGAAAAGCACTAATCCTAGTTACTTATTGTAACGCAAAAAGCCGGCTCACGCCGGCTTTTTTTATGCCTTACCATGCCTTAGGCACTATAGATAGCTTGGTATTGAGCTTGGTATTTCTCAAGTATTTTTTTGCGCTTGAACTTGAGCGTTGGCGTGAGTTCTCCGCCTTCAATGGTGAATTCTTGCGGCAAGAGCTTGACTTTTTTGAGTTGCTCCCATGAACCGTATTCTTTATTGATCACTGCAATTTCTTCATTGATGCGGTCTATCAGTGCTTGGTTCTCAATGATAGCGTCGTTAGAAAGCTTTGAAAAATCTAAGGCATGACGCTGTGCCCATTCTTTTACAAAAGCAAAATTGGGAACAACAAATACAGCTGGGAATTTCTCGCCCTCACCAATCACCATGGCTTGCTCGATAAAACGAGATTGCTTGAGTCGGTTTTCCATGGCTTGTGGCACGATATACTTGCCGCCAGAGGTTTTGAAAATCTCTTTTTTGCGATCGGTAATCTTCAAAAACTTACCCTCTTGGAAGGTGCCGATATCACCGGTACAAAACCAGCCGTCGGCATCAAAAACTTCATTGGTGGCTTCTTGATTTTTGTAGTAACCCATCATGACGTTTGGTCCTTTGACAAGGATTTCGCCGTCTTCGGCTATTTTGACCTGTACGTTTTCTACTAGCGGGCCAACCGAGCCAATTCGGATACCTGTATTGAAGTTATTGACCGTAACAACCGGAGAAGTTTCGGTGAGGCCATAACCTTCGAGAATTGGAATATCTGCCGCCAAGAAGATGCGGGCCAAGCGCGGTTGTAATGCCGCAGACCCAGAAGCAATTGCCTTGACGTTGCCGCCGAGCGCCTCTTGCCATTTGGAGAAAATAAGCTTGCGCGCAATGGCTAATTTGACTTTGTAAAATATTGATTTTCCAATGACATCGTAGTCTTCGGCAACGCCAACAGCCCAGAAGAAGAGTGCGCGTTTGACACCAGAGAGTTCCTCTCCTTTGGCCATGATTTTGTCGAAAACCTTTTCGATTAAGCGCGGTACTGCGGAGAATACATCGGGCTTTACTTCACGGATGTTGTCGCCGATGGTATCCATCGATTCAGCAAAGTGAATAGAGCAACCAATGTACATATACAAATAATGGAGCATGCGCTCATAAATATGACATACCGGAAGAAAGCTCAAGACCTTCGAATTTTTATCGGCTGGAATTGGGTCTATACATGCAGAAACCGTCGCGAGGATGTTGGCATGTGATAGCATGACACCT
>JBIIZO010000176.1:0-3604 GCA_044346245.1 Crocinitomicaceae bacterium
GTTGAATATTGCCGCCAATACAGGTCAAATTGGTCTGCATTTGGCAGGGGGTATGGGTGGTGCCAATCCGAGCAATCGCCGTTCCTTTCTCACCAATGCGGGTATATCTTTGAACGAGTGGCACCATATTGTAGGCATCATCAATAGTGCCCAAGACATGAAAATCTACATTGATTGCGAACAACAGCCCGGGACCTACTCCGGAACAGGTTCAAACACGATGGTTTATTCCACTGCGCCCTCCGGAATTGGGTATTACATCGGCAATTCAACAAATTCAAACGGCGCTTTTTTAATGGGCAAGATGGATCAATTGGTCTTGTGGAACAGAGCCTTAAGTGTGGCCGAGGTACGCGAGCTCTGTGAAAACGACAACCCGCTCGAAGTACCAGAAGCGCAAATGCAAATTGGTTTTTACCCCAATCCTATTAAAGATGAAGTAGTTCTTACTTGCACTCAGCCAGGTGTCTATTCAATTTTTGATTTTCAAGGTAAATTGCTTCAAAGTGGCACCGTAGACGGTCAGGGGCAACAGCTCCTCAAGCTTTCACATTTGAGTTCAGGAAGTTATTTGTTTGAGCTTTCCCAAAATGGAAGCGTTCAATCCAAACAAATTATCAAACTATAAAACTTATTGATATTCGGAGTCGTCAAAAGACTTCACGCTATCGGCTACCATTGATTTAATCACCTTGATTTCGTCTTCATTGAGGTAGCGCCATTGGCCTACCGGAAGATCGAGCTTGATGTTCATGATGCGGATGCGCTTGAGCGTAGCCACGCGGTAGTCAAAGAATTCGCACATGCGGCGAATTTGCCGATTGAGCCCTTGGGTCAGGACAATTCGAAAGGTGAAAGCATCGATTTGACGGACGTCGCAGCGGCGGGTTTTGGTACCTAATATCGGGACGCCTTGTCCCATTTTGCGAATGAAATCGGGGGTGATGCGCTTATTGACCCGCACCAAATATTCTTTTTCGTGGTTGTTGCGCGCCCTTAAAATTTTATTGACGATATCGCCGTCGTTGGTCAAGAAAATGAGCCCCTCGCTGGGTTTGTCTAGCCTTCCGATCGGAAAAATTCGCTTAGGGTGATTGATGTAATCAATGATGTTGTCTTTCTCGCGCACGTGGTCGGTGGTGCAGACAATCCCGACAGGCTTATTGAAAGCGATGTAGATGAAGTCTTCTTGCGGCTCGCCAACAGCTTCGTCGTCTACCGTGACCAAATCTCCGGGCATGACTTTGGTTCCCATTTCGGGTACCTGCCCATTGATCATGACCCTTCCGCGTTCAATGAGTTGGTCGGCTGCCCTGCGCGAGCAATAGCCTACTTCACTGAGGTATTTATTGATGCGGATGCCTTCTGTTTGGTCCATAACCGGTTTTGATTCGTAGGCAAAGGTACTGAATTTTGAAGGCCTTGGCTACTAATTCCTAAAAACTGAAGCGGGCTCCAACTTGGTGATGCGGCGGATGGCAAATAAAGTTCCGGAAATACTGATGACGGCAGTGATGACGAAAAACCCGAATTTGATGGCCGGTGAGAACGTAAATAGGGTGCCGGCGTTGGCAATTCCGTTTCTGAATCCTTCAATCAAAGCATAACCGATTAAAAAACCGACGATGGCGTAGAGGGTGGCTTGCATCAGGATGAGCTTTCGGATATAGCCGTTGGTGGCGCCAATGGCCTTGAGCGTGCCGTAGTCTTTGATGCGGTCAATGGCCGCAGAGTAGAGGGTGAGCCCGATAATAATGAAGCCCGAAATGAGTGCAAAAATGATGAGCGTTCCAAATGAAAACGCAATACCGCTGGACTTGAGTACCGTCAGGATCGTCTGGTTTTTAAATTCTTTTGGCATCCAAGCCTTGACGCCAGGAATGTTGGCATTGATGGACTGCACAACTTTTTCCATGTTTTGACTGCGGTCTACCTCGACTAAAAATGCGGAGGTTTTGGACAGTGGCACGTTGCCTAAAAAACGGGCGCGGTTGATGGTGGTATAGGAAATCAGGCCGCCGCCAAAAGAACGCGCGCCTTTGGTGAGCGCCGCAATGCGCACTTGCTTGTTGTTGAGCTCAAAGTAGTCACCTTTTTTAGGGTTGCCCAGCGCTTTGGCGTCGAAGAAATCTACCGAAACAGCGCCGTCGGCAATGAGGTCTTGGGGCTCGCCATCAAAGAAAATATCCTGCTGAATGCCATTGAATTCAGGCAATTCAACACCTACAATACTGAGGCCCGCTGCGGTGCCGTCTGGGAAACGCGCAGCACCACTTGCAAGTACAAACTGGTGTGCTTTTTTGATATGGGGTAGGCTTTCCATTTCAAAGCCAAGGCGCACGTCAATTGGAGCAAGCGCATTGACGTTTTCAGTTTTGTTGTCAGTAACCCAAACGTAGCCGTCGTTGACGCGTACAAAATAGCACATGGCGTTGGTCAGAAAGGTGAAGATACCCGTTTGCTGCCCCACCAAAAAAATGGAAATAATAACGCCAAACAAGGCACCGATGCTCTTGGGCTTGTCGAATTTGATGAATTTAAGGGCGGTGCGCAGTAATTGCATGGCTTATAATGAAATGATGCATTCTACTCTGCTGCCAATCAATACCGCCTCGGGTTGGTCTATGCGCACGCGCACTTCTCTGACGCGGCGGTCTTCGAGGTTGTCTGCGCGGTCGTTGAAAATCGATTTCTTAGAAAGAAACGGGGCACAGTATACAACGGTTCCGGAACTGAGTTTGTCTGTGGTGCCTTGGATATTGATCTGAACGCGTTGTCCTTTCTTGACTTTCATGGCAAATAATTCATCGACTTCTGTGGTGGCAATGAGGTCGCCAGCAGGAGCGAAATCGGCGAGTTTGCTGCCAATGCTCACCGCTTGACCTAATTTAACTTCCCAATTCAAGACCATGCCGTCTGAAGGCGCATAAATGTTCTTTTTGTCGAGGAGTTTTTGCGCGTAATTGCGCTCTGTTTCCACTTCGCCGATAGTGGCTTTGGCCTCAGCCAAGTCTGCTTTTGCAATGGCGAGGTCTGCTTTGAGGTTGTTGTAGATACTTTCCGAGTCAAAAGCCGCTTTCTCAGTGCCTGCTTGTGCGTCGGCTAGGCGACGGTCGCGCTTGCGTTCGGTATCGGCCAAACTGATTTTGAGTTCGATGGCCGCAATTTTGGCTTCTAAACTTTTGACGCGTTGTTGGCGCGTTGCCAAGCGGGCATCGCTTTGCTGAATTTGCGCGGCGTCTACGCTTTGGTCTAGGGTGAGTAGGAGCGTGCCTTTTTTCACGATTTGGCCTTCCTGCACGTGAATTTTCATGATTTTACCAGCGCTTTCTGCACCAATTGGGCTGATTTTCGCAGACGGCTCAATGCGGGCAATGCCAATGATTTTGTCGATTTTGTCCACTTTATACTTTTCGACTTTCACTTTCTTTTCGGTGTCGCCACCGCAAGAGTTAAGGGCTAATAAGAGAACGAAGGGGCTAAGGATCTGGAATTTCATATCAATGAATTGCTAATTTTTGTGAGAGGTCTTGTTTGGAGATTTCTTTGGCAAAGCCGCCGTCTACTTCAATGATGCGGTCTGCGTATTGCAAAAGGCGCGGGT
>JBIIZO010000057.1:0-11858 GCA_044346245.1 Crocinitomicaceae bacterium
CATCAAAGTCAAAGAACATCCGAATTCTTGCAAAGATTCTTTAGGACGTTTGCGCGTGGCAGCAGCAGTCGGCGTAACTTACGACACCATGGAGCGCGTAGCAGCACTTGTTGAGGCTGGCGTAGATGCCATCGTTATTGATACCGCACACGGTCATACAAAAGGTGTGGTAGACCAACTCAAAGCCGTCAAGGCCGTTTACCCAGAACTACAAATTGTGGTGGGGAATATCGCTACAGCAGAAGCAGCTAAATATCTTGCCGATGCAGGCGCCGATGCCGTTAAAGTAGGTATTGGTCCAGGTTCCATTTGCACCACCCGCGTTATTGCAGGAGTAGGGGTTCCTCAACTCACAGCTATTAATGAGGTGGCCAAAGCACTAGAAGGTACAGGCGTTCCTGTGATTGCCGACGGCGGTATCCGCTATACCGGAGACATCGTGAAGGCTGTAGCAGCCGGAGCCGACGTTGTAATGCTCGGGTCTATGTTTGCAGGTGTTGAAGAATCGCCAGGCGAGACCATCATTTACGAAGGCCGTAAATTCAAGTCTTACCGCGGCATGGGTTCTTTGGAGGCCATGCAAAAAGGCAGCAAAGACCGCTATTTCCAAGATGCCGAAGACGACATCAAAAAATTAGTGCCCGAAGGCATCTCCGGTCGCGTTCCTTACCGCGGCAAACTCATCGAAGTCATGTTCCAACTCATCGGCGGCTTGCGCGCTGGTATGGGCTACTGCGGTGCCCCAAACATAGACAAACTCAAAGGCGCGCGCTTTGTGCGCATCACCTCTGCGGGCGTGCGCGAATCGCATCCTCACGACGTCACTATTACCCGTGAGGCACCAAACTATAGCATCAAGTAATTTAAATTCATAGCTTTAACCGCTTTAATCAAAACCAATGAAAAAGACCCTTGTATTATTCTTGTTTGGCTTTTTGACCAACCTCGCTCTTGCTCAAAAGGAGCCTGTCGTCATGACGATCAACAATAAGCCTGTTACCAAATCAGAATTTTTACAGATTTACACCAAAAACAACCCGAATCCGAGTTTTGACAAAGATTCGCTGGATCGCTACATGCAATTGTTTGAGGTTTTCAAGCTCAAAGTTGCTGAAGCTGAAGCGCTGGGTTACGACACCCTTCCGCGCTTGCAAAAAGAACTCGAGGGCTACAAAAAACAATTGGCCTTGCCTTACTTAATTGATTCCGTTCAAAACCAAGCCATGGTTCAGGAGGCCTATAACCGCACTGCTACAGAAGTGCGTTGTTCACATATCCTCATCAAACTTGACCCCAACGCAAGTCCTAAAGACACGCTAGCAGCCTACAATCGCTTGCTTGGCCTTAAGGCGCGTATTGAAAAAGGCGAAGATTTTGCTTCTGTTGCCAAATCTAAACTCGGTTCTGAAGATCCTTCTGTTGTCTTCAATGGCGGAGACCTTGGCTATTTTACTGCTTTTCAGATGGTTTATCCTTTTGAAGAAAAAGCTTTTACCACTCCAGTAGGCACCATTAGCGAACCGTTCAAAACACGTTTTGGTTACCATATTTTAAAGGTTACTGACAAACGCCCCGCGCGAGGCACTATTAAAGTTGCGCACCTCATGATTGCAACAGGTCGCGAAGCAACAACCGAAACGCTACAAAACGCCGAAAAGAAAATCAATGAGATATATGACAGCCTGGCAGTAGGCTCTTCTTGGGAAAAAATGGTCAGCGCCTACTCAGAAGATGCCAACAGCATCAAAAAAGGTGGCGAGTTACCGGCATTCGGCTCCGGAACAAGCCAGCGTATGGTTTTGGAATTTGAAGATGCTGCTTTCGCTTTAAAAAAAGTCGGTGAATTCTCTAAACCGGTCAAAACGCAATACGGTTTTCATATCATTAAACTCATCGAATGGACACCTGTCAAGTCTTATGAAGCCATGCGCCGCGAACTTCAAGCCAAGGTAAACAAAGACGAGCGTTCGAAAGTAACTCAAGATTCTTTTGTGCAAAAATTACGCACGCAATATGCTTACCAAAATAAAAGCGAAAAAGGCTTGGGATGGTTCGTGGCGAACATTGACTCTAGTTTCTTTTTGGGCAAGTGGACTGCAGACAAACTCAAGTCCAACAAAACACTCTTTGTTTTGGATGGCAAAAAATTCAAGCAACAAGATTTTGCAAAATATGTCGTCAAAAACTACCGTTCTGTTCGCAAAGACTCCTCAGCAGTAGTGGTGAAACAACTTTACCAACAATGGGAGAAAAGCGAAATTTTAGCTTACGAAGAAGCACTATTGCCAGCCAAATATCCAGCTTACAAAGCGCTCGTTCAAGAATACCACGACGGCATCATTCTCTACGAAATCATGCAAGACCAAGTATGGAACAAAGCGGTCAAGGATACCGCAGGTTTAAGAGCCTTCTTCATGGAAAACCGCAGCAAATACGCATGGTCTAACCGCTTAGATGCAACGATTTACGAATGTAAAGACGAGCACATTGCAGTGCAAGTTTATGGCATGCTCGTGCAAGCAGATACCATCAATTCCAAGACGGTTCTCGACGTCATCAACAAAGATTCAGAGCTCAACTTAAAGGTGCGCATGAATAAATTTGAAATCGCTCAAACGCCTTATTTGCAAGAGCGCACTTTCACACCTGGCCTGAATCCTGTATATTCAATGGACGGCAAATGGTATGTAGTTAAAGTGGCTGCCATTTTGCCGCCTGCACCCAAAGAATACAGCGAGTCAAAAGGTTTGGCCACTTCAGATTACCAAACTTATCTCGAGAAAAAATGGTTAGAGGCGTTACGTTCAAAGCACAAGATCGTCATTAATGAAGACGTGCTTTATCAAATCGGCCAATAATGAACTATAGAACCTTATTTTTACTTAGTTTTCAATTTTTACTTTTGGGTCAATTGCAGGCTCAAAAGTTGGTGAATCAAATTGTGGCCCAAGTTGGTGACAACATTATCCTTTGGTCAGATATCGAAACCCAACGCCTGCAGCTCACAGAAAAGGATCGCGCAGTGAGCGGAAAGGAGTGTCAGATACTCGAGCAACTTTTATTGGAAGAGCTACTCGTGAATCAAGCGCTCATCGATAGCTTAGAAATTTCCGATGAACAAGTAGATGCCGAAATGGAGAACCGCTTGCGCATTATGGAAAACAAAATGGGTGGCCGAGAAAACCTTGAGGAATTCTACGGGAAATCCACAATTGCCATCAAGGAAGAATTCAGAACCATTATCAAAAACAAAATGCTCGCACAAGAAATGGAGCGCAAAATCACAGGCGATATCACCGTTACACCTAAAGAAGTAGCCGCGTTTTACGCAAAGCTTCCTAAAGACAGCATTCCGTTTATCAATATGAAATTGAGTTTTCAGCAAATTGTACAGTTTCCTGAACTTACATTGGCCGACAAAAAACTCGCCTATGACCAACTTGTAGACATCCGCAAGCAAATTGTGAGCGGTAGCAAGCCTTTTGAAACCATGGCACGTCTCAAATCAATGGATCCGGGCTCAGCGAGTCAAGGAGGAAAAATTACCGCTTCTAAAGGCATGATGGTCCCGCAGTTTGAGGCAACTGCTTTTGACCTTAAACCCGGAGAAGTGTCAGAAATTGTTGAAACCATGTACGGTTATCATATCATCAAGTTGGTGTCACGCAAAGGCGACGACTATACTTGTTTGCATATCCTCATCATGCCAGAATATAGCTCTTCGAGTATTTCTGTGGCATCTCAACGCATGGATAGCTGTTATCAATTGCTCACTCGCAACGCCATCACCTGGGACGAAGCAGTGCTGCGTTACTCAAATGACGACGCCACCAAGCAAAATAAAGGGGTCCTTACCAATCCTTACACCATGGACATCTACTGGGACATGGAGCAACTCAACGAAATTGACCAACAAATCTATTTGCTTACTGACGCGCTCGAAAGTGGTGGAGTTTCGCAACCTTCTCTTTACATGGATCTCTTTGAAAGAAAGCAAGGTATCCGGATGGTAAGACTACAAAATCGCGTGCCAGCGCATCAAGCTAACTTAGAGCAAGACTACGCCTTGATCAAACTTGCAGCAGAGAACGATAAAAAACAACGTGTCCTCGATGAATGGACACAAACAAAAATTCCAAATGCCTACATCCGACTCGATCCACAATTTCAAAATTGTGATTTTCGTGTCAATTGGCTTAAAACTCCTTGATATCCTATGACAGATAAAGACAGAATTGATCAATTAGTAATTGATTATCAGGCCTTAAAGAAAGAGATTCACCAAGTGATCATCGGTCAAGACGACGTCGTTGACCAAGTCCTAATTGCCATTTTTTCGCGCTCGCATTGCTTGCTTGTGGGGGTGCCTGGTTTGGCTAAAACCTTGTTGGTCAATACTATTGCCAAAACCTTAGGTTTAACTTTCAACCGCATCCAGTTTACACCAGACCTGATGCCTTCGGATATCGTTGGTTCCGAAATTCTCGACGAAACCAAGCAATTCAAGTTCATCAAAGGCCCGATCTTTTCCAACATGATCTTAGCCGATGAAATCAACCGCACGCCACCCAAAACCCAAGCTGCTTTGCTAGAAGCCATGCAGGAGCGCGCTGTTACGGCTGCTGGCACAACCTATAAACTAGAGGCGCCATTTTTTGTATTGGCAACTCAAAACCCCATCGAACAAGAAGGTACGTATCCGCTACCAGAAGCACAGCTCGACCGCTTTATGTTTAATATCTGGGTTGACTATCCTTCATACCAAGAAGAACTCGCAATTGTTAAATCTAGCACATCTGATCAAGTTGTGGAACTCCAAACGGTACTCAATGCGCAGCAAATCATCGATTACCAAGCACTCATTCGCCGTATACCGGTCGCAGAGAACGTCCTTGAGTACGCCGTAACCTTAGTCGCTAAAACCCGTCTCAAAGATCCTATAGCGCCTCAAATTACCAAAGATTTCATCACGTGGGGAGCAGGGCCGCGCGCTTCTCAGAACCTCGTGATTGCCGCCAAATGCCACGCTGCGTTGCACGGAAAGTACTCACCAGACATCGAAGATGTAAAAGCGGTAGCCAAAGCTATTCTCCGCCACCGTTTGGTGCGCAATTACCGCGCAGAGGCAGAAGGATACAGCATGGATGCCATCATTGAAGCTTTGTTGTAGTATAAAGAAATTCTAAATTCTATCCAATTTAAAAATCGGTATTTTCACCTCGTGAAAGCGTTCAGTATTTCCTTATTGATTTGTTTTACACTTGTGCTTACACCAAAGCAATGGTGGCATCATTGTAGCCATTCTGATCATAAAAAAAGCGCACTCAGCCAGAAACAAACCATAGAAGAAGATTGCCCAGTATGCGATCTCTCTTTGTGCGTTTTTACAAGTCCTACAACGCTTTCTTTTCGCGCTTTCAGGTCTGTGCCATTTGTTCATGATCAAACGGCTTGCATAGATCTTTCCGGTACTAAAGTCACTTTTCACCAACTTAGGGCGCCTCCTCATTTCAAGTGCTAGAACACTTTGTTATGAATTTTTAGTCCCTAATTTCACATGAAAAATTTATTTTTAGGGTTGGCTGTACTCTGCAGCTTTCCCTTCCTTGCGCAGCAGGGAATCAAAGGGTTGGTGCGCGATGCACAAACCAATCTACCCATTCAAAATGTCGTAATTGCAGTACCGGCTTTTCAAATACAAGTCCGTACAGATGCCAATGGCGTTTTTATTTTTCCTTTTACGTGGTCTGAGCAACAAGTTTTGCGCTTGAGACATCCTGATTACCAAGTATTGGACACGATGGTGGCGGGCACAGGAACTAGCTTAGCTTTTGGTTTGCGACTCGGGCACATGACCACCGAAGAGGTGACGGTAAGTGGGCAGCAGCTGTCTTTGCGCCACAAAAGCACGGTGCCCATAGAAGTGCGCAGCATCAAAGACTTACAGCTCTCTGGCGGCATGCACGTTTCAGAGTTGTTGACCAATATTCCGGGTGTTTATGTGAGTTCTTTGGGCAACGGTATCGCCAAACCCGTGATCCGCGGCATGCAAGGCATGCGCGTTGTGACGCTAGTGAACGGTTTGCGCCTCGAGGGGCAGCAGTGGGGTGGAGACCACGGTTTGGGAATCGGTGAACTAGCATTGGGTTCAGTGGAGGTCATTAAGGGGCCGGCTTCTGTTTTGTTTGGCGCAGATGCTTTAGGCGGCGTCATTTATTTAGTTGACGAACCCTATGCGCAGGTGGGTACGCAGGCACTCAGTGTACAGCAAAAATTCAATCAGAACACGACAGGAAGCTCTTCTAGTCTTTTGTACAAAAAGAGTACCGGTAACAAGCGTTTACTGCTCGCGGGAAGCTATGCCAATCATGCTGATTTTCAGCTGCCAAGTGGATTATATGCCAAGAACTCGCGTTTTCATGAATGGGTGGGTAAGGCCGCTTACTCTTGGTTTAAGCCCAACCAAATGCACGTACTGCGCTATGCGTTCAACAATACAGTGGCTGGTATTCCGGGGCATACCCACGATTCTCTCATTACACCCCTTAGCTTTCAAGTGCCCATTCAAGGCCGGCGCTATTCTTTGCCCGCACAATTTTTCACCAATCAGTTGCTCAGTTACGAATTCAAGCGTTTTTGGAATGGTCAAGATGTTCAGTTGCTGCTTGGTCAAACGCACAACCGATTGGTTGAATACGACGAAAAAGTGACCAAGCCTTTTATGGAAATGGATCTTTTGAATACGATCTACCAAGCCAAGTGGACTCGAAAATGGACCAAGCAACAACTCATCATTGGTGCTGCAGGTATGCTCCAACTGAACCTCAACTCCCCTTTTGCAGAGGATGAACTCTTGCCCAATGCCAGAACATTAGATCAGGGCGTTTTTGGCTTGTATAAAATCGAGCTTTCCAAAAAACAGCTATTGCAAGTTGGCTTCAGACAAGACATCCGTTGGATCCAAACTCAGACGCTTGTTCAGCCGCTTTCAAAAGAATATGCGAGCCCAAATTTGTCTTTGGGTTGGAGTTGGCAGCCTTGTGCGGCCTTGCAAAACCGCTTCAATCTTTCTAGCGGCTTTCGCGCGCCACATCTAAGTGAACTGCTTGCCGATGGTTTTCATCATGGTGCGCTGCGCTATGAAATTGGCGATACTTCTTTGGTGCCGGAACGCAGTCTGCAACTGGACTGGATGAGTACAGTCAGTACTGAGCACGGCAGTTTGAGCATCAATCCATATCATGCATGGGTGCAAGACTACATTTATATTCAGCCAAACGGAACAAGTGTTGATGGCATACCTGTATTCACCTACGAACAGCTCAATTTAGGGCGTTTGTATGGCCTAGATGTCAGTGCGCACTTTCATCCGCATTGGCTACATAATCTGCATTGGGAGGCTTCTTTTTCTTACATTCAATTCAAGAGCCCGCAAGACAGCGCCATCTCCTTGTTGCCGCCAACACGCCTGCAAAATGAACTGCAATACCATTGGGATTTTTCGGGTAAAATTCAGAAAATAGAAGTGAGCTTGAGTCACCAATGGATGGCCGCTCAAACGCGTGTCGCTTTTCAAGAAACCACGAGTGAAAGCTATCAGCTCCTGCACTTGAACGCGCGCTTTTACCTTGAAAAAAATGGCGCCTGGATGATCCAAACTGGGGTGCGCAACCTGACCAATAGCAGTTACATTGATCATTTATCGCGTTTGAAAAACATTGGAATGCCAGGTCCTGGAAGGCATTTTTATGTCAGTTTGAAGTACCAGGTTGAACAACGTCATACTTCGAAAACCCGATAACTTTTCAACATTTTTGGCATTTGTTGATAAGTGCCAAAAGCATTAGTTGTCATTATGACACAAAGGGCCTAATTTTATACTTAGAATAGGGCCCTATGTTTGACGACGACGAAGAAGATTACAACGACAGCAGTTTGAGCGAAGACATCGAGCACTTCGAGGCGCACTTGAAGGGTCAAAAGCTCAAGTTCATCGACAGCGACCGTCTAGAAGGCCTCATCGATCACTACCTCATTCAAGGTCAATTCAATAAGGCCAAAATCGCCTCAGAATTTGGCATTTATCAATTTGCATATAATCCGCTTTTCAAGTTACGCAAAGCACAAGCTTTAGGCGGAATGGGCTTATTACAAGAGGCTATGGATTGTGTAGTCCAGCTAGAAAAACAAGAAATTGATAGCGCTGAACTCTACCTCACTAAAGCGTCCATTCACGCACAACAGCGCGAACACAAACAGGCTATTCGCTATTTCAAATTAGCACTTGAGCACTCAGATCCTGCTGAGCATGACTACATCTACCTCGATATCGCTATCGAGTACGAGCGCCTTTCTCAGTACCAAGATGCCATCGACACCCTGCACCAGGCACTGGAAGCCAATAAGCAAAACGAAGCTGCGCTCTATGAACTCGGCCGTTGCTATGACGCACTTGGCGCAACGGAAGCATCAATTAAAGCTTACCTTAAATTTATTGACGAACAGCCATACTCAAGCACTGCCTGGTACAACCTCGGCAATGCCTACAGTAAATTAGAAAACTACGAACGCGCCGTTTGGGCCTACGAATACGCCATCCTCATCAATGAAGAATTTGGCCCAGCGCACTTCAACTTAGGCAATGCGTATCTTTCTCTAGAAAAATACCACAAATCTATCGAGCACTTTGAGCTTTGCATGAAACACGACGGCGACGACGCTATGGCGCTCTGTTACATAGGAGAAGCTTACGAACAACTCAACGAACTCGAGCTATCCAAGCACTATTACAAGCTCAGCATAGACCTCGAACCTATGCTACCAGAAGCTTGGTTGGGCTTGGGTATTATCGAAGACCTTCTCGGCGCTACAAAAGAGGGCATTGTTCTGATCCAAAAAGCCCTCGATTATGACCCTGAAAATGCAGGTATACACCACGTTTTGGCAGGTGCTTATCAAAAAATCGACCTCCGTTCAGAAGCTGAGTTTCACTACCTAAAAAGCTTAGCCCTCCTTCCAGAGGACCAAGAAGCGCTATCAGACTACATTTCTTTTGTGAGTGAGCTGTCCTTAGCAGAGGCTCAAGAATTCATTTTGCAGTTTTGTCAAGACCACCCATCGGTTTTTGAAGCCCAGCTGCATCTCATCAATATCAAATGGCAAATGGGGCAGTTTGCCGAAGCCAAGCATCTCTATAATGAATGCCTCAACAAAAACGCCAGTAGCGCCAAACAGATCTTTGAGATCAATCCCAAGCTACTCGACGACACCGATTTTTTATATTTAGCTGACTAACATGAACTTTAAACTTTCTTTTATCCCCAAACGCAGTGAAAAACCACGTAACAAAGGCGTTACCATGATGATGGATAAGGGTTTAGGGCTGCGCGAAACCGAACACTTTATCGAAGCATCCGCCCACCTGACCGACATCGTCAAATTTGGCTTTGGAACCGCATTTGTGACACGTCAGCTCGAGGAAAAAATCAAAATGTACCGCGAGGCGGGCATCAGACCCTACTTTGGCGGTACACTTTTCGAAGCTTTTTATGCGCGTGGCATGTTCAAGGAATACGTCCAACTGCTCGATAAATACGACCTCGACCTCGCTGAAATTTCAGATGGCTCGATCATCATTCCGCACGATGAAAAGTGCAAGCTTATTCATGAACTCTCCAAGTCCAGAACCGTTCTTTCTGAGGTAGGTTCCAAAGATTCAGGTATCCTTATCTCACCTGCCAAATGGGTGCGTCTCATGAAAGCAGAATTAGAAGCCGGAAGCTGGAAAGTCATTGCCGAAGGCCGCGAGGCAGGTAATGTAGGCGTATTCAGACCCAATGGCACTGCCCACACTATGCTCATCAACCGCATCATTGCCAATGTCAAGCCAGAGGACATCCTCTGGGAAGCACCTCAAAAGAACCAGCAAGTTTGGTTTATCAAGCTTTTTGGTGCCGAAGTCAATTTAGGCAACATTGCACCCAACGACCTCATTCCATTGGAGTGTTTGCGCTTGGGCTTGCGCGGCGACACCTTCTTCGATTTTCTTCCGAAATCATACGCTGACCGCCTCAAACAAGTCAACGACGATGCCGACGACGACCTAGACGATGAACAAGAATAAGTCGCACACGCTTTATTCTAAACAACTTCAAATCACTGGCCACCAAGGCCCTATTTATGCACTTGCTCAGGATGAGCGCTATATTTATTCGGCATCCTCAGACAAGTTTGTTGCGCGTTGGCACAAAACAACTGGTCAGCAAGATCAATTTGCCATTCGCTGCACGCAAGCGCCATTTAGCCTGCTAGTTTTGCCCGAGCACAACCAACTTTTAATTGGTTTGTCGGATGGTAGCTTGCACCTTATCGATACCGCACAAAAAGTAGAACTTAAATTCCTCAAGGTACATCAAAGTGCCGTTTTTGCGCTGGCTGCCAATCCTTGCCTAGATCAGCGCTACTCTGCCGATGCTGAGGGCAATGTGTTGATCTGGGATTCCGCCTGGAACCTTTTGCTGACGCTTCCTTTAGCTTGTGGCAAAATCCGCCAAATTGCTGTAGCTCCTGACGGAACTTATTTTGTAGTCGCGGGTGCCGATGGCTATTACAGAAAAATCGAAACAACATTTTTCAATGAAACGCAGCAGGTCTATGCACACCACGAAGCTTGCACAGCGCTTTGCCTTTTGCCCAATGGCGGTATTTTAAGCGCCGGAAAAGATGCGTACATCAGGCGTTGGAGTGCAGCAGGTGAGAAGCTCAATGCTTTTCCGGCCCATCTCGGAACCATCTACCAATTATTGCAACTGCCAAACGGACAATACGTGTCGGCATCGAGAGATAAAACCCTTAAAATTTGGTCGCTAGAAACCGATGAAATTGGTCAGAAGCTCGACTTACAAATGGCTGGGCATCGCCATTCAATTAATGCGCTCATTTCCTTAACTGATGGGTTTGCAAGTGCGGGCGACGACAAAAGAATCATCGCATGGCATGCATCCAATGCAAAAACGCCGTAATTTTAGTGCATGAAGGGTTGGACGCTTGTATTTATTTTTTGCAGCCTTGCTGCGCAGGCGCAATTCCAATTCAATTTCAGCAACTTTATTCCGGTGTCTTCTGATGGTCAAAACCTAGATAAAGCTTGGGCAGGAGGTCTCAATACACCGCAATTTTCTACCCTAGACTACGATTACGACGGCGACGAAGACCTCCTTGTTTTTGACCGCAGTGCTGACCAAATCCGCGTTTTCAAGCAGGTTAGCTCAGCCGCTGGCCTAACTTATGAAATCGATTTGCGTGCGCACTTGTTTTTTCCGTCCAACTTGCATTACCGCGTCACCACCTTTGACTACGACCACGACGGCAGAAAAGACCTCTTTTGCTATGCAGTGGGCGGCATTCAGGCTTATCGCAATACGGGCAGTGCGGCCAGCGGTTTGCAGTGGGAGGCATATAGTCCTTATTTACTTTCCAATTATGCAGGCCCGACCCTCAATTTGTACATCAGTGGAGCAGACATTCCCGCACTAGTAGATGTCGAGGGCGATGGCGATATGGATATCCTCACGTATCACATCAGTGGCGAATACCTCCAATACCACCAAAACCAAAGTCAAGAACTTTACGGGCATTCCGATTCACTTGTTTTCATCCTCAAAAACAGGTGCTGGGGCAAATACCGCGAAGATGTCACGAGCAATGCACTATTTTTAAATGACACGAGCTCTTACTGTACCGATGGCAATGTCACCAATCCTGAATTGAAACCAAACAAACAAGCCAAGGCGCATGCAGGCTCTACTGTTTTGGCCCTTGACCTCGATCAGTCTGGGGTTTTAGATTTGGTACTGGGC